>JAUNLD010000074.1 GCA_030532425.1 Lautropia sp. | reverse complement strand
CCATTGCCCGCCTCTTTCCCTCACCCCCTTGTCCTACTCTCAAGCTTTACCCCGGCTCCTCGCCTTATCCCTATCCTTCCTCAATCTTTGCAACTTTTTCGCCTTCCGTCCCCATTCCCCCTTTCTCTCCCTACTACCCTTACCCTCCTAAGCCCCCTCCCTAACCCCCGCCCTATATCCTCCTCTTCTTCTCTCTTTCCCCTCTTTCACCTTATCCCTATCATCCATCCTTCTCTTCGTTTCCAGGATTCCGTTCTCCTCCGCTCTCGCCTCTCCCTCCCCGATTCCTTGCCTTTCTCTTCCCCATCTCCTCTATCAAGCCTCTCCCCCCCCTCTTCTCCCCCTGCACCTTCCTCCCTGAGAGATCAGAAGATCCCCTCTTTATCTTTTCGTGCTTTGTATGCCCCTTCTCCCCCATCCTTCTCTGCATGAGCCCGAACAAATTCTTGCTGTTTCACGTGAAACAACCACCAAAAGCCCACCAAAGCAACAGGGTGCGATTTATAATAAGAAGATATGAGCACCACACACCCTGTCACCTTCGACGTCATTGTCGTGGGCGGGGGCCATGCCGGCACCGAAGCCAGTCTGGCCGCGGCACGCACCGGCGCCAAAACGTTGCTTTTAAGCCACAACCTTGACACTTTGGGTCAAATGTCGTGCAACCCGTCGATCGGGGGCATTGGCAAAGGGCACCTGGTGAAAGAGGTTGATGCGCTTGGCGGCATCATGGCCATCGCTACCGATCACGCCGGTATCCAGTTTCGTATCCTGAACGCCAGCAAGGGGCCGGCGGTACGGGCAACACGCGCGCAGGCAGATCGTGTTCTCTATCGAAAAGCCATTCGTCACGGCCTAGAGAATCAACAGAATTTAACGATATTCCAGCAGGCGGTGGATGATCTGCTGCTGGAAGGTGATCGCGTCACGGGCGTCGTCACACAGCTGGGCATCGTTTTCCGTGGGCACACGGTGGTGCTGACGGCGGGTACCTTTCTCAATGGCAAGGTGCACGTCGGGCTGGACAATTACGAGGCAGGCCGTGCCGGGGATCCATCAGCCCGTACCCTGGCGGCCCGTTTGCGGGAGATGGCTCTGCCGCAGGGCCGCCTGAAGACGGGTACCCCCCCACGTATCGACGGCAAGACCATCGACTATTCGCGCCTGGCCGAACAGCCAGGCGACAGTGACCCGGTGCCTGTTTTTTCCTTTCTGGGGCATGCCGCTCAGCATCCGCGGCAACTGCCCTGCTGGGTCACGCATACCAACGAGCGCACGCACGAGATCATCCGGCAGGCGCTGGACCGCTCCCCGCTCTTTGCCGGGGTGATCGAAGGGGTGGGGCCGCGTTATTGCCCGTCGATCGAGGACAAGATCCACCGCTTTGCCGACAAGTCGTCGCATCAGATCTATCTGGAACCCGAAGGGCTGGATACTCACGAGATCTATCCCAACGGCATTTCCACCAGCCTGCCCTTCGACACGCAGCTGGCGGTGGTGCAGTCGATGACAGGGCTGGAGCAGGCTCACATCCTGCGGCCCGGTTATGCGATCGAATACGATTATTTCGACCCCCGCGCCCTGAAGCCCGGTCTGGAGACGCGACAGATTCAGGGCCTGTTCTTTGCCGGCCAGATCAACGGCACCACGGGCTATGAAGAGGCTGCGGCGCAAGGCCTGCTGGCGGGCCTGAATGCGGCCCGCCAGGTACGTGGCGAAGCCCCCTGGGTGCCGCAACGCAGCCAGGCCTACATGGGGGTGATGCTGGACGATCTGCTGACGCAGGGTGTGACCGAGCCGTACCGGATGTTCACCAGCCGGGCCGAGTACCGGCTGAGCCTGCGCGAGGACAATGCCGACCTGCGCCTGACCGAAATCGGTCGCCAGCTGGGCTGTGTGGATGATGTGCGCTGGCAGATGTTCACCGCCAAGCGCGATGCGATCGAGCAGGAACTGGGCCGACTGCGTGCCACCTACCTGAACCCACGGCTGATCGAGCAAGGGCAGACAGAACCTTTTAGCGCCATTCAGTCAGGTAGTGAACACTCACTTTATAATCTGCTGAAGCGCCCCGATGTCAATCTGGCGCAACTGCGCACACGCTTCGCCGAGGCCGACAGCCCGGCTCTGGCAGACCGCAGTGTGGCAGAGCAGGTCGAAATCCAGATCAAGTATCAGGGTTACATCGACCGCCAGCACCTGGAAGTGGCACGGATGGCCAAGCAGGAAAACACGCCCATCCCCGAGACGCTGGACTATCAGCAGATTGCCGGCCTCTCCAACGAGGTGCGTCAGAAACTGATGGCGCAGCGCCCCCAGACCATCGGTCAGGCCGGGCGTATCCCCGGCATGACGCCGGCAGCAGTTTCACTGTTGCTGGTACACCTGAAGAAGCTGCACGGCAAGAACCCAACGCACCCGGTAACGGAGGCGTCCTGATGCGCAGCAGCCCGGCCCACGGCCGCCCCCAGACCAGCACCTGGACCGACGCCGACGAACAGCGCCTGCATCTTGGCGTGCAGGCCCTGGGCCTGCGGCTGGACGACGCATGTCTGACGCAGGTATCGCGCTGGGCCGCCTTGCTGCTGCAATGGAACCGCACCTACAACCTGCTCGGCGCGCAGGATGGCGGCACGCTGGTGGGCGACCATCTGCTCGACAGTCTGGCGATCCTGCCCGTGATCGAGCAGCGCCTGTCAGCAAGAGAGCAAGTGCTCACTGACGTAGGAACGGGTGCCGGTTTTCCGGGCATCCTGCTGGCCATCGCCCAACCCGATCGACCCATCCACCTGCTGGAACCGATCGGCAAGAAGGTGGCTTTCCTTCGTCAGTCAGTGCTTACACTCGGATTGAAGAATGCGCGTGTGCTGGCTGGCAGGATCGAAGACCTCGATGCGCTGCTTTCACGCGAGCGCATCACCTTGCCCACCGGGCAGCCGCGACACTTCATCTGCCGGGCCTTCACCGCCCTGGGACGCTTTGCATCCCTCTGCGAACCTTACATGAGTGAAGACTCACTTGCTTTTGCCATGAAGGCAGCCCGTCTCGCCGAAGAGCAGCAGCAGATGCCAGCCAGCATGAATGTGGCGGCCATCGAGACGCTGCTCACCCCCAATCCGGACATTCAGCGCTATCTGGCCATCCTGAAACGCGGCACCGCCCTGTCGGCGGACGCTGCGTCACTGGCCGACCAGACAGTCCAATCCCCTTCCGCACGGAGGCCCGCTTGACCCTCATCCTGACCATTGCTAACCAGAAAGGCGGGGTCGGCAAGACGACGACCTCGGTAAACCTGGCAGCCGCCCTCAGCCAGCTGGGCAAGCGTGCGCTGCTGGTCGACCTCGACCCCCAGGGCAACGCCACCATGGGCAGCGGCATCGACAAGCGCCAGCTGCCCTTGTCCGTCTATGACGTCCTGATCGGTGAAGCCACCGTCAACGAGGCACGCCAGTTATGCGAAGCGGGTGGTTACTATCTTCTGCCCGCCAACCGCGAACTGGCAGGCGCCGAGGTGGAACTGGTCGAGCTGGACCGGCGCGAGCGCCGGCTGCGCGACGCACTGGACGTGGTCGCAGACGATTACGACTACATCCTGATCGACTCTCCCCCCTCGCTGTCGCTGTTGACCCTCAATGGCCTGTGCGCCGCGCAAGGCGTGGTGATCCCGATGCAGTGCGAATACTACGCACTGGAAGGCCTGAGCGATCTGGTCGGCACGATCCGCAAGGTGCATGCCAACTTCAACCCCGAGATCCGCATCATGGGGATTCTGCGGGTGATGTACGACAGCCGCATCACGCTGGCCCAGCAGGTTTCTGCCCAGCTCGAAGAGCACTTCAAGGAAAAGGTCTTCAAGGCCGTGATCCCGCGCAACATCCGCCTGGCCGAGGCGCCCAGCCACGGTCTGCCGGGTGTGCGTTTCGACCCCGGCTCACGCGGGGCCCTCGGTTATCTGGATTTTGCCTCCGAGCTGATCGAGCGCACCCCTGCCTATGTGGCCCAGATGCAGAAGGCCCGCAAACCGGCCGCCGGCAGCGGTCCCGTCAGCCCGGCCGAGCAGACCGCCGAGGCGGGCACGGCAGGCGCCCACATCCCGGGCAGTCATCCCGCAACGGCTGCCGCACCCGCGGGGGAAGCGGCGGCCTCGTCCGGATCGGTCTCCCACACCGGAGGCTCCGCCCATGACGGTCAGGCCAATGACGCAAGTGCCGACACCGGCCACGCACACCACGAGGAGAGCAAGGAATGAGCAAGAAAGCGAAGGGCGGCCTTGGTCGCGGCCTGGACTCGCTGCTGGGCGGCGATGCGCCGATGATCGAAGACAGGCCGGCCGCACCGGTCGCGCCGGCGCCGGCCCAGCTGGCTCAGGCCCCGGCCGGTGACGAAACCATCCGCGAGGTGGCACTGAACCTGTTGCAGGCCGGCCGCTATCAGCCACGCACCCGCATGGACGAGACCGCGCTGCAGGAGCTGGCCGACTCGATCGTCGAACACGGCCTGTTGCAGCCGCTGGTGATCCGCCCCATCGACCAGGGCCGTTACGAGATCATCGCCGGTGAACGCCGTTTCCGCGCGGCAGCCCTGGCCCAGTTGCAGACGGTTCCGGTCATCATCAAGGAAGTCAGTGACGAGAATGCACTGGCCCTGGCGCTGATCGAGAACATCCAGCGCGAAGACCTGAACCCGCTGGAAGAAGCCTTTGCCATCCAGCGCCTGATCGACGAGTTCGACTATACCCACGAACAGGCCGCCCAGGCCATCGGCCGCTCACGCAGCGCCACCTCCAACCTGCTGCGCCTGCTCAACCTGGCCGACACGGTGCAGACGATGCTGCTGGCCGGCGATCTGGAAATGGGCCATGCCCGCGCCCTGCTTTCGCTGGAACGCGCCGAACAGATCCTGATGGCCCACCTGGTGGTCCATCGCAAGCTGTCGGTGCGCGAAACCGAGAAGCTGGCGGCCCAGAAGCTGGAAGAAGGCAAGGGCGCCAGGCAGGCGGCCCGCAAGAACAGCGAAGGGCTCGACCGGGATGTCGCCCGGCTGCGCGACCGCATCGCCGATCATCTCAACACCACCGTCGAGATCATCAGCAAGGCAGGCGGCAAGGGCAAACTGGTGATCCACTTTTCCAGCAACGATGCCTTCACCGGGCTGCTGGACCGGCTCAAGCTCTCATCCGCCGTGAACGAGAACGCCGACGCCTGAGCGTCGACGCCCGCCCGTAGCGCGGTCAGCCACTCACGGGTGCCTGACCGCGTTTTTTGTCGTCATGAATTCATGATTCTGCATTATGATGAGAGCAGGGGATTGATTCCTGGCCCGATCCGTGTGTGTCGTTTTGACCAAGACTGCGGTACCCCCTATACTCGCATTGGCTTTTGAAGGCGTTGGCCAGGCCGTTTGCGCACGGCGTCGCGGCAGGTTTTCGCCTCACCGTTGCCCGGCGGTTTCACGCACGTCCGGCACCGGCCGGCAGGCTGCCGTCCGGGCAGTGCGCTCAGGAGACGTGACCGTCGGTTCTAACTGGCACCGGGTAAAATGTTGAAGACCGTTGGCTTGCAGGGCGTGCTGGTAATTCCCGTGGCGATTCTGGCTGCGGTGTCTGCTGGCCTGCCTGCGGGCTTGGATGTGTTTCTGGGTGCTGCTGCCTGCATCGTGCCGAACCTGCTGTTCGCACGCCTGCTGCAGCGGCTCCGGCAGGCGCCGCCACAGGCTTTCGTCATGGCTTTTTTCCTGGGCGAAGCCTTCAAGCTCGCCTTGACATTGCTGGCCCTGCTGGCTATTGTCAAGTGGCAGCCTCAGGCCCAATGGGCGTTTGTGCTGCTGGGCATGAGCGTGGCCCTGCTGGCGCCGCTGCTGGGCTTTCTGGGCCGGCAGCACACCCCCGACGATGCGGCATCCGTCCCGGCCACAACGGTTTCGAGTACCCGGCCAGACTGAATTCATAACCTGATTCCGTAACACCGACTACCAAGATGGCGACAGAAGGCTCCCACGGCCCGGCAAACGCGGCTGAATACATCGTCCACCACCTCGGACACGCAAACTCGTCCGGCCATCCGCAGAAGGCCATCGTCGATTTCTCCATCATCAACTACGACACGATCTTCTGGTCGGTACTGATGGGCGTGCTGGCCTGCGGCCTGCTATGGCTGGTGGCACGTCGCATCCACTCGGGCGTACCCGGCCGTTTTGCCGGCGCCGTCGAATTCCTCGTCGAGTACATCGACGAACAGGCCCGCACCATCATCCATGGCAACACCCGCTACATCGCCCCGCTGGCCCTGACGGTGTTCGTCTGGATCACCTTCATGAACACCCTCGACCTGGTGCCGGTGGATCTGGTGCCGGCCATCGTCTCGGGTCTGGGCATCTCGGGTTATCAGCGCATGCTGCCCACCGCCGACATCAACGCCACCCTGGCCATGTCGCTGGTCGTGCTGTTTGCCTCGCTCTATTACGGCGTCAAGGCCAAGAAGGCCCACTTCTTCGGCGAGCTGATCTCGGCCCCCTTCGGCAGTGGTGGCAACAGTGGCCTGGGCCTGCTGTTCAAGCCCCTGCTGTGGGTCTGCAACCTCTCGCTGCAGGTCATCGAATACGTCGCCAAGACCGTGTCGCTCGGCATGCGACTGTTCGGCAACATGTTTGCCGGCGAGATGGTGTTCATGCTGCTCGCGCTGCTGGGGGCCACCGCCACCATCTGGGGCGCCGCACTGCACTTCGCACTGGGCTGGGTCTGGGCCGTCTTCCACATCCTCATCATCGTGCTGCAGGCCTTCATCTTCATGATGCTGACCCTGATCTATCTGGGTCAGGCGCACGACGCCCACTGATCGCGGTGACGACTTCTTTCATGGCCGGCGCTGTGCCCGACGCGCAGCGTGGCCATCCTCCCTCTGCTCCCGTGCAGGTTCGTTTTTGTTTCTCTCAACCTTTCTTGTCTGTTTCGACTAGGAGTCTTTCATGACCAATGCAGCTTACGTCGCAATCGCCTGCGGCATCATCGTTGGCCTGGGCGCTTTGGGCGCTTCCATCGGTATCGCCCTGATGGGTGGCAAATTCCTGGAAGGCTCCGCACGGCAGCCTGAACTGATGGGCAAACTGCAAACCTCGATGTTCGTGCTGGCCGGCCTGATCGACGCTGCCTTCCTGATCGGTGTCGGTGTGGCCATGCTGTTCGCCTTCGCCAACCCCTTCGCCTGATCGCAGAAGAACGGTAGATGTAGAGAGAAGCAGGCAGACGGTGGTCGCACGACGCGACCACCGGGCCGCTTCATGGTTCAGTTGATACGGAGAATCTCGCGTGTATATCAACGCCACGATCATCGTCCAGGTCTTCATCTTTGCGGCGCTCTGGTGGTTCGTTGCCAAGTTCGTCTGGCCGCCGATCACGGCTGCGCTGGATGAGCGCAGCAAGAAGATTGCCGCCGGTCTTGCCGCGGCCGACCAGGCCAAGGCCGATCTGCAGCTGGCAGGACAACGTGCCGAGCAGGAAATGCAGCAGGCGCGTGCCAATGCCATCGAAGTGCGTGCCGGTGCCGACAAGCAGGCCGCCGAACTGATCGAGCAGGCCCGTGCCGAAGCCGCCCGCATCATTTCCAGTGCCCAGAAGTCCGCTGCCGAAGAAGCCGCGCTGGCGGCAGAACGCGCCCGTGACCAGCTGCGCGACCAGGTGGCCAAGCTGGCCGTCTCCGGTGCCGAGCGCATCCTGAAGCGGGAGATCAATGCCGAGCGGCATGCCGATCTGTTGTCCAACCTGAAAAACGAGCTGCGCTAAGCCCCTAAGACCATGGCGGAAGCACTGACCATTGCCCGTCCCTATGCGGAAGCGGCATTCAAGCTCGCGGCAGAATCCGGCTCGCTGGCGGACTGGTCCGACGCACTTGCGCGTCTGACCGCCGTCGCCGAGGCCGATGCAGCCGCTGAGCTTCTGGAAAACCCCCTCATCGACCGCGACAAGGCTGCCGCCATCATCGCCGAGGCTGCCGGCAAGCTGAAGCCGGAACAGCGCAACTTCGTCAAGGTTCTTGCCGACAACGGCCGCCTGGCCTTCCTGCCCCAGATCAGCGCCCTGTTCGAGCAGAGCCGAGACCTTCACGAAGACGTGCTGGATGCCCGCATCGAATCGGCCTTCCCGCTCAAGCCTGCGCAGGTCGACGAAATCGTCGCCACCCTGAAGACACGCTACGGCAAGGGCATCAAGGCATCCACCACCGTAAACCCCGAATTGATTGGCGGCGTCTCGATTCAGATCGGTGACGAAGTCATTGACGCATCCGTGCGCGGCAAGCTCGCTCAGCTTGCCTCGACCCTGACGAAATAAGGAGTGTCCTTCATGCAGCTCAATCCCGCTGAAATCAGCGAACTGCTCAAAAGCAAGATTCAGAACCTGGAGGTTGCTGCGGACTCCCGCAACCAGGGTACCGTCATCTCCGTGACCGATGGCATCTGCCGCATCCACGGCCTGTCCAACGTGATGCAGGGCGAGATGATCGAGTTTCCGAACAACATCTTCGGTCTGGCCCTCAACCTTGAGCGCGATTCGGTCGGCGCCGTGATCCTGGGTGAGTACGAGAACATCTCCGAGGGCGACATCGCCAAGACCACCGGCCGCATTCTCGAAGTGCCGATCGGCCCCGAACTGATCGGTCGCGTCGTGAACGCACTGGGCGAGCCCATCGACGGCAAGGGCCCGATCAATGCCAAGCTGACCGACGTGATCGAGAAGGTGGCGCCAGGCGTCATCGCCCGTCAGTCGGTGTCGCAACCGGTGCAGACCGGCATCAAGTCGATCGACGCCATGGTGCCGATCGGCCGCGGCCAGCGTGAGCTGATCATCGGTGACCGTCAGACCGGCAAGACGGCGGTGGCGGTCGACACGATCATCAACCAGAAGGGCAAGGACCTGATCTGCATCTACGTGGCGATCGGCCAGAAGGCCTCGACCATCGCCAACGTGGTCCGCAAGCTCGAAGAGTTCGGCGCGATGGAATACACCATCGTCGTCGCGGCCTCGGCCTCCGAGTCCGCCGCCATGCAGTATCTGGCACCGTATGCCGGCTGCACGATGGGCGAATACTTCCGCGACCGTGGCCAGGATGCCCTCATCATCTACGACGATCTGACCAAGCAGGCCTGGGCCTATCGTCAGGTGTCGCTGCTGCTGCGCCGTCCGCCGGGCCGTGAAGCCTATCCCGGTGACGTGTTCTACCTGCACTCGCGCCTGCTCGAGCGTGCCGCCCGCGTCAACGCCGAGTATGTCGAGGCCTTCACCAACGGTGAGGTCAAGGGCAAGACCGGTTCGCTGACGGCCCTGCCGATCATCGAAACCCAGGCGGGTGACGTGTCGGCCTTCGTGCCCACCAACGTGATCTCGATCACCGACGGGCAGATCTTCCTGGAAAGTGACCTGTTCAACGCCGGCATCCGTCCGGCCGTGAACCCCGGCATCTCGGTGTCGCGGGTGGGTGGTGCGGCCCAGACCGGTCTCATCAAGAAGCTGGCCGGCGGCTCGCGTATCGCCCTGGCCCAGTACCGCGAGCTGGCAGCCTTTGCGCAGTTTGCTTCCGATCTGGAAGAAAGCACCCGCAAGCAGCTGGATCATGGCCGTCTGGTGACGGAGCTGATGAAGCAGGCCCAGTATGCACCGCTGCAGGTCTGGGAACAGGCACTGACGATGTTTGCCTCGGACAACGGCTATTACGAAGACATCCCGGTCGAGAAGGTGCTGGCAGCCGACCGTGCGCTGCACGATTTTGCCAAGACCAAGTATGCCGATTTCGTGGCCGAGCTCGAACGCGACAAGGCTTTCAACAAAGAGGTCGAAGCCAAGATGCACGAAGTCCTGAAGGACTTCAAGCAGAACGGCGCATTCTGATCGTCCCTCATCCGCAGAAAGCCCCCGGGCTGAACCGCGCATCGCCTCGGCGATGCGCCAACGAGTTTCTCCACTATGGCAAGCAGCAAAGAGATCCGAAACCAGATCAAGAGCGTCAAGAACACGCAAAAGATCACAAAGGCCATGGAAATGGTCTCGGTATCGAAAATGCGCAAGGCTCAGGACCGGATGAAGCAGGCCCGGCCCTATGCGGACAAGCTCCGCAACATCACCGCGCACCTGTCGACCGCGAACCCCGAGTACGTTCACCCCTTCATGCAGAAGCGTGAGCAGGTGAAGAAGGCCGGCATCATTCTTGTCACCAGTGACAAGGGTCTGTGCGGTGGCCTGAACACCAACATCTTCCGGGCCGTCACCCAGAAGATGCAGGCACTGCACGATCAGGGCATCGAGTTCGAGGCCAGCACCATCGGTGCCAAGGGCCTGGGCTTCATGAGCCGCACCGGCGTCAAGGTCGTCTCGCATCTGGTTCAGCCCGGTGACGTGCCCCACATCGAGCGGCTGGCGCCGGTGGTCAAGGTGCAGATCGATGCCTTCCTGAAAGGCGAGATCGATGTCATCTACCTGGCCTACACCCGTTTCGTGAACACGATGCTGCAGACGCCGGTGGTCGAGCAGCTGCTGCCGCTGCCCGAAGACAAGCTGGGCCGGCCCGATCCCGAATACTCGTGGGATTACCTCTACGAGCCGGATTCGCAGTCGGTGCTGGACGAGCTGATGCGGCGCTATCTTGAGACGCTGATCTACCAGGCGCTGGCCGAGAACATGGCCTCGGAACACAGCGCCCGGGTGGTGGCGATGAAGGCCGCCTCGGACAACGCCAAGAAAATCATCCACGAGCTGCAGCTGTCATACAACAAGGCACGGCAGGCAGCCATCACCCAGGAACTCAGTGAAATCGTCGGCGGCGCTGCTGCGGTCTGACCGACGACGACCCCGATCGAATCTAACGAACAGTATTCAAAGGAAACCTCATGGCACAAGGTCATATCGTCCAGTGTATCGGCGCCGTCGTCGACATCCAGTTCCCGCGTGAGGGCATGCCCAAGGTCTACGATGCGCTGGTACTCGAAGATGCCGGCGATTCGCTGGCCGAACCGGGTCTGACATTTGAAGTCCAGCAGCAGCTGGGTGATGGCATCGTCCGCACCATCGCGATGGGTTCGTCCGACGGCCTGCGTCGCGGCATGGCCGTGCGCGCCACCGGTGCCGCCATCCAGGTGCCGGTCGGCCCTGGCGTGCTGGGTCGCGTGATGGATGTGCTCGGCCGTCCGATCGACGAGCGTGGTCCGATCCAGAGTGAAGAGCGTCGCGGCATCCACCAGCAGGCACCCAAGTTCGACGAGCTGTCGCCGTCGGTCGAGCTGCTGGAGACCGGCATCAAGGTGATCGACCTGATCTGCCCCTTCGCCAAGGGCGGCAAGGTGGGTCTGTTCGGTGGCGCCGGCGTGGGCAAGACCGTGAACATGCTGGAGCTCATCAACAACATCGCCAAGGAGCACTCGGGTCTGTCGGTGTTCGCCGGTGTGGGCGAGCGTACCCGTGAGGGCAACGACTTCTATCACGAGATGTCCGACGCCAAGGTCATCGTCCAGGAAGACCTGTCGCAGTCGAAGGTGGCGATGGTGTTCGGCCAGATGAACGAGCCCCCGGGCAACCGTCTGCGCGTGGCGCTGACCGGCCTGACGATGGCCGAGCGCTTCCGTGACGAAGGTCGTGACATCCTCTTCTTCGTCGACAACATCTACCGTTACACGCTGGCCGGTACCGAAGTGTCCGCGCTGCTGGGCCGGATGCCCTCGGCCGTGGGTTATCAGCCGACGCTGGCCGAGGAAATGGGCCGCCTGCAGGAGCGGATCACCTCGACCAAGACCGGTTCGATCACCTCGATCCAGGCCGTGTATGTGCCGGCCGACGACCTGACCGACCCCTCGCCGGCCACCACCTTCGGCCACCTCGACGCCACCGTCGTGCTGTCGCGTGACATCGCCTCGCTGGGTATCTATCCGGCCGTCGATCCGCTGGATTCCACCTCACGCCAGATCGACCCGAACATCATCGGTGAGGAGCACTATGCCGTCACCCGCGGTGTTCAGGCCACGCTGCAACGCTACAAGGAGCTGCGTGACATCATCGCCCTGCTGGGCATGGACGAACTCTCGCCCGAAGACAAGCTGGCCGTGGCCCGTGCCCGGAAGATCCAGCGCTTCCTGTCGCAGCCCTTCCACGTGGCCGAAGTGTTCACCGGCGCACCGGGCAAGTACGTGCCGCTGAAGGAAACCATCCGCGGCTTCAAGATGATCATCGACGGCGAATGCGACGAGCTGCCCGAAGCAGCCTTCTACATGGTCGGCAGCATCGACGAGGCCTTCGAGAAGGCCAAGAAGCTCAAGTAAGCACACACTTCGATGAAGACGGCGACGGGCTCTGGCCCGCCCGCCGTCGCCCCGACCCGCGAGATATCAAACGTCATGAATACGATTCAAGTCGAAGTGGTCAGCGCCGAGGAATCGATCTTTTCCGGGCAGGCCGAGTTCGTCGTGCTGCCTGGCGAGACCGGAGAGCTGGGCGTCTATCCCAACCACACCCCGCTGATTACCCGCATCAAGGCAGGACCGGTGCGCATCAAGGTGCCGGGCGAAGCCAGGGATGAGCTGATCTTCGTCGCGGGCGGCATCCTCGAAATCCAGCCTGATGTCATCACCGTGCTGGCCGATACCGCCATCCGTGGCACTGATCTGGACGAAGCACGCGCAGCCGATGCCAAGCGTGCGGCCGAGGAAGCCCTGCAGAACGCCAAGAGCAAGCTGGACCTGGCCCGTGCCCATTCCGAACTGGCCGCCATCACGGCACAGCTCAACACCATCCGCCGATTCCGCTGACGAGGGACAGGTCCCGACGATGGCACTCAAGAACGACACTTTCCTGCGTGCCCTGCGTGGCCAGGTCACTGATTACACGCCCGTCTGGCTGATGCGCCAGGCCGGGCGCTACCTGCCCGAGTACAACGCGACGCGGGCGCGCGCCGGCAGTTTCCTGGCCCTGTGCAAGACGCCCGAGCTGGCGTGTGAAGTCACACTGCAGCCGCTGGCGCGCTTTCCGCTCGATGCGGCGATCCTGTTCTCGGACATCCTGACCATTCCCGATGCGATGAGGCTGGGGCTGAGCTTCCAGCAGGGCGAAGGTCCGCGCTTTGAAAAGACCATCCGTCACGAGGATGATCTGAAGGCACTGTTCGTGCCTGATCCGCACGATGATCTGGGCTATGTGATGGATGCGGTGCGCACGATCCGTGCTGCGCTCGATGGCCGTGTGCCGCTGATCGGCTTTGCCGGCAGTCCGTGGACCCTCGCCTGCTACATGGTCGAAGGCCGGGGCGGTACCGATTTCCAGACGATCAAGACGCTGATGTACCAGCGCCCCGATCTGATGCACCGGCTGCTGGAAATCAACACCCGCGCCGTCACCGCCTACCTCAACGCCCAGATCGAGGCGGGTGCACAGGCGGTGATGATCTTCGACACCTGGGGTGGCATCCTGCCCGATGGCCTCTACCAGCAGTTTTCGCTGGAATACATGCGCCGCATCCTGACCAACCTGAGCCCCGGCCGGCTGGAAACGGGTGTCGACGGCCGGCCGCAGATGGAAAGCGTGCCGACGATCCTGTTCACCAAGGGGGGCGCTCCCTGGCTGCGCGCCATGGCCGAAAGCGGCGCCTCTGCCATCGGTCTGGACTGGACGATGAACCTGGCCCTGGCCCGCCAGCGTGTCGGCCCCGGCTGCGTACTTCAGGGCAACCTCGATCCGCTGGCCCTGCTGACCTCGCCCAAGCAGGTGCGCGAACAGGTGATCCGCACCCTCGACAGCTACGGCGCCGCCAACACCGGCCGTGGCCACGTCTTCAATCTGGGGCATGGCATCTCGCAGTTCACCCCGCCCGACAACGTGGCGGTGCTGGTCGAGACCGTGCACGAATACAGCCGCCAGCTGCGTCACACCCCCTTCGCCTGAAGCGGTACCGGCTCACTCTTCCCCCCGCGCACATCGCTCCGGGCGTACCACGCCCCGCGCCGGCATCTTCCCCAGAACAGCGGGGAAACCGGCCCCCTTCGCCCGCAGCGTTCTGTGGCCCGGTGCATCTCCTGAAGCGTCTCCGCCCCCCTGTCGGAACCCTTGCCGCTTCGTGCGGAAATAGAACAGTGCCACCAACACAAAGGCGCATAATGGTGCGGCAGCGGCTCAACGGGCCTGATGGCCGGACGCCTCCTGGCTTTCGTATGCCTGTAATGACCCACTAGAAACCTGCTCAGGTGTTAGTGTTACGAGGAGAGCACC
>JAUNLD010000073.1 GCA_030532425.1 Lautropia sp. | reverse complement strand
AACCCGAACCCGAACCCGAACCGGAGCCAGAACCGGTGTTGCCGCTGGCGTTTGTGCCTGGGTCCGTGCCCGCTTTGTCGCCAGGGATGGCGGGCGTGCTTTGTCCGGTCGGCGGTGTCATGCCGATCTGATCCTGGGGGGCCGGTGCGCCGCCGCCACCGCCACCGCAGGCGGCCAGCAGGGCGGCCAGGGCGAGTGGCAGCAGCCGGGCCGGCAAGGAAGGCTTTTGGGTGGCGGCGGGTGTGTGCATGAGCGGGTTCTCCATGAATGGCGCCCAGAAGCGCCGAATAGGTATCCAGCCCGCATTCTTGAAGGGATGGTGGGGGTGTGCACGTCCTGGTCAGACCGATGGACACGGGGGGCTTATGGGCGCGCGCCTGTGTGTCTGGCGGACTGTAGCTGCCCGGCAGCGGGCCGTCTTGCGGGGCGTGTTGTCGGGCAGGTCTTTCTGGGCAGGGCAGATGCTGCCGGCATGGCTCCCGGTTGTCGTCAGTCGTGCCGACACGAGGCGCAGCTGAGTACAGTGGAGAGCGGGGCATTGGGGCGCCCAGTGTCCGGTATGGCCGGCTTATCCGGGCGCGCGGACCAGGGACAGATGCCCTCTGTCGATGAGGCGGGGCGGTACGGCAGTGAGGTGGCGGGAATGGGCGCGAGGTGGTCAGCCCTGACGGTCGCCGCGGGGGGAAGGGAACAGGCTGCCGAGCATGTTGGCCAGCTCGGTGTCGCGGGCACCGTGGCGGTGCAGCAGCGTGGTGGGACCGTGCATGAATTTGGCGGTGAGTGCCCGTGACAGGGCATCGAGCACGGCGGCGGGATCGTCGCCGCGGGCCAGCATCTTCTGGGCGCGTTCCAGTTCGGCACGGCGCATGGCGTCGCCACGGGCGTGCAGCGCCTGGATCATCGGTACGGTGCGGCGCTGTTGCAGCCAGCTCATGAAGGCGCTGACCTGGGTGTCGATGATGCTTTCGGCTTCGGCCACGGCCAGCTTGCGGCCTTCCAGGCCGGCATCGACGACGTCGCGCAGGTCGTCGACGGTATAGAGGAAGATGTCGTCCAGCCGCGAGACCTCATCCTCGATGTCGCGGGGCACGGCCAGGTCGATCATCAGCATGGGCCGGTGGCGGCGCTGGCGCACGGCGCGTTCGACCATGCCCAGGCCGATCAGGGGAAGGGTGCTGGCGGTGCAGGAGATGACGACATCGAACTGGTCGAGGCACTGGGGCAGCTCGGCCAGTGGCATGGTGCTGGCGCCGAAGCGTTCGGCCAGCGGACGGGCCCGTTCCAGCGTCCGGTTGGCGATCACCATCCGCCTGGGGTGGGGGGCCCAGTGCGCTGCGCACAGTTCGATCATTTCCCCGGCGCCGATCAGGAGCACCGAGCAGTCGGCCAGCCGCTCGAAGATCTGTTCGCCCAGCCGCACACTGGCGGCCGACATCGACACCGACTGCGCGCCGATGGCTGTCTGGGTGCGTACTTCCTTGGCCACCGAGAACGAGCGCTGAAAGAGCTGGTGCAGGTGGCTGCCCAGCATGTTGGAGTCCTGCGCCAGCCGGGCGGCGGTCTTCATCTGGCCCAGGATCTGCGGCTCGCCCAGCACCATCGAGTCCAGCCCGCTGGCAACGCGGAAGGCGTGACGCACGGCGCCCTGGTTGGGCAGCAGGTAGAGGTGTTCGGCGAGGTTGCCGTCCAGCCCCTTGTGGCGGCCGATCCATTCGGTCAGGGCGGGCCCGGCTTCGTCGGGGGCGTCGGTCTGACAGTAGATCTCGGTACGGTTGCAGGTGGAGAGGATGGCCGCTTCGGGGGCCAGCGACTTCAGGTGGGCACGCAGATCGGCGAGCGCAGACCCGACGGCCTCGCCCGAGGGAAAGGCAATCTTCTCACGCAGCGCCAGCGGCGCCGTCGTGTGGTTGAGGCCGAGGGTCAGCAGTGCCATGGGGGCGGATACCTGCAAGGCCCTGGCCGAAACAGTCGGCCTTCGGTCATGAGATGAAGCGGTCCACGATCGATCGTTTCGTGCGTATTGTGCAGCAGTCGGGGGGCAGGCCGTCTTGCGGCAGGTCAAGTCCTGGCACGAGAGCAGGCCAATGGGAGCGCTGCTGGGGGCGCCTGACGTTGCCCGCTGCCGACCTCCTGCCCCATCAAGCCAGGCTGACAGGCCGCCCGGATGGTTTGGCCCATGTGCAGCCAGCAACAGGGTAATCGCCGATTATAAGCCTTGGCCGCAAGATGAATGGTACAAATCGTCGCGTTCAGGCGGCTGTGGGGCCACTTCCGTCACGAGGCAGCTGAATCTCGAAGCAGGCGCCCCCATCGGGGTGGTTGAAGACGCGGATGGTACCGCCGTGGCGCTGGATGGCCTTGTGAACCATCGCAAGACCCAGGCCGGCACTGCCTTTCGATGTTTTTTTGCCGACGGTTTCGCTGCCGTCCGCCTGCCAGAAGGGTTTGAAGATCAGGGCCTGTTTCTCAGGGGGCACGCCCGGTCCCTGGTCGCGCACGGTGATCCGGTAATGCTCTTCAGCGGTGTGCAGCCCCAGCTCGATGGCGCTGTCGAGCGGACCGTGGCGGATGGCGTTTTCGACCAGGTTCGAGAGGGCGCGGCGCAGCAGATCGGGGTCGCAGGTGAGCAGGGCCGGTGCGCCTGCGTCGTGGAACAGGCGGATCTTCTTGGCCGCGGCACTGAACCAGGCCAGATCGACCACCTCGGTGATGAGGTCGTTGAGGTCGATCTCCTCGAACTGGATCTGCTTGATTTCGGCACGGGTGTAGGCCAGAAAGCCATCGGTCAGCTCCAGGGCCCGGCGCGACTGGCGCGCCACCTCGTCCAGACCGGCGGCACGTTCGCGGGCATCGTCGACGTGACGCAGCTTTTCGGTGATGGCCAGGATGGTGGCCTGGGGCGAGCGCAGGTCGTGTGAGAGAAAGGACAGGGTTTCCTCGCGCTCGCGGTCGGCCAGGCGCTTGGCGGTCAGGTCGACGAACTGGATCAGCCAGCGTCGTTCATCGGCGCTGGCACCGGTGGCACTGACGTCGACCCGCCAGTAGCGCTGCTGCTTGTCCTGATGCTCGCCGGTCAGGCGGCAGGGGTCGTTGTTGAAATCGGCGGGGACCGAGCCGAAGATCGACTGAAAGCATTCGGCGATGTCCTTGCAGCATTCACCAACGTTGCCGAAGGCATTCTTGAATCGCTGATTGCGCAGCAGCGGCCGTTGTTCGTGGTCGGCCACCAGCACCGGGTGAGGCAGGCTCTGAAGGCTGTCCGACAGGAAGCGGTTGAGCTGCCCCACCTGCTGGGTGGCCTGCTGGATGCGGGTGAGCTGCGCGGCAATCGGTTCGTGCAGCCGCGAGGCCTGCTGACGGCTGCCAAAGACGCCGCCGAACAGTTCGAGCGAGTGGGCCTGATGCAGCAGCCCGGCCGAGGCCGCCGTCAGCCGGCGCCAGCTCCAGAGCGGGTAGCCGATGCAGATCGACACCAGGGCAGCGCCCGGGGCCAGCCACCAGCCGGCCCGAAAGGCCAGCCAGCTGGCCAGCACCAGCAGGCAGCTGATCGCCATCGTGATGATCCAGCCGGGGATGGGTGGTGTTCGGTACAGCAGCAGCATCGTCAGCAGCACCAGCAGCAGATCGAGGCTGGCCTGCAGGTTGATGGGCAGGGGCCGCTTGATGTGGTTGGCCAGCAGCGCTTCGGCAGCGGCGGCATGCAGCTCCAGCCCCGAGATGCGGCGCGAATCGGCACCCACCAGCGGGCTGACGAAGAAGTCTCCCGACCCCAGGGCCGAGCTGCCCAGCAGCACCTTCTTGCCTTCCAGTTGCCACAGGGGCGTGTCACCGCGCAGCAGGGCAGCGGCCGAGATCCGGCGTGGCGGTTGCGAGAGATTGCCGGGCAACAGGGGGGAGCGGGTGTCCCAGCGCCGTTGCAGCAGCATGTTCAGCGTCTGGGTGTGATCCGAGCGGGCCTCGGGGTTGACCAGTGCCCAGGCCAGGGCCGGCAGGTGGCCTTCGTCCAGGAACAGGCCGCGCACCAGGCCATCACGGCCGATGTGAAAGCTGATGTGCCCCAACCGGTTGCCGCTGGCGATCAGGTCCAGCGGGTAGAGTGGCAGGTAGTTGTTGGTGCCTTCCTCCTTGCCGACCGCCAGGATCACCCGTGTTCCCTGACGGGCGGCATTCTGCAGGCTGTTGCGCAGCAGCTGGTCTTCGTGCGGTTGCGGCGAGACTTCGGCAAACAGGATGTCGATGGCCAGGGCTTCGGGGTGGCCGTCGGCAATGCGGTTGATAAGCGCGGCCATCACCGGGCGAGACCACGGCCAGCGCCCGATCTGCAACATGCTGATGTCGTCGATGTCGACCATCACCACCTGGTCGCCTGGCGGGCGGCCGTCCAGATCCAGTGCCAGGTCGTAGAGGCGCAGGTTCAGATAATCGACGGGGGTGGCGTGGTTCTCGGCATTGGTGGGGTCGGGCAGGCGCTGCGATTCGGGGTACTGCTGCACCCAGGGGCCAAAATAGATGGTCAGCGCCAGCAGGGTGAGGGTCAGCACGCACCATTCCACCAGCGCGCGGCGGGTGGGTGCGGCTGTGGCGATGTTGGAAGAAAGGCGGCGGAGCAGCTGGATCACGATTCAGGCCTGCCGTGGATGTGGCAGGAGGTCAGCCGGTCCTGCCCGCCGCGGGCACTGTGGGTGGAGTGGAACACGTTCATGGCCCCTTCGGTGGTGAGTGGCGTGGCCGATGTGGCCAGCAGGCCGGCCGCGACGGTCCGGCCGCCGGGGGGGCGCTGGCCCAGGCCCCCTGGCGAGACGGGCTGCGCCACAGGGCGGGCGGAAAGGGTGTTGCTCAACGGCCCAGGAGCAGGAAATCGCCACTGCCGGTCCGGACCGGCTCATGGTCGGCCGATTTTACGGCGGGGCGGGGCTGGCTGCGGCGGATCGGCGCAGGCACCGACAGGCTGAAATGCTGCGCGGCACTGAACGGACCCTGACGCGGGCCGTCGATGCCCGCCACCCGCCACCAGCGGCCCAGGGGCGTCGCGGTGGAGAGATGCAGCTCGGTCTGCGTGGCCGGCACGATCACGTCGTGCAGCACCTGACGGAAGCCGGCATCGCTGGCCACCTGCAGACGGTAGCGGCGGCCGGCGGGTGTGGCCGTACTGCCGTCTGCTGTTTCCCGGGAGGGCTTGCGGGCTTCCGTTGTTCCTCGCTTGCCGTGGCGGGAGGACGGGGCTGCGGCACTGGCTGGCGCATCGCCATCCTGCCAGGCAAGGCGCACCGGGCCGCTGGCCATGATCGTGGCGGGCAGGGCCTGCAACCGGGGCGGCAGCGGCCGGGCGGCCACCTCCAGTCGGGCCACCGTGTCGTAGCCGGCGACGGACTGGCGTGACACCTGCCGCACCCGCACATAGTGTGGCCCATCCTGCCGGGATGCCAGCTCGAACCAGGGATGCCGCACGCGCGTGTCAAGCAGCACCTCGGTAAAGTCGGGGCGGGGGGAAACGGCGACCTGATAGCCCACCATGTTGCGTGCCAGCGGCGGCAGTGCGATGCGGCTGCGCACCTGCCGCACCACCTGGCCATCGAGATGGCTCAGATCGGGGGCCGGCGGCAGGGGCACCACCACCGGCTTGCGGTTGGGGGTGACCCGGGCACCGTGGCCGGCATCCACGTCGGCCGTGCCACGGCGGTTGCCGGCGGCCACCTTGCCACGCAGCACCTCGACGGTGCTTTGCCGGGCCTCGGCCTGCACGCGGAAATGGGTGCCACGAACGGCGGCATTGCCGGCCGGGGTGCGGATGTTGAGCGGACGGCTGCGCTTGCCGGACGAGTCGGGTTCGATCGTGCCTCGGCGCAGCAGGATGCTGGCATCCAGATCCTTCTCGCCGTGATAGGCGCGCAGGCGCTCCAGGCGCACTTCGGTGGCCGAGGGGATGCGCAGGGTGGTGCCGTCGGGCAGGGTGATGACCGCCGTGCTGTCGGGACCGGTCTTGATGGTGGCGCCTTCCTTGACGGCATGGCCCCCCTGGGCTGGCTTGCCATCCACGGCAACCTGGTTGGACGCCGTGGCCAGCGTGGCGCTGACGGCCTCGGGCTTGAGCCAGGCTTTGCGGATGCGCAGCGGGGTGCCCGGTTGCAGCCGGCGCGGCCGCCCGACCTGGTTCAGCTGCTGCACGTCGCGCCAGCGCGCGGGCGTGTCGAGCAGCGTGCGCGACAACCCCAGCAGGGTCTCGCCGGGTTGCACCACATGGATGATCTCGTCCCCGTCGGCGCGGGCAGCCGGCAGGGCGCCAGTGGCCGGAATCGGGGCAGGAGCCGGAGTGGCCTGGGCGTTGCCGGCAGGGCCTCCGTCTGTGGCCGGGCTGGCCGCCGGAAGGACGGGCCGAGCGGCAGGACGGGCGCCATCAGGCGGCATGGCTGCCACCGTCAGGCTGGCCGTTCCCAGCATCAGGGCAGCCAGCAGGGCGGGCAGGTGTGGCCCGGCCAGGCGAAGCGGCCGAAGCGATGGCGCCGGCCGGGAGGGCGGAGACGGGCGCACGGGGGTCAGGGCCAGATGAAGGCTGGTGTGCGCCATGTCGGTGTCGCCCGCGTCAAGGGAGTCGGTCGGTCAGGATTTGTCGGCCTCGGCCGGCGTGGCGTCGTTGCCTTCCTCGTCACGCAGCCGTTCAAGGCGATAGCCATAGCTGTAGACCGGGGCCAGCAGATAGCCGCTGTCCGGCCGCAGGGTCAGCTTGCTGCGCACGCGCGAGACGTGGGTGTCCATCGTCCGCGACGGAACTTCGGAATCACGTCCCCAGACGGCCTCGCGGATATGACCGCGCGACAGCGGCTTGCCAATGTTGTTGAGGAACAGCAGCGCCAGCTGGAACTCTTTCTGTGTCAGTTCGATCAGGCGGCCGTTGTCCTGGGCCGTCTGGCGTTGCAGGTCGAAGCGGAAGCGGTCGTACTCGTAGATCGAGCCGTGCAGGTCGCCCAGACCCGCCCGACGCACCAGCGCCTTCAGGCGGGCACGCAGCTCGCCGGCGCGGGCGGGCTTGACGAGAAAGTCGTCGGCACCCGCGTCCAGTGCGGCGATCACTTCCGATTCGGAGTCCTGGGCGGTGAGCACCAGCACCGGCAAGGGGTTCTTGCGCTCGCGCAGCAGCCTGACCAACGCCTTGCCATCCATGCCTGGAAGCATCAGGTCAACGATACAGGCATCGAAGCTTTCACGCGGCAAGGCCGCAAGAAACGCCGATGCGTCGCTGAACAGATGGCAGGTGTCTCCTTCGACGGTCAGCGAGTGGACCAGCTGCGAGGACACCGCCTTGTCGTCTTCGATGATTGCAATTCTCATTGGCTTATTGTATGGCACCACATGCTACGGGAGAGCGCCTGTGTATTGCTCAAGGCCGCTGGTGTGTAACAGTGATGGGATGTTGTCCTCAAGTGTTGACAGTTTCGCTGGCGCTGTCCGGCGCCGTCAGGAACATCCGGTAGGCCGGGTGTTCCGATTCGTTCTGATAAGGGTAGCCGAGACCATCCAGAAACTGCTCGTACTTGTCACGTTCTGTTAACGGTACCTGAATCCCGACAAGTGTGCGTCCAAAGTCCGACCCGTGGTTGCGATAATGAAACAGTGAAATGTTCCAGTTCGGGTGCATTGCTTCCAGAAACTTCATCAGGGCGCCCGGCCGTTCAGGAAACTCGAAGCGGTAGAGCACCTCGTCGCGTGCCAGCGGCGAGCGCCCGCCCACCAGGTGGCGCAGGTGCAGCTTGGCCAGCTCGTCGTCGGTCAGATCCAGGGTGTCGAAGCCGGCGGCCCGGAAACGCGCCGCGATTTCGTCCTTTTCCTGCCGGCTGCCGACCTGCACGCCCACATAGACATGGGCCCGGTGGGGATCGGCGATCCGGTAGTTGAACTCGGTGACGTTGCGGGTGCCCACCAGACGGCAGAAATGCAGGAAGCTGCCGGGGTGTTCGGGGATCGTCACTGCAAACACCGCTTCACGGGCCTCACCGATCTCGGCACGCTCCGACACGAAGCGCAGCCGGTCGAAATTCATGTTGGCACCACTGGCCACTGCCACCAGCGTCCTGTCGATGCAGTGCTCACGCCCCACCCAGGCCTTCAGCCCGGCCAGTGCCAGCGCCCCGGCCGGCTCCAGAATGGCACGGGTGTCCTCGAAGGCATCCTTGAGCGCCGCGCAGATCTGGTCGGTGTTGACCAGCACGATGTCGTCCACCAGCTCGCGGCACAGCGCAAAAGTGTGGTCGCCCACCCGCTTGACGGCCGTGCCGTCCGAGAAGAGCCCCACGTCCTCCAGCGTCACCGGCTCGCCGGCCACCAGCGAGCGGCGCATCGCATCGGCATCGAAGGTTTCCACACCGATCACCTTCACGTCCGGCCGCACCGCCTTCACATAGGCCGCCACCCCGGCCAGCAGGCCACCGCCGCCGATGGCGACGAAGATCGCATCCAGCGGCGCGCGGTGCTGGCGCAGGATTTCCATGCCGATCGTGCCCTGGCCGGCAATCACGTCCGGGTCATCGAAGGGGTGGACGAAGGTCAGCCCCTGCTCGGCCTGAAGCTTCAGGGCATGCTGATAGGCATCGGTGAAGGATTCGCCGTGCAGCACCACTTCGCCCCCACGGGCCCGGACGGCATTCACCTTGAGTGACGGGGTGGTGGTGGGCATGACGATGACGGCCCGGCAGCCCAGCCGCGTGGCCGACAGCGCCACGCCCTGGGCATGGTTGCCGGCCGAGGCTGCGATCACGCCGCGGGCACGCTCGGCCTCGCTGAGGCTGGCCATCTTGTTGTAGGCACCGCGCAGCTTGAACGAGAACACCGGCTGCGTGTCCTCACGCTTGAGCAGCACCTGGTTGCGCAGGCGGGCCGACAGCGCAGGGGCGGGATCGAGGGGGGTTTCGTCGGTTACGTCGTAGACGCGGGCATTGAGAATGCGGGTGAGGTACTCGGTCGACATCGGTCAGGCAGGGCAATCAGCGAGAAGGCCGTGCGTCGCGCCTGTACCTGCATCGGCTGCCGGCCCCACAGGCCGGGGCGGGCAGGGGGGCCGGGCACCGGGCCACGGCATGACAAGCGTTTGCAACAGCAGCCTGCCCGCACAGGTCGCGCAGACAGGCAGTTCCATATAATACGGCGCTTTGCCCCGGGCTGACCAAGTCTCCCCGTGGCGGCCGGGCGCTTGCCGGCGTGCTGCCGGCAGCCCCCGTACCCGTGCACCCGCCGTGTGGCCTGGCAGCAGGCCGGGGGGCTGCGTGGCCCCGGGGCCGGGCGCTTGTCATCCGGCCCTGCCGTCCTCATCTCCGGCGTTCCGCCCCTTTTGCTCCCCACCATGCTCGAAAGCTACTTGTACCCGTTGCTGGACTGGTTTGCGTTGCCGCACAACGGCCTGGTCACGGTCTTTCTTGTGGCACTGGTGTCGGCCACGCTGTTGCCGATGGGCTCGGAGCCGGCCGTTTTTGCCTATGTTTCGCTGCGGCCCGACATGTTCTGGGCCGCCGTGCTGGTGGCCACGGTGGGCAACACCCTCGGTGGCGTCATCAACTACTGGCTGGGGCGGGGCGCCAAGCAGGTGCTGGCCCCCGAGCGCCAGACCCACTATTTGAAGTGGTTCGAGCGCCTGGGGCCAAAGGCCCTGGTGTTTTCCTTCCTGCCGGTGGTGGGCGATCCGCTGTGCGCGGTGGCGGGCTGGTTGCGCCTGCCGCTGGGGCCGTGCACGCTGTGGATGGCGCTGGGCAAGTTCATCCGCTATGTGGCGATGACCGGCGCGCTGCTGTGGGTGCCCGACAGCTGGTGGGCGGCCCTGAAGGGGCTGCTGCCCTGAGGGTTGGCCCAGGACGCCCGTGCCGGGCGCTGCCTGTCAACGCCGGTTGCACCGTGTTGTCCGCCCGTCACACCGCCGTCCTTCCGGCGCTCCTGCGGAGCCGGGGTTGCAGTGCAACACGGCTCGGCGTAAGGTAGCGGACAAGGCCATCGCCCACCCTTCAAGGGGGGCTGGCTTCCTCCTCCTGCTGCCGTTTTTGCCCTGTTTTTCCAGGGCACAGGGCCATTTTTATCATGAATGGAAGATATGGTTGGCAGGGGGTTGTCGCCCATCGCCCGATCGACGAAGCTAATGGGCTTCGTTTAATCACTCATATCACGTTTACAGGAGTTTTCCCGATGTCCCCCCAATCGCCAGCGGCTGCCCCCGCCGCTGCCACGGCCGATTCGACTGCAACGGATCAATACGACGCCGAACGCCTGGCCGTCATCAAGCTGATGCTCCTGATGACCGGGCTGGCCATTGTGCTGGTTGCCGTCGTCACTTCGTGGTTTGGCGTCCTCAACATTGTGGACAACGGTCTCAACACCAGCATCCTGTCCGGCGACGGCGTCAAGCTGGTGGGCGGCGCCGCTGTCATCCTCACGCTGATGGCCGGCATGGCCTACACCTGGCTGCGTCTGGTCAAGCGCCTGTTGCGGATGGACTGGATCGGCTGACGTCATCATTCCGACGTTTTCGCAAAAGCGATCAAACTCTTACGTTTGGCAGCGTTTTGTAGCGGGTAGTCCGCCAATGCGCGGGCATGGCTGTGGTAAAAAACCCTCCATCTGCACGATTCGTCCGGTGCCTGCCGCCGACTGTCATGATCGCCTTTCGCCGTCTACTGCGTTCCCGTTTCCCGCGCGTTTCTGCGCTGCCCATCCGCCAGCCGCATGCACAGGCTGTTGCGGACCGGGCCCTGGTCCCGCCTGCGCCTGCGATCCCATCGGCCCGGCTGCTGCCGTCATGCCCGGCTGGCCTCGTGTCCCGTTCCCGCCCGTCGGCGCGGCTCATGCCGGTGATGACGCTGGTGGCGCTGTCGATGGTCGTCGGCTGTTCGGCCGCCGGCGATTCCCGTGAAGTGACCCCGCCGGGGCGGGTCGACGACAGTTCGGCCGCCATGCCCGGGGGGGCGCAGGCTTGCCAGACGCAGCTGATGCGCCGCAAGCAGACCACGCTCAAGACCATCGACATCGCCGACAAGGACGTGCCCGCCATCCCGCAGCTGCCGCGTCCGCCCAAGGGCGAGATTCACAGCGATCCGGTCTACGGCAACTGCGTGATGCGCGTCACCGATCACGCCAAGGAACCCCCCGTCGGCTTTGCCCGGCATGATTACTCCCGCCGGCAGGCCTTCAATGCCGATGGCAGCCGGGTGCTGATCTCCGCACACGATGGTGCCTGGCATCTCTATGATGCCAAAACCATGGCCTGGCAGGAAAAGCTCGACGATCCGGCCGGCGATGCCGAAATCCACTGGCATCCCACCAACCCCGACCTGCTCTACTTCCAGCCCACCAATGGTGTCGGCATGGTGCTCTACTCGCTCGATGTCAGGAGCGGGCGCCGGCGCACCGTGGCCGAATTCGGCGATCGCCTCAAGGCCATCTGGCCAACCGCCAACACGGCCTGGACCAAGGCCGAGGGGGCCCCATCGGCCGATGGGCGCTACTGGTGCTTCATGGTCGATGACCCTGAGTGGAAGTCGCTGGGCGTGTTCACCTGGGACATGCAGACCGACACCATCCTCGGTACCCGTCCCACCCACGGTGACCGCCCCGATCATGTCAGCATGAGTCCGTCGGGCAGCCACTGCGTCGTCTCCAGCGATACCAAGGGGGTCGGCACCAAGGCCTGGACGCGCGACTTCCGCCATGCCGTGCCGCTGCACCACAAGTCCGAGCACTCCGACCTGGCCATCGATGCCCGGGGGCGGGATGTCTACGTCTCGATCGACTACCAGTCGTCGGGCGGCGACATCTTCATGGTCGATGTCGACAGCGGCAGGCGCACCACGCTGTTCAGCACCTATCTTGACAACAGCACCACCGCCGTGCATTTCTCGGGGCGCGCCTTCAAGCGGCCGGGCTGGGTGCTGATGTCGACCTACGCGGCCGACGGCAAGCGTGAGTGGCTGCATGAAAAGATCATGGCCGTCAGCCTGGAGCCCCGGCCGCAGGTCAAGGGGCTGGCGTACCATCACGGCAGCTTCAACGGCTACTGGACCGAGCCGCAGGCCACCGTCAACCCCGATTTCACGCGCGTGCTGTTCAACTCCAACTGGGGCAGCAAGAGTGACATGGATGTCGACAACTACATGGTGGTGCTGCCGGACAACGCCCTGAAGTGAGCCCGCGTTTCCTGCAGGAGCCTGATCGTGACCGAAACCGTCGCGCCCCAGCCGGGGTGCCCACTGTGCCAGCCCAGCGCCGAGGACTGCCTCTGGCAGGAGCCCCGGCTGCGCATCATCCACGTGCATGACGAGGCCGGCCAGCCCGCGTACTTCCGGGTGATCTGGCAGGCCCATGTGTCCGAAATGAGTGATCTGAGCGAGGACGACCGTCAGCACCTGTGGCAGGTGCTCACGGTCGTCGAGCGCGGGGTGCGCGATTTCCTTGCGCCGGTCAAGGTGAATCTGGCCAGCCTGGGCAACCAGGTGCCGCACCTGCATTGGCACGTCATCGGCCGCTGGCACGATGATCCGCAGTTTCCCGGCTCGGTGTGGTCGCCGGCGCAGCGGCCGGCGGATTCAGGCCCGCAGCAGGAAAACGCCCGCCGGGTGGCGGCGGCCCTGCCGGCGTTCCGGGCCTGGCTGGCCGATCAGTTGACGGCCAGGCAGCGATAGAGCAGGGGGCCGTCCACCACGTTGTTGACGCCCGAGCCCGATTCCAGCGCCGAGATGATCGCCTCGTTGCGCTTGGTGTGCCAGCTGAAGCCCTTGTGGCCACTGGCCAGCGCGTCGCTGGTCACATAACGGCTCCCCGAGGCCGACGGTGCCTGCCGCAGCGTGTAGGTCTTGCCGTCAAACGCCAGTTCCATCGACGAGTCACCGGCATCGTCATCGGCCGGCTGCTTGTACGAAGCCTTGACCTGCTCCGTCTGGTTCAGGCCGATGGCCTGGGCCTCCTTGGTGGGTACGCAGCTCATCGTCACGGTGGCGACCGTTACCATCGCCGGCCCGGCCTTGGCTGCCGGTGCGGCTGCTGCCGATCGGGCGGCATCCTCCGCTGATCGGGCGGCCGGTGCATCGTGTGCGGGCAGCTGCGCGCAGGCGGCCAGCACCATGCCGGCCAGCGCGACAGCCAGGGTGGAAAGACGGCGGGAAGCCGTCGACGTGCGTTGCATCATGTTGACTCCTGAAAGGCAGGGGCAGGGCGGTGCCCTGGCCGGTCGCCCGGTGGGAAGCGGATGGAATCCCCTGAAGAAGCCGCCATCATTCATGCCGGGCGCGCGGGCTGCCATCAGTTTCCGGCGAGGGGCGCGGGTGAGGGGACCAGCGGGCAGGCGGCTTGTTCAGAGGATTCCGTGTCGGGTGATCGCCATGCCAATCGGTTACCATCAGGGCCATGGGCAGGCGCTCGACCCGCGCCAAGTATGCCAAAAGAGTCGTAACGGCTGCACCAAAATCTCTCACCATGGCCGGTTTAGACGTCAATACCCCCACTCCCGTCAACATCGTCGTCCACCAGCGCTCGCGCGAGCTGGAAATCAGCTTCGATGATGGGGCCTCCTTCCGTTTCAGCTTCGAGTTCCTGCGCGTGCATTCGCCCTCGGCCGAGGTTCAGGGCCATTCGCCCGAGCAGGCCGTGCTTCAGCACGGCAAGCAGGATGTGCTCGTCACCGACATCGAGCCGATCGGCCACTATGCCATCCGCCCGGTGTTCTCCGACGGCCACGATTCCGGCCTGTATTCCTGGGATTACCTCTACCGCCTGGGGCAGGAGCACGACACCCTCTGGCAGCGCTATCTGGCGCAGCTGGCCGGGCAGGGGCTGAGCCGTAGCGGCCTTCAGGCCGAGAGCATCAGCCGCCAGCGCGGGGGCAGCAGCACCGATGGCAGGGGCGGTTGTGGTGGGGGCGGCTGTGGCTGTGCCGGTCCCGCCACGTCATGAACGTGATGAACGCCTTGCCGTCCCCTCCCGTCATGTGCCCGTCGCCTGCGCTCCCCTCATGAACACGATGGCCCGGGCTTGCCCACGCGCTGGATGAGCGGCTTGCCCCCTGCGTGCCGGCCCGTCGGCCGCGCCTGCTTCACCCCGCATTCCGGGCGGCTGTGTCCGCCCCCCTCTTTCAGGAGATTTCCGTGTCCGACCCGCAACAGAAAACCCACTTCGGCTACCAGCAGGTCGATGCCACCGAAAAGGCCGGCCGGGTGCGCGGCGTCTTCGATTCCGTGGCCAGCCGCTACGACCTGATGAACGACCTGATGTCCGGTGGCCTGCACCGGCTCTGGAAG
>JAUNLD010000072.1 GCA_030532425.1 Lautropia sp. | reverse complement strand
AACATCGCCGACGTGATCCAGCGTGCCGGCTTCCCGCCGATCCACCTGGCCGAGATCAACTTCGAGGTGCTCTATCAGCAGCGTCTGGCTGCGACGGCCGAGCAGGGGCAGCCCGCGGCCGATGGCGAGGCGCCGGTCACGCACTGAGCGCCTGGCTGACAACGGGGCGCCAGCCCGGGTTGCCGGCGCATCGTCGTGCGCTGGGGGCCGTGGCCGGTTGCCCGGCGGAGGATGCAGATGATGACAGGACACGATGCCCTGCGCGCCCTGGTGGCGGGTCTGGTGTTGTCGATGACGGCGGCTGTCTGGGCCGCCCCCCCCAGAGAGGCGGCCAGCCCCGGGGCTGGCCGCCAGAAGGTGGCCCAGAAGTCGGTACAGAAGGCGGCTGCCAGGGGCAGGGCCGATGCCCCCCGCGAGATCGACGGGGCGATGCAGCCGACCGCAACGCTCGGCCCAGGTGGCAAGGTGGGCAAGGCCGGCAGGGCAGAGGCCACGGGCGCGGCCGAACCGCGGATGGCCCGCATCCCGGGCATGACCCGCTTCCGGTCCGTGGGGACCGAGGATGCCGTGCTCTACGATGCGCCGTCGGACAAGGCCCGCCGCATCTATCAGGCGCCGCGCGGCATGCCGGTCGAGGTGATCTCGGTATTGCAGGCCTGGGTGAAGGTGCGCGACATGCTCGGGGATGTCGCCTGGATCCATCGTGATGATCTGGCAGACCGCCGCACCGTCATCGCCACCACCACGGTGGCCCTGTACAAGGAACCCTACGAGACGGCGGCGCGCTGGTTCGAGGCTGCCCGCGGCGTGATCTTCGACCTGCAGGATGAGCAGCCCGATGGTGAGGGCTTTGTCCGGGTCCATCATGCCGATGGCCAGACGGGCTTTGTCGAGATCGGCCAGGTGTGGGGGCTGTAGCCCCGATGAAGATCGCCATCCTTGGTGCCGGTGCCTGGGGGACGGCGCTGGCCATCCATGTGGCCCACCGGCATCCGGTCTGGCTGTGGTCGCGCAATCCGGCGGTGCTGACGGCCGTGCGTGAGCGTGGCCGCAATGATTGCTATCTGCCCGAGGCACCGGTGCCCGATGGGGTGCAGGTGACGGCGGATCTGGCCGAAGCGGTGACCGGGGCCGAGCTGGTGGTGATGGCCACCTCGGTGGCGGGGTTGCGGCCGGTGGCGGATGCGCTGGCGCAGGCATCTCCGGCCGGGCGGCGCCCGGGCATCGTCTGCCTGGCCAAGGGGCTGGAGCGTGGCACGGGCCTGCTGCCGCACCAGCTGCTGGGCGCCGTGCTGCCGGGGCATGTGGTGGGCTGCCTCAGTGGCCCGAGCTTTGCGCAGGAGGTGGCGGCGGGCCTGCCAGTGGCGCTCACGGCCGCGGCGGCCGATGCGGCATTGCCGCACCAGATGGTGGCAGCCTTTCATCATGGCGCGATGCGTGTCTATCGCAGTGCCGACATCACGGGTGTCGAGGTGGGCGGCGCGCTGAAGAACATCATGGCCGTGGCCACGGGAACCTGTGATGGGCTGGGGCTGGGGCTGAATGCCCGCTCGGCCCTGCTGACACGGGGGCTGGCCGAGATCACCCGCTTCGGGCTGGCGCACGGCGCGCAGGCCGAAACCTTTCTCGGGCTGGCCGGCGTGGGCGATCTGGTGCTCACCTGCACGGGGGATCTTTCCCGCAACCGGCGGGTGGGGCTGGAGCTGGCACAAGGGCAGTCGCTGGATGCGATCCTGGCTTCGCTGGGCCATGTGGCCGAGGGGGTGGCCTGCTGCCCGGCTGTGGTCGATCGCGCCCAGGCAGCGGGTGTCGAGCTGCCGATCTGTCAGGCGGTGCTGGATGTGCTGCAGGGCCGGCTCTCGGCCCGCGAGGCGGTGGTGCGCCTGCTGGCGCGTGAACCGCGTCCCGAGTGATCGCACATCGGGCAATCATGTCCCGTACGGCATGACAGGGTGTCAGCCGGGAGGCGGCGGTGCGGCGCCGGCAAAGTCCTGCTGCCGCCACGCCTCGAACACGGTCACGGCCACGGCATTGGAGAGGTTCAGGCTGCGGTTGTCCGGGCGCATCGGCAGGCGCAGCAGGTGTTGCGCATCAAATTCCGCGGCGATCTCGTCGGGCAGGCCGCGGGTCTCGCAGCCAAAGACCAGGGCGTCGCCGGGGACAAAGCGGCAGGCGTAGGGGCTGCGCTGGCCGCGGGTGCTCAGCGCGAACAGGCGTGGCGGCTGCACGTCGTGCCGGAAGGCTGCCCACGAGGGGTGCACCCGCATCGCGGTGAATTCGTGATAGTCGAGGCCGGCCCGGCGCATCCGGGCGTGGTCGATCGGAAAACCCAGCGGTTCGATCAGGTGCAGGGCGCAGCCGGTGTTGGCGCACAGGCGGATGACGTTGCCGGTGTTGGGCGGGATCTCGGGGTGGACGAGGACGACGTGGAACACGATGGCGCAGGAAGGGGTGGCAGGAGGGCCCCCTGATGATAAGAGATAAGACCTGCACGGCGTTCAGGGCATTCAGGGCGTGCGGGCCACGACCACGGCGATGATCTGCCGGGCGCCGGCCTGAAGCAGGGCCTTGGCGGCGGTGTGCAGGGTGCTGCCGGTGGTCATCACATCATCGACCAGGCACAGCCGTCGGCCGGCCACCTGGACGGGGCGGGGCACGGCAAAGACACCCGCCAGGTTGCTCAGGCGGGCACTGCGGTCCAGTGACGATTGCGGCGGGGCATGGCGCACCCGCATCAGGGCGCCGGGCCAGATCGGGGGGCAGCAACGGCCTCCCCAGGCACGCATGCCGCGGGCAATCTCCAGGCTCTGGTTGAAGCCGCGCTCGGCCAGCCGGGGGCCCGCCAGCGGAATGGGCACCAGGGCGTCGACATCGGCCAGGGGCTGTGTCGGTGCCGCCAGCAGGTGCTGCATCAGCAGCATGCCCAGAGGGCGGGCCAGCGCCAGCTCGCCGCCAAACTTCAGCGCGGTCAGGGCATGATCCAGCGGTGGGGCGTAGTCGGCTGCGGCCCAGACATGGTGCACGGGGCCAGGGCTGCGTGACCGGCAGGCGGGGCAGGGGCGGGTTGCGGGGGCGATGACGGCCGTTGGCCCGGGGCTGTGTCTGGTGTCCTGCGCCGTTGGGGCCGGGGTGTGGTGGTCGTCAAGCGCGGTGCTGTGTACGGCGCTGGTGGGGCGGCTGATGCCGGCGAGGAGGCAGCCGTGAATGTCGGCATCAAGCGGTTGCGCACAATGCGGGCAGCGTGGCCGCTGCTGTCCGGGCAGGCCGCGGGTGCGGCAGGCGGGGCACAGGGGCTGGTGGCCGCAGGGGCGCGCGCACAGCAGGCAGGCACGGGGGAGCAGCTGGCCCAGCAGCGTGTCCAGCCAGGTGCGGGCCTGATCGAGTGGTGTGGACACGGGCCGGGCGGGGGGCATGGCGGGGTTCATGCGGGCGATGATGATGCGGGTTGGCTGGGAAGGCCGTGTCGGGTCTTCTATACTCGCCTTCATGCTTAAACCAGCAGGACTAGATCGAGCGGCGGTACGTCGTGCCTTCAATGCCCGGGAAACGGCGGAGTTGCGTGCCGATTTTCTGCTGGCCGAGGCCGAGCGGCGCTTGCTGGAGCGGCTGGCGCCGATGCGCCTGCCCGCGGTGGCGCGGGTGCTGGAGCTGGGTTGCGGGCTGGGGCGCTCGTTGCCGTTGCTGGCGCAACGCTTTCCGCAGGCGGTTCTGGTGGCGCTGGATCTGGCCGAACAGCCGTTGCTGGCCCAGTGCCGGCGGGCGCAGCAGGCCCGCCGTGGGGTGCAGGGGCTGCTGGCGCGTTTTCGGGGGGCCGGGTCAGGGCCGCTGCCGTTGTGGGTGGCGGGCGATGCCCATCAGTTGCCGCTGCCGGCCAACAGTGTCGATGTGATCTGGTCGAATCTGGTGTTTCACTGGCTGGATGATCCGCTTCTGGCCCTGGCCGAGTGTCACCGGGTGCTGCGGGCGGGCGGGGTGTTGCTGTTTTCGGCGTTTGGCGTGGATACCGGCCGCGAGTTGCGGGCCGACTCGGCGCAGGCCCTGTTCGACAGGGCCGGGCTGCCCGCCGGTACCCCCTGGCCGTCGTTGCAGGACATGCACGACTGGGGGGATGCAATGATGGCGCGTGGCTTTGTCGATCCGGTGATGGATGTCGAACATCTGCGTCTGAGTTACCGCACGCCCGAGGCGCTGGCCAGTGACATGAGGGCACTGGGCTTGCCGGTGTCGCCTCATGCCTTCGTGCCCGAGGTGAGCGTGGAGCTGGTTTTCGGTCATGCCTGGATCCCGGCGCAAAAGACGCGCCTGGATGGGCTGGCACCCATCCATATCGTCAGGAAGGTGTTGTAATCATGAATGCAGAGGTATGGTGGTCGGCTCCGACACGGATGCTGAGTGCTCAGGGCTGGCTGTTCTGGCTGTGCGTGATGCTGGGGGCAGGCTGCTGTGTGGCGGTGTTCTGGGTGACGATCCGCCACCACCGGCAGCGTACCCGGTTGCAGGCCAGCAGGGCGGCCCAACAGGGTGAGGCGCCTGTCATTTATGATTCATCATTACGCGCCGAAATTTTCTGGGTGCTGATCCCGCTGCTGATGGTGTTGGGCCTGGGGGCCTGGGCGCTGACAGGAGATGGTGGCGAGCCGGCCGCACAGGATCGGCATGCACCCCGGCACAGCACGACAGGTGCGCACGGCGTCCTCGCCGGAACGGTCCCCATCGATGTGCTTGCGCTGACCGCCGGGTGCTGCCTGCCGGTGAGGTCTCATCCCGTCGGGCAGCGCCCTGCGCTTGCCGGTCATGAACGGGGCCCGTCCAATACCCCGGGTGCGCCACGCATCACCCGCCTCCTTTCTGCCTGATGACACCGATGTCTTCCTCTTCTCGGGTTTCTCCGCAGGCTGGCTCGCCGGAGCCTGCCGAGCGTGCCGACCGGGCCCACCGGCGTTATCGCCGCCTGTTGCGGATCACGATCTTCCTCACCTTTGACCTCATCATCTTCGGGGCTTTCGTGCGGCTGGTGGATGCCGGCCTGGGCTGTCCGGACTGGCCAGGGTGCTATGGCAAGCTGACGCCTTTCGGGGCGATGGCCAACATTCAGGCCGAGGTGGCGCTGCAACCCGACGGGCCGGTGACGGTGTTCAAGGCCTGGGTGGAGATGTTGCATCGTTATGTGGCCACCGGGCTGGGGATGCTGGTGATCGCCCTGGTGTGGCTGACCTGGCGCTGGCGCCGGCAGGCCGGGGCCGGGGTGGACACGCTGCGCTATGCCGATGGCAGCTTTGCGCCCTCGCTGGGGCTGGCGGTCTTCACGCTGGCCTGGATCATCCTGCAGGGCATGTTCGGCATGTGGACCGTGACGCTGCGGCTGATGCCGCTGGTGGTGACATTGCACCTGCTGGGGGCGATGGTGCTGTTCATGGCGCTGATCGCCCAGCACAACCGTGTACAGCCGCAGCCGGTGGTGGCCGCGCAGGCCCGGCCGATGGTGCCGTGGGCACGGGGGCTGCTGTGGTTGCTGGTGGTGCAGATCGCGCTGGGTGGCTGGGTCAGCAGCAATTATGCGGCGCTGGCCTGCCCGGATTTCCCGATGTGTCATGAGCGCTGGTGGCCCGCGATGGACCTGCGCAGCGCCTTCGAGTTGTGGCGACCGCTGGGGACGACGGCCGCGGGTGAGGCGCTCGATGACAGGGCGCTCACGGCCATTCATTATGTGCACCGTCTGGTGGCCTACGCCGTCTTCGTCTTTGCGGGGGTGCTGGCCTGGCGGGTACGCCATCTGCGTGGCCTGGCCGGCCTCAGCCGGGCGCTGGGCCTGGTGCTGCTGGTGCAGCTGCTGTCGGGGCTGGCCAATGTCTTTCTGGGCTGGCCGCTGACGGCCGCGCTGCTGCATACGGCCGGGGCGGCCGCGCTGGTGGGCCTTGTCTTCATGCTAGACTTCCGGGTAGGTCATGCTGGCCGTGTCGATGCCGTCTGAGGCCATGCAGGGCCTGGTCAGACGGGCGCTTGCGCTTGCGGTTTGCCCGCCCTTGTCCTCGGGTTGACGCATCGGCGGCCGGGGCACACCGTACCTTATTCTTCTGCCGAATCGTGGGCCGGCAGCCGGCCAACATCCCGCGCCACGGCCTGCCCAGGCCGGGCCATGCAGGAGGGCGCTGCCTGATATGGATCGAGACGCCGTGTATTTATCTGCCACCCGCCATCCGTCCCTTGCCCGCGTGGCCCGTCAGTATGTCGTGCTGACCAAGCCGCGCATCGTGTTGCTGGCCGTGTTCTGCGCCATGATCGGCATGTTCATGGCTGCGGACGATGGCGTGCCGACCCGGGTGCTGCTGGCCGGCACCGCCGGCATCGGGTTGCTGGCCGCGGCCGGCTTCGCCCTCAACTGCCTGATCGAGCGCCGTATCGATGCCGTCATGTGGCGCACCGCCCATCGCGGTTCGGCCCGTGGCGAAGTGTCGGCGGTGGGACTGGGCCTCTTTGCGCTGGCGCTGGGCAGCACGGGGGCGCTGTTGCTGCACGCGTTCGTGAACATGCTGACGATGGTGCTGACGATGCTTACCTTCGTGGCCTATGCGCTGGTGTACACGGTGCTGCTCAAGCCGCGCACGCCCCAGAACATCGTCATTGGCGGGGCGTCGGGCGCCATGCCGCCGCTGCTGGGCTGGGCCGCCGTCACCGGCCAGATCGATGCGCCGGCCGTCGTGCTCTTTCTCATCATCTTCGTCTGGACACCGCCGCACTTCTGGTCGCTGGCGCTGTATCGCGCTGCCGACTATCGCCGCTCGGGGCTGCCGATGCTGCCCGTCACGCACGGGCCGCGCTTCACCCGCCTCAACATCCTGCTCTATACGCTGATGCTGACGGCCGTCACGCTGATGCCCTGCATCATTGGCATGAGCGGGCCGTTCTACCTGGCCTGTGCACTGTTGCTCGACGGAATCTTCCTGTGGCTGGCGTGGCAGATGTGGCGCCAGTATAGTGATACCCTGGCCAAAAAGACTTTCGGCTACTCGATCCTCTACCTGGCGCTGCTGTTTGGCGCGTTGCTGATCGATCACTACCTCTGACCTCATGAAAATCTCTGCCCCTGCGCATCACCCGTCCCGCCGGCAGGACACCCCACCGGCTGCGGCGGGCGTGACCGATGGCGGGCGTCGCCAGCTGCTGTCGGCCGCCATGGCCCTGCTGGTGACGGCTGGTCTGGCCGCCTGCACCCAGAAGGAAAAACCGGCCTACAAGCTCACCGATCTCAGCGGTGCCGACTATGGCAAGACCCTGTCGCTGACCAATGCCGCCACCGGCAGGCCCGTGGCCCTGCAGGATTTCAAGGGCAAGGCGGTGTTGCTGTTCTTTGGCTTCACCCAATGCCCCGACATCTGCCCCACCACGCTGCTCAAGGCCAAGGAGATCAAGGACGCGCTGGGCAAGCAGGGTGAGGATCTGGACGTGGTCTTCGTCACCCTCGACCCCGAGCGTGATTCGGCCGAGGTGCTCAATGCCTACGTGCCCTCCTTCGACCCATCCTTCATCGCCTTGCGCGGTGATCTGGTCGCCACCAAGAAGGCGGCCCGCGAGTTCCGCGTGTTCTTCCAGAAGGTGCCCAACCAGGATGGCTCCAGCTATACCCTGGATCATACGGCTGCTTCGTATGTCATCGACAAGAATGGTACCCTTCGGCTGCTGGTGCGCTATACCGATACGGTCGATGACGTCGTTCACGACCTGAAGCTGCTGCTGGCCTGATCCATGCAGGCCCCGGCCGGCCGGTTGCGTGCCTGGCTGTTTTTGCCTGGGGGCGATCCGCATGGCGGAGCGCTCCCTGTTTCTGTTCCCGAGTGCGCACACCCCATGCTGACATCTGACTGGCGGACATTCCGGACGGCGGGCGCACGCTGCATTTCTTCATTCGATTCAGAGGTTCCTGATCGTGGCCTGGCCGTTCCGGATGGGCGCAGCAGCGGTCACCGAGCCGGAGGCATTCACGCATGAACGCATTGGGTTGGCTCGTCCTGGGCCTGTTGGCCGGCTGGGTCATCGAGTTCGCCATCGACTTCCTCTACTGGCGTCGCAAGGCGCTGCGCGAAGCCGAGGCCCTGGCCCAGAAGGAGGCCTCGATCCTGGCCCAGCAGACCGAGCTGGGGCACCGCCAGTCGACGATGCGGATGCGTGAGCGCGAGATGAGCGACCTGCAGGCCTCGCTGGCCAGTCGTGATGCCGAGCTGCTGCAACAGGCGCGCCGCATCGAGGCACGCGATGAAGACCTCTCCCGGCTGGAGCAGCTGACCGAAAAACGCCGTGCCGACCTCGACCGGATGGGGCTGAGCCTCAACGAGCGTGAAAAGGAGATCGCCGCCCGGGGCGACCAGCTGCGCAGCAGGGAGTCGGACTACAACCGCCGGCTGGACACCCTGGAGAGCACCGAACAGGAGCTGGCAAGACGGGTGGCCGTGGTCGGCAACCGTGAAGAGGCCATGCAGAGCTGGGAAGGCCGCATCCTCAGCCGTGAGCATGACGTGGCCGACCGTGAAGCCTCGGTCAACTATCACGCCGGCCGCATCGCCAGCGATGCCGGCGCCTTCGATGCCGTCAAGCACCTGTTGGGACGCCATCATCGCCCCGAGGGCCGCGACAACCTGCAAGCCCTGGTCGGCATCGACGCCGATACCGATGCCCTGCTGCGCAAGGCCGGGATCGATGGTTTCGAGCGCCTGGCCGAGACCCCACTGGGCGAGCTGACCCGCATCCTGCAGGCTGCCGGTCCGCAGTTTGCGCTGGTCAACCCCCTCAGCTGGGCCGAGCAGGCCACCTATGTGCTCGACAGCGACTATGTGGCGCTCGATCGTCTGCAATCCGGGCTGCTGGGTATCCGCCGCGAATCGGTGGGCGATGCCCTGCTGGCGGCGATGCTGAAAAAACAGCCCAAGGCAGAAGCCGGGGCAGCTGCGGCCGTGGCCGAAGATTCGGCAGAGGCCCGGACGGAAGAAGGCTCGGGCGTTGCCGTGAACGGCGCATCGGCTGAGGATGCGGGAGCTGTCCCGGGGGCCGTGGCGGGCGTGGCAGCTGTGGTGGCAGCGGCTGCCGGTGCAGCACGGTCGGCTGAGGCCGGCACGCACGTGGCGACAGCAGAAACTGCGGTGGAAGAAAGCGCCGCCAGTACCAGGACGGCCGTGGCTTCAGGTGCGGCCGCTTCAGAAACGGCCGTTGCAGGAACGGCTGCAGCCGAGGCTGACGCTGCCTCGGGCGAAGACAGTGCCGAAGAGCGGCCGGCTGTGGTTGAGGGCGCCACGGTGACCGGGGCCACCGACGGGGCCGTCGCAGCGGAGGGCGGCGAGGCGGTATCTGACGATGCGGTGGTGCTCTCGCCTGACGAAGCCAGTGATGCCCCGCAGGCCGTATGGGCTTCGGATGCCGGTGATGAAGGCGAGGGCAGCGGCGTCTACGCGGCCGCCGTAGTGGTCGAGCGAATCGAGGCCGTGGCCGTCGAGGACGATGGCCAGCCCCACTGGCCTGGTGCCGGCGGCGAAGTCTCGGATGCCGTCGTGCTGGGCGAACAGCGTCACAGGGACGAGGCCGGGCCGGCCGGCACGGAAAACCGTGTCTCCGGTTACTGAGCGCTGTTGTTGAGCTGACGGAGGCCGCCGCATGTCGACATTTCCATCCCCGCTGCATCCCCCCGAGTCGGTGCGCCGCTTCACCTCGCTGAAAATCGGCGTCGTGTTGCTGCTGATCCTGCTGCTGACGCTGTTTGGTGTGCACCGGGAAGACGAGCAGCCCCAGACCGAGCAGCCCGCCGAGCCCGCCACCTTCCCGCTGGCCAGTGAGGAGGGCCGCGAAAGCCTGGCGGATGCCGAGGCGGCACTGGCTCCGGCCACCGGTGACGCGATGATCGAGCTGCCGGGGCCGCCCGCCTTCTCGATCCTCAGTGACGGCGCCAGCGGCATCCGCCTGAAAGGTGAGGTGCCCAGCGATACCACCCGCAACCAGTGGATGAACGCCGCCCGGCTGGGGGCACATGGGGCGCCCGTGTCCGGTGAACTGCGAGTGCGCCGCATCGACCCGGCGGCGGCGGCCCTCTGGGATTCACGCCTCAGCCCGCTGGTGGCGCTGGTACGCGAACGCGGCATCGCCGAGGTGAGGGTGCGTGGCGATGCCGTCGAACTGTTCGGCCAGGCCGGCAGCAATGAGCAGGCCGACGAGACCCTGCGGATCGTCCGTGCCCAGGTCCCCAATGGCTATCGGGTATTGTCGCGCTTCAACCTCAAGGGCTCGGCACGCGATCCACAGCTGGCCGTGGTCGGAGAAAGCCGTGATCGTCCGCTGGCCAGCGCGGCCGATGTGGTGGCCACCACGCCGGCACCGGCGCGTCAGGGCCAGCAGGCGCCGGCGGTGGCGCAGCGGCAGCGGCCGGCCAATTGCCCCAGGTCGTTGCGCAGCCTGAGCGTGCCCGTCTATTTCGAGACCAATGTCTCGGCCCTCAAGCCGGCCGACCGCAAGCGCCTGCGTCAGCTGGGCGCCTGCCTGGGCAACAAGGCACGCGTGCGCGTCACCGGCCATTCCGATCCGCGCCATACCGCCCACTACAACAAGAGCCTGTCCGAGCGTCGGGCCCGTGCCGTTGCCTCCGGCATCATCGAAGGTGGTTTCCCGGCGGCCCGCGTCAGCGTGGTCGGGGCCGGTCAGGTTGCCGAAAAGGCCCGCAAGGATCCGGCCAGCCTGCGCCGCAGCCGCCGCGTCGACATCCGCATCACGCAGGGGCGCTGAGGCGCTGATCCGGCGCACCCGTGGCCCTTTCGCCCCCAGGTCACACCGTTTTGCCCCAGGCGCCGCCATCGGTGACAGCGCCCAAAACACACAGGCCCGGTTGCCGTGATGGCACCGGGCCTGTCGTTTTATGGGGCTGCTGGCCCGTGGGGGCGCCCGGAAGGGGCCCGGATGGGCCGTTAGCGAGACGGGGGCCACCATGCGGGGCGGCGCCAGGGCCTTCTGGCCGCTTGGGGGCTCAGCCCAGCGGGCTGTGCTGCTGCTCCCACGGGTTGGTACTGCCCACCAGCGAATCCAGCGTGGCGCCACTGCTCACCGTGGTCGGTGCCGGGGTCGGCGTCGGCGCCGGGCCGCTGCTGGCCACCGGGATGCTGATGTTGCTGCTCAGCAGGTCTTCCAGCGTCAGGCTCTTGGTGGTGGTGCTGCTGCCGGCCGAACTGCCAGCCGAGGTCTGAGCGGATGCAGTGGCGGCATCGGCAGACGGAGCAGCGGCATCGCCTGGCGTTGCGCTGGTGGCACCCGGCGTTGCCGTGGCACTGCCCGGCGTTGCAGCGGCACTGCCCGTTACTTCGCCACTGGCCTCGCCGGCAGCAGAGGCGGGCGCTCCCCCGGCGGCGGGCGGAGCAGATGGCGCGCTCGGCGTCGTCGGAGCCGCATCGGCTGCCGGGGCCGCTGGCGTGGCAGGCGTAGCGGGTGTGCCGGATGCATCCGCGTTGTCGGCTGCGCCCCCCCCTGCCGGCGTCGTGGAGGTACCATCAGGGGCAGGCGCCGGCGTCGTGGGGGAGTCTGTGGGGTCTGTTGGCGGCGGAGACGGCGCCGGTGTTTCTCCGGACGGTGGCGGCGACGGCGTGCCGGGCGCTGGACTGGGTGCGGCGGGAGGTTCCGGGGCAGGCGCAGGGGCCGGCGTGGTTGCCCGCTGCAACGTGAAGTCTTCGGAATCGGTGGCGGCAGCGCTGCCAGCCGTACCGGCCACGCTGGCGGTGACCGTATAGGATCCTGCTGCCAGCGTGCCCGGGATACTCAGATTGGCCGTCCACGTCCCATCGGCACCGGCCGTGACGGTCTGCGAGGTGCCATTGAAACTGACCGTGACCGTCGCATTGGCGGTGGCCGTTCCCGTCACGGGTACCGGACTGCCGGCCTCGGTCGCACTGACGATGTCATCGCCCGAAATCGAGACGATGTCGACCTCGGCGGCGGCGGGGGCTGCCTCTACCGTGAAGTTTCGGCTGGCTTGCGCGCTGGTCGTGCCGCCGGGCACGGTGGCCGTGGCCGTGATGGTGTACGCACCGGCAGTCAGGCTGCCCAGACTGGCCTCGATCGCCCAGATACCGCTGGCGTTGGCCACGGCGCTGCCGGTGGCAGCGCCCCCCAGCGTGACGGTGGCACCCGGCTGCGCCGTCCCCGTGATCCTGATGGGAGAGGCTGCCTCCTGGGCCGAGACGATGTTGTCGGTCGTGATCGGGTTGATGGTGGGGGCTGGGGTGGCGGTCTGGCCTTGCAGCACCAGCGGTGTGGTGGCCGCTGCACTGCGGTTTTCGGCCGAATCCTCGACGACGACCGACACCGCGGTGTTGTTGGTCTGCCCGGGGCCGGGTACCGGCAGCTCGCCGGCGGTGAACTGCACCCGCCACTGGCTGTTGGCCCCCACCGTGGCCTGGTGCGTCGTCTGGCCCACCGTGACAAGCACGTTCGATCCAGCCTCGGCCGAGCCGGTGATGATGATGCCGTCACGCGACTCCTGATAGCTGACTTCCGTGCCATCGTTGATGTTGATGCCCGTGGCGCGTGCAGGCGCCGTGCGGTCGAGCGTGACTTCACGGGTGCCGGTGGCCCGGTTGCCGAGGGTATTGGTGGTCTCGACCGTGACGTTGTGCTTGCCATCCGCCAGCCCGGCCGGCAGCGACAGCGAGGCCGACCATTTGCCATCGGCGCCGGCCGTCACGTCCTGGGTGGCAGTGCCCAGCGATACCTTGACCGTGGAACCCGCCTCGGCCGTACCGGCGATGGCGATCGGTGCAGCGGCTTCGGCCGCGTTGATGATGTCGTTGCCTGCCACCAGACCGATGGCCGGCTTGGTGCCGGTGATGTTCAGGATCACGGGGGTGGTGGCGGCGGGCCCCCGGTTGCCGGCCGCGTCGATGGCCGTCACGGTCATCACATAGTCGCCATCGGTGGCGGGCAGGTTGGCTTCAGCCAGCGTGGTGGTCCACTTGCCCTCGGCATCCACCGGCACCAGCACCGTGTGGTTGCCCAGCGTGATCTCGACCGAACCGTTGGCTTCGGCCGTACCGGATACCGGTACGCCGGCCGTCCGCTCGGCACCAGTGATGATGCCATCCTCGGCCACGGCCAGAATTTCGGCCTTGGCTGGTGGCACGTTGTCGAAGGTCAGCGTCGACAGCGGCAGCGAGTTCTGCACCCCGTTCAGGGTGCCGGTGATGGCCAGGCTGTTGCTATCCGACAGGCCGGCGGCGGGCAGGGTGCCCGTGGCCGGGGTGGCCGATTGCAGGTTGACGGCCCAGTTGCCGGCGGCATCCGCCGTGACCACATAGGTCACGTTCTCGCGCAGGTCACCGTCGGTGTCCAGACGCAGCTGCACTTCGGTTCCGGGCGCGGCCGTGCCGGCGATGGTGGGGAAGCGCGTGTTGAAGGAGGTGGACGACTTCAGCGCCAGCGGAATGTCGCCGGTCGGTGGCGAGCCATCGCCACCGCCCCCGCCGCCCCCGGCCAGCGCCAGGCCCAGCACGGCTGCGCCGCCCACGCCATACAGCACGGGGCGGATCGGAAAATCTTCAAGTACCGGAGAGGCGGGCGCCTGATAGCTGGGGTCATAGAGCACATAGGCGCCGTCCGACAGCGCTCCCAGGGCCTTGGTATTGACGTCGGCCAGCAGCACGGCGTTGCCTTCCTCGCCACCGGCGCTCACTTCGCACTGGTCCGAGGCACTGCATACCTGGTAATAGCCTTCCAGCACCACCGAGGCCTTCTCCCCGCCTTCCAGCGGGATCTCTTCGATGATGAGATCGGTGTCGACCTGCAGCACACGCAGCTGTTCGGCCGTCAGCTGGTTGTCGGGATCCAGCAGTTTGTACTGCCGCCCCGGCACGACCTTGATCTTGTTGGTACCGGGTTTCAGCCGTACCGGCTCGACTCCGCCATCGGTCGTCCGGTGAATATCCAGTCTTGGCGTCATGATGCTTTCTCGTCTAACCTTGGTCTGCAACGATTGCTCGTGTTGCGGTATTCAATGGATCAGCGGGCAAGACGGATGACACCGATCGGGGGGACCCGTGCCGTCTGTCGGCTGCATGTGGCCGCATCGCTGCTGAAAGTGGAAGCAAGCCGCCCATTGTGGCATGCCCGACTACGGGAGCCTGTGCGATTTTGTCAGATATTGTGCGACAAGGCGCGGCATGCCAGGCAGTGGGCATGGCATGCGCGCCCAGCTGTCGCGGCTCAGGACAGCAGGTGCAGCTGCTGCTCATCGGGGGGCAGCAAACCGGCCAGGCGCGTCACCGTGCCGGAGGACGCGCTGGCGGGCGTGGCCGTGCTGGCCGGGCTGCTTGCCACCGCTGTGCTGCCGGCAGGGCTGGTGCCCTGGCCGGCATCGGAGCTGGTGCTG
>JAUNLD010000071.1 GCA_030532425.1 Lautropia sp. | reverse complement strand
CTGTGGCCGGATCATGATGCGCCATGACTCGGGTTTTCCGGGGGAAGGCTGTGCCGGGGCGCTGATCTAGAATGAATTCATGGATGTCGCGTATATCAGTCACGGCAGCTCGGCGCTGCACAACATGGGAGAATGGCACCCCGAAAGCCCGGACCGGGTTCGGGTGATTGCCGATCGCCTGTGTTCCAGCGGGCTGCTCGACCTGCTGAGCAGCTTCGACGCCCAGCCCGCCACCCGCGAGCAGCTGCTGCGCGCCCACACCGCCCGCTATCTTGATTATCTGGAAGAGGTTTCGCCCAGCGAGGGCTATTTTTCGGTGGATGGCGACACCAGCATGAACAGCCACACGCTGCAGGCAGCCCGCCATGCAGCCGGGGCTGCCGTGATGGCCGTCGAGCTGGTGATGAGCGGGCAATTCCGGCGCGCCTTCTGCAACGTGCGGCCACCAGGGCACCATGCCACCCGCAATTCGGCCATGGGCTTCTGTTTTTACAACAATGTGGTGGTGGGCATGTACCACGCGCTCGAAGCCTTTGGCCTGAAACGGGTGGCCCTGTTCGACTTCGATGTGCATCACGGCAACGGCAGCGAAGACATCCTGGCCGGTGACGAGCGCACGCTGATGCTGTCCACCTTTCAGCCTCAGATCTTTCCCCACAACGGCGACGTGCCGCTGGGGTCGAACATCCTCAGTGTGCCCCTGCCTGCCTACACCAATGGCAAGGCAATGCGCGAGGCGGCACTGGAACAATGGGCACCGGCGCTGGAGGCCTTCGCCCCCGAGCTGATCTTCATTTCGGCCGGCTTCGATGCGCACCGCGACGACGACCTGGGCCAGCTGGGCTGGACCACGGCCGACTATGCCTGGATCACGCACTGGCTGACACGCGAATCGATGCGCCACTGTGACGGCCGGATCGTGTCGGTGCTGGAAGGCGGCTATTCGCTGGACGCCCTGCCCCTGGCCGTCGAGCAGCACGTGCGCGAGCTGCTCGACATCGGCATGGCCGAACTGCCGGGCTGAGCGCCCCCGGCGGCCTGGCGCCCTCCACGTCCCTTCCGGCCCCCCTTCTCCCGGCCCCCTTGCTCCCTCCCCCTTGCAAGCGCCCTGCGCACGACAACCGCCGCCCCACAAACTGACCCGCGGATCATTTACCATAGGGTCCGGCTCTCCGGCCGGCCGGCCCCCTGACAGGGCTGTTCCTCCTCCCCGCTCCTCCTGTTTCATGAATCGTCTGTTCCGCTGGTTTGAGACCCGTATCAACCCCTACCCGGACGAAGCGGCCCTGGTGCCGGACAAAGGCCTGTGGCCCTTCATCCGCTCGTCGCTGACCGGTGTGCGCCGCTGGCTGGTACTGCTCATCATCACGGTGGCACTGATCGGCGTGCTGGAAGCGCTGCTGTTTCAGTGGATGGGTTTCGTCGTCGACTGGATCGGCCGATATACGCCCGAGACCCTGTGGCAGGAAAAAGGCGACATGTTGTGGCTGATGGCGATCGTGATGATCCTCAGCCCGCTGCTGGTGCTCGTCAGCTCGAACCTGCGTTTTCAGACCCTGCAGGGGGTGATGCCCATGCGGCTGCGCTGGCGTTTTCACCGGCTGATGCTGGGCCAGAGCCTGTCGTTCTATCAGGACGAGTTTGCCGGCCGGGTTTCGGCCAAGGTGATGCAGACGGCGCTGGCCATCCGTGATGCGGTGATGACCTGTGCCGACATGCTGGTCTACATCATCGTGTATTTCCTGACCAGCTCGGTGGTGCTGTGGCAATTCGATGCCTGGCTGCTGCTGCCCTTCCTGCTGTGGCTGACGGCCTTCGGGCTGCTGATGTGGCGGGCCATCCCGCAACTGGCCAGACTGGCCGAGCAGCAGGCCAATGCCCGGGCGCTGATGACCGGCCGCATCACCGATGCCTACAGCAACATCACCACCGTCAAGCTCTTCTCGCACAGCCAGCGCGAATCCGGTTACGCGCGCAGTGCGATGGAAGAGTTCCTGCAGACCGTGCATGCGCAGATGCGCCGGGTGTCGATGCTGGAGGTGGCCAACCAGACGATCAACATCCTGCTGATCGGCAGCACGGCCGGCCTGGGCGTGTGGCTGTGGCATGGCGGACACGTCAGTGCCGGCGCGGTGGCGGCTGCCACGGCAATGGCGCTGCGCGTCAATGGCCTGTCGCACTGGATCATGTGGCAGTCGGCCAGCCTGTTCGAGAATTTCGGCACCATCCAGGACGGCATGAACACGCTGTCGAAGCCGCACACGGTGCTGGATCGCAGCGATGCCCACCCGCTGCAGGTGACGCACGGCGACATCCGCTTCGATCACGTGACCTTTGGCTACGAAGGGCATGCCCCGCTGCTGAACGATTTCTGCCTGAACGTGAAGCCGGGCGAGAAGATCGGCCTGGTCGGGCGCTCGGGCGCCGGCAAGTCGACCATCGTCAACCTGCTGCTGCGCTTTTACGACCTGAACGGCGGCCGCATCCTCATCGACGGACAGGACATTGCCGGGGTGACGCAGAATTCGCTGCGCGCCGCCATCGGCATGGTGACGCAGGACACGTCGCTGCTGCACCGGTCGGTGCGCGACAACATCAATTATGGGCGCCCCGATGCCAGCGATGCGGACATGGCCGATGCTGCCCGCCGCGCCCAGGCCGACAGCTTCATCGCCGGGCTGGCCGACGCCAATGGCCGCACCGGCTACGATGCCCATGTGGGCGAGCGTGGCGTGAAACTGTCGGGCGGACAGCGCCAGCGCATCGCCATTGCCCGGGTGATGCTGAAGAATGCGCCGATCCTGCTGCTGGACGAAGCCACCAGTGCGCTCGACTCCGAGGTGGAGGTGGCAATCCAGGACAGCCTCTACGAGCTGATGGCCGGCAAGACCGTGATCGCCATCGCCCACCGCCTCTCGACCATCGCCGCCATGGACCGGCTGGTGGTGCTGGACAAGGGCCGGATCGTCGAGGAGGGCTCACACGCCGAGCTGCTGGCGCGCGACGGCCTCTACGCCCGGTTGTGGGCCCACCAGAGCGGCGGTTTCCTGGGCGAGGAAGATTCCGGGGCCTGATGCCGTGCCGCGGCCCGGCGCATGCGGCGCCCCGGCCGCCCCCATGCCGGGCCTGCCCGGCGGACGGGCCTTTTGCCGGCACAGGCGCCCGGGCGCCCCACCATTCAGATCCGCTCGCCTTCGATGACCCACATGGTCGCAGGCCATGACAGGGGCAGCTGGATGCCGGCGTTCATCAGCACGCGGCCGGAGAGTTCGACGGGCGAACCGAGCAGCACCGGATGGCCACGGCTCTGGGGCGGCTTGTCCTCGGGATTGACCAGGCGGAGCCGATAGGTGGCATCGGGGTCGAGCCCGGCAAGCACCTGGGGCCGGGGCAGCGACTGCGCAGCCGTGGCGTGGCGTCCGCAGAACAGGACGAAACGGCTGCCGTCAGCGGCCAGCTGGATCTCGCTGATGACGGACGGATCGGCACTGTCGAGCGGCAGGGTGATGCCGTTCAGGCGCCAGTCGCGGGTGGCTTTCCACCAGGCAGTGATCCGGGTGAGCACCTGCGCCTCGTCCGCGCTGAGTTCGCGCGGATCCATCTCGAAGCCCATGTGACGCTGTGCCGCCACCCAGGCCCGGAAGGCGATGGGCAGGTTGCGTCCGGAAGAATGGCTTGCACGCGCACCCACGTGACTGCCGGTGATGGCTGGCGGAATGAAGAGTGCGGCCTCGTGCTGGATGCGCAGGCGTTCGATGGCATCGTTGGAATCCGACAGCCAGACCCGATGGGTGAAGGCGAGCATGCCGGCATCGATACGGCCTCCGCCAGAGGCACAGCTTTCGATCTCGACGCCGGGATGACGGTCGCGCAGGCGGCGCATGACCTCGTAGACTCCTTCGGTCTGCCGGGCATCCACCACCGGCAGCACCCGGTTGTGATCCCACTTCAGATAGTCGATCTGGGGGTACTCGCTCAGGATGTCGTCCAGCACGCCGACGAGATGATCGCGGACCTCCGCCCGCGAGAGATCCAGCACGTACTGGTAGCGGCCCGTGAGCTGATCTTCCGGGCCCAGCAGCCAGTCGGGATGAGCGCGGAACAGGTCGCTGTCACGGTTGACCATTTCGGGCTCGACCCACAGGCCAAAGCGCATGCCCAGCGATTCGACCTTGTCGATGAGCGGGCGCAGGCCATCGGGCCATTTGTTGCGGTCCACCGTCCAGTCACCCAGCGAACGGGTGTCATCATCGCGCCGACCGAACCAGCCATCATCCAGCACGAAACGCTCGGCTCCCAGCGCGGCTGCACGCTCGGCGATCTCGGAAAGTGCCGACAGCGAATGCCTGAAGTAGATGGCCTCCCAGCAGTTGTAATGCACGGGGCGCGAGCGGCTGGCATCGGGCCAGCGCACGACATGGTCGCGGAGATGGCGCTGGAAGGCCGCAGCAATGCCTGCCTCGCCACTTTCGGAGACGGCCAGGATCAGGTCGGAGGACAGGAAATGCCGGCCCGGTGCCTCGGCATCCCAGGCACGGCCCAGCTGCACCTGCCTCCGCCCATCGGGCAGCTGCTCGGCCAGAAAGCGGTGGCCGCCCGACCAGGCCAGCTGCATGCCATGCACGGTGCCCTGGGTACGGGTGGCACCACGCGAGGGGATGAGCGCAACCGGCGGGTGCTCGTGCCCCGAGCGGCCGGTGCGGGACTCGCGCAGACGGATGCCATGTGACCAGGGCGTGCGCTGACGGTGATATTCCCGAATCCAGGTGCCGTGCCAGTCGAGGATGTCATCGGACAGCTGGGGGGCCGGCATCACCGGCGCGGCCAGCCAGTGGCAACGGATGTCGCCCGCGCTGTCGAGCTGTGCCGAGGCCACGATGACCTCGGCATGTGCCACAAAGCGTGCGGTGTAACGCAGGCCGAGCGCGGCATCCTCGTAGCAAAACGTCAGCACGCCGGCCACATCACTGCCGGCCGGGCCGGCCGGGCCGGCCGATCACCCGCCGGGTGCCGTGGGGGCAGCGCCGGCCGCAGCCTCCTGCCCCGGGACGGGCCCCGTTTCCTGCCGGACATCCAGCAGCCGGAAAACCGGCAGGAGGCGGGTGTTGCCCTGCGACACGGACATGCCGGGCTGCCCCGGGAACGCGCTGCTGCCTTCAGGGCAGATCGTGAGGGGCACGATGGCATCGAGCATGCCACCGCCCACGTCCAGCATCTGGGCGTCACAGACGGCCTGGAGGTTCTCGGTATCGGCCAGACGCGGCCCCCAGTAGCATGCCTCGGGAAGCCGTGCATGACGGATGCGGAAAACGATGGTCTGGGTACGGGTGTCCAGACGATGAAAGAGGTCAGCCATGATGAATCGACAGGGAATGCGTCAGGGAGCGGAAATCCGGAAAGAACGGCCATCACCGGCACCGTACGCAGAGGGCCATCAGCGCAGGCGCCTGCCGTCCTGGCCGAACAGGTAGGCTCGCGCCGGATCGAAGGTGGCCGTGAGGAGGCTGCCGGTGCGGATCTGCCGGACATCGGGCATCTTCATGATGACCCGTGCCTCCTTGGCGGCGTTGCTGGCATACACGTAGGATTCGCCGCCCAGGTGTTCGACCACGTCGGCTACAAGCTGGAAGCTCACCCCCGATGCCGCCGACAGGTGCTCGGGGCGCACCCCGAAGGTGAGCTGCTCCCCCGGCGAGACCCGGTCCTGGCGCAGCACGACATCGAAGACGGCATCGGGAAAGGCCTCAAGCTGCAGACTGAGACGTTCACCGCTCACCGCCTTCACCACGGCCGGCAGCATGTTCATCCGGGGGCTGCCGATGAAGCCGGCGATGAAGCTGTTGTCGGGGTCATCGTAGAGGTCAAGCGGCCGTCCCACCTGCTCGACCTTGCCAGCACGCAACACGACGATCCGGTCGGCCAGCGTCATCGCCTCGACCTGATCGTGGGTGACGTAGATGATGGTGGAGCCCAGCTGCTTGTGCAGCCGGGCGATCTCGACACGCATGTGGACGCGCAACTCGGCATCGAGGTTGGACAGCGGCTCATCGAACAGGAAGACTTCGGGCTTGCGCACGATGGCGCGGCCGATGGCCACCCGCTGGCGCTGGCCACCGGACAGCGCCTTCGGCTTGCGATCGAGCAGGTGCGTCAGCTCCAGGACCTTGGCCACCTCGTCCACCCGCCGCCGGATTTCTTCCTTGGGCGTCCGGTCAAAGCGCAGGCCAAAGCCCATGTTCTCGCGCACGCTCAGGTGCGGGTAGAGCGCATAGTTCTGGAACACCATCGCCACCCCACGCCTGGACGGGTCGACATCGTTCATGGGGGCGCCACCGATGAACAGCTCTCCTTCGCTGATGTCTTCCAGACCGGCGATCATGCGCAGCAGGGTGGACTTGCCACAGCCGGACGGCCCCACGAACACGCAGAATTCGCCCGGCTCGATGGACAGATCGACGCCATGAATGACGTGCGTCTTGCCGTAGCGCTTGGTGACGCCTTTCAGTTCCACTCCCGACATGTCTTCCCCCGATGCCTTCAGAACAGGTCGTTGATCTCGTCGTTGGCCTTCTTCATGATCGTGGCTGTGTCACCCTGCCCCAGCATCACCTTGTCCAGTGCGGTCTTGGCGATGCTGGAAATCTCGTTGCCATGATCGGTGATCGGGTACTGGAACGTGCTCCCGGGCGTGGCCACGTCGATGAAGGCGCTCACGTCGATGCCTTTCTTGCGATAGGCTGCGATGGCGGTCTCGATCTGCTGCCTGCGTGCCGGAAAGACCACGGCCGATTCGGCCACGATCGACTGGCAGGCATCCGACCCCAGAAACTGCACCCATTTCCAGGCCGCCTCCGGCTGGTCGGAACCGGTCCAGATGGAATCGGCCAGACCGTTGAACATGCTCTTGCGTCCTTCGGGGCCCCTGGGCACCGGTGCAAAGGCAATGCCCGGCTTGTTCTGGTGGTAGAGCCCGATCAGCCACGAACCTGCCACCGTGACGGCCCCACGGTCGGAGAACATCAGCGTTTCGGCCCCCAGGCGGCCAGACTGCTCGGCCGTGGGCATGTGATGGCGGACCCGCGCCAGATCGCGCAGCCAGTTCAGTGTCTCGACCAGACGGGGATCATCGTAGTGATAGCGCTCTGCCCAGGGCGCATCGATGAATTTCCACCCCGTGCTGGCGGCCAGATAACTCCACTCGGTCTCGCCATGGGCACTGAGGTTGTTGGTGACGAAGCCGAAGGTCTTGACGTTGCGGGCATCGAAGCCCGGCTCGTTGCCACGCCGGCCCTTGCTGTCGACGGTCAGGCGCTCGATGACCCGGGCAAAGCTGCCGCCATCCTTCGGATTCCAGCTGAGGTCGGCCATGTCGGCCGGCGTCAGGCCGGCAGCCTTCAGTTTCGCGGTGTCATAGGCCACGGCCACGGTGGCCCAGTCCTTGGGCAGGCCATAGATGGCACCATCCTTCGTCCAGATGTCGAGCAGGCCATCCTTGTACCCGTCGGTGTCGTAACGGGCCTCGTCGATCAGCGGTTTCAGATCCTGGATGACCTCGTTCTGGGCAAATTCGGGCAGCCGTGTCAGGTGGTTGACGAAGACATCCGGGGCGTCGCCGGAAATGAGGGCCGTCTGCAGGGTGGTCCAGTACTGGTCCCAGGCCGACTGGGTGATGTTGACCGTGATGTCGGGGTTCTGCTTGTGGAAGGCCGCGGCACATTGCTGGTAGACGGGCAACTGCTGGCCATCCCACATCCAGTAGTCGATGGTGATCTTTTCGGCGTGTGCCACGGCCGGGGCCAGCACGACACAGGACAACAGGGCAGCGCTCAGTTTCTTCATCAGTCGGACTCCTTTCCAGGAAGAGGCTTTCGGCAGGACATTCATTTCATGCCACTGGTCTGCAGGGATTCGACGATGCGGCGACCGAAGAACACCAGCAGGATCAACACGGGAATGATCGACAACATGACGGCGGCCATCAGCCCGGTCCAGTCCGGCTGGCCCTGCCCCGTCTGGCTCTGGTAGTTGGCCAGTGCCACCGCCATCACCTGCACGTTCTTTTTCTGCCCCACCAGATAGGGCCAGAAAAAGTCGTTCCATGCCTGAATGGACAGCAGGATCGCCAGGGTGGCGAGCGGACCACGTTGCAGCGGCAGTGCCACATGCCAGAAGATGCGGAACCAGTTCAGGCCATCGAGGCGTGCCGCCTCTTCCAGCTCCCGTGGGGTGGAGAGGAAGAACTGCCGCAGAAAGAACACGGCAAAGGGCAGCATGAGCAGGTTGGGCGCCACCATGCCGGCAAAGCTGTTCAGCAGTTTCAGCTCGCGGATGAGCACGAAGTTGGGAATGAACAGCACGATGCTCGGGATCATCGTCGAGGCGATGAAGGCGTGGAAGATCAGCTCCCGGCCGGGGAAACGCAAGCGTGCAAAGGCATAGGCCGCCAGCGACGAGAAGAACAGCTGGCCCGACACCAGCAGCCCGGTGTAGATGATGCTGTTGCGGATGGCCAGGAGGAAATCGATCGGTGCACCGGTGTGGATGGGCACCTCGATGTCGGTGGGCAGCCCCAGCACACGCAGGACATTGCCGAACGTCGGGGAAGCCGGCCAAAGCCGGTCGGCCGACGAGAACACGTCGGCCGGCAGGGTGAGCGCGGTCTTGAAGGCCATCCACAGCGGCAGCAGCGACAACACGCAGAAGATGGCCAGCACCGTGTAACCGAAGAGCTTGTGTGGCGTCAGTGATCTCTTCATCCCGGCCTCCCTCAATCCAGATCCGACTGGCCGGAGCGCAGCACCCGCATCTGCAGGAAGGTGACGAGCATCAGGACGGCGAACAGCACCATCGACATCGCCGACGCATAACCCATGCGGCCGAACTTGAAGGCGTTCTCGTAGATGTACCAGAGCACGGCACGGGTGGCACCGGAGGGCCCGCCCTGCGTGGTGACGGCGATCACGTCGAAGACCTGGAAGGAACCGATGACGCTGGTGACGAGCACGAAGACCATGACCGGACGCAGCAGCGGCAAGGTGATGAGGCGGAACATGTCCCATTCCGAAGCCCCGTCGAGGCGGGCGGCCTCGTAGAGGGAGCGTGGCACGGCCTGCAGGCCGGCATAGAACAGCAGCGCCGTGAAGCCGACATGACGCCAGATGGAAATGCCCGCCACCGACACCAGCGCCTGATCGGGAGAACTGAGAAAGGGCTGCGGACCGGCCCCGATGGAAGACAGGACGGCGTTGGTGATGCCGAGCAGCGGATCGAGCATCAGCAGCCAGACGAGACCGGCCACGACGTTGGAGATGAGATAGGGCGCGATGATGACCGCCCGCAGCGCCACCGACTTGGCAAGGCGATCGGCCAGCACGGCGATGAGCAGCCCCAGCACCGTCTGCAACGGGATGTTGTAGGCCACGTAGGCCAGGGTGACCCCCATCGAATCCCAGAACTTGCCATCCCCCCACAGCCTTTCGTAATTGTCGAAGGCCACCCACCGGGCGCGGCGGATGAGGTTCCAGTCGGTCAGGCTGATCTGGGCGGCACGCAGCGTGGGCAGGACGTAGAAGGCCAGCAGCCCGACCAGGGCCGGCAGGATGAACAGATAGCCCGTCCGGGCCTCTGCCCGCCTCAACATGCCCTTCTTCACCGGGCGCTGGCCCGGTGATCCATGGATTCCGCCAACCGCTGACATGGGCCTCCCTGCTGACATCCGACTGAGATAGCATGATTGACTAACACGTGTTATCACGCGTCAAATGAATTCTAACCGTGCGCCCGAAATACAAGACTAGGGTTTTTCCCCAATACCCCAAAACCAGTGAGGAGGGTCATCATCGACAGCTGCCGCACCCGGTTTCGCCGGTGCCGCGCGGCCGTCCTGGCCCACCGATCCGCTTCTGGAGCCCAACCGGATGAAAGCAAGGACTGTGACCAGCCACGACGTGGCCAGGCTGGCTGGCGTGGGCAGGTCCACCGTATCGCATGTGCTGAACGGCTCGAACGCCGTTCGCCTGAGCGATGAAACCCGGCGCAAGGTGCAGCAGGCAGCGCTGGCGCTGGGGTATCGCCCCAATTCGGCCGCGCTGATGCTGCGCCACGGCACAACCCAGACCGTGGGGCTGCTGGCCACCCCGCAACACTCACTGGCCGTGGACGGCTACGTCCAGCTGCTCTTTGCCGGCATCGGCCGGGTATTGCGGCGGGAAGGCTATCACCTGCTGCTGGAAACCTTCGAGGAAGACGCCGGCAGCGAACGCTATGCCGAACTGGTGCTCACCCGTCGCATCGACGGCCTGATCGTGCTCAGCCCCGATCCGCAGTCGGATGAGCTGCGCGCGCTGGTGGACAATGGCTTTCCGGTCGTGCTGATCGGCTCGATCGGCTCGGACCAGCAGGTGTCGGTGGAGGGACAGGTGGATGCCGCCATGGACGAGGCCATCACCCACCTGAAGCAGCTCGGACACCGCGCCCTCGGCTGCGTTCCCTTTGCACCGCCGGGCTTTCCTGCCTCTGACCGGCGTACCGCCACCCTGCGCACCCTGCTGACGCAACATGGGTTGCACCTGGACGAGGATGCCATCGCCCACGCAAACTTCAGCGTGGAAAGCGGGCACCGGGCAACACGCACCCTGCTGGAACGACGCCCGGACCTGACCGCCATCCTGGCTGGCAACGACACGATCGCCCTGGGCGCGATCGGCGCCGCTGCCCACACCGGACGGCAGGTGCCCGCGGACCTGTCGGTCCTCGGTTTCGATGACCTGCCCTTTGCCGCCTGGATGAATCCGCCCCTGTCGACGATACACCAGGATGCCCTGCGCCAGGGAGAAACCGCCGCGCAACTGCTGGTGGAGCGCCTGACGGGCCGGCTACGGGCCCCCGTGCAGAAGCACGAGGCCGCCTGCTTCATCGCCAGGCAGTCGACCGCGAAAGCCCGGCCGCTCTGACGCCCGCCCCCTGCCCCAGGCCCGCGTCTTGCAGACGCACCACCCCGCCTGCCGGGACCGGAACCCGATATAGAATCCCGCCGATGAAAGAAGAGAACCACGCCCCCAATCCCGTCGCCACCGTTGCCATCCAGGAACGGCGGCGCCTGCGCGCCCTGCCCAGCCTGATCTTCGCCAGCCGCTGGCTGCAACTGCCCCTCTATCTGGGCCTGATCGCCGCCCAGTGCGTCTTCGTCGGCCACTTCCTGATCGAGCTGTGGCACCTGATCGAGGCCGCCTTCGGCAACCAGGACGCACTCAAGTCGCTGGTCGACAGCATCGGCTACCGCTCGACCGAACCCGTCACCTCGCTGAACGAGACCGTCATCATGCTGGTGGTGCTGGCGCTGATCGACGTGGTGATGATCTCGAACCTGCTCATCATGGTCATCGTCGGCGGCTTCGAGACCTTCGTCAGCCGCCTCGACCTGGACGGCCACCCCGACCAGCCGGAATGGCTCAGCCACGTCAACGCCTCGGTACTGAAGGTGAAACTGGCGATGTCGATCATCGGCATCAGCTCGATCCACCTGCTCAAGACCTTCATCAACGCCGACAACTACACCGACCGCGTGCTGATCGCCCAGACGGTGATCCACATCGCCTTCCTGCTGTCAGCCATGGCCATCGCCTACACCGACAAGCTGATGGCCGATGCCTACAAGCACGACAAGCACTGACCGGCGGGCCCGGCAGCGCCCACCCCGCCTGCAAGCGCCCCGGCCGCGCAGGCGCCCCGAGGAGACATCATGATCGAGATCACCCTGAACGGCGAACCCCGGCAGATCGGCCACGACACCACGCTGGCCGGCCTGGTCGAGGCGCTGGGTTACACCGGCAAGCGGATCGCCACCGAACGCAACGGCGAGATCGTGCCAAAATCGCAATACGCCGACACCCGGCTGGCCGCCGGGGATCGCCTGGAGATCGTCGTCGCAGTCGGTGGCGGCTGAGCCGGCAGCGGCAGCCCCACCGGCAGGCCACCAGCCCTGCCCTGTCCTCCCTGGCTGCCGCGCCCTGCCCTCCCTGCCAGCCTCACCGCCCTGCCCGAAAGGAAACAACTGACATGAGCGCCCCCAGCAACGACACCCTGGTCATCGGCTCCCGCACCTTCTCTTCCCGCCTGCTGGTGGGCACCGGCAAATACGTCGATTTCGACGAGACCCGGCGCGCCATCGACGCCAGCGGCACCGAGATCGTCACGGTGGCCATCCGCCGCACCAACATCGGCCAGCACGCCGGCGAACCCAGCCTGCTGGACTTCGTGCCGCCCGAGCGCTTCTGCATCCTGCCCAACACGGCCGGCTGCTACACGGCCGACGACGCCGTGCGCACGCTGCGGCTGGCCCGTGAACTGCTCGACGGCCACAACCTCTGCAAGCTGGAAGTGCTGGGCAACGAGAACAACCTGTTCCCGAACATGCCCGAGACGCTGGCCGCCGCCCGCACGCTGGTCAAGGAAGGCTTCGAGGTGATGGTGTACTGCAGCGACGACCCGATCCAGGCCCAGATGCTGGAAGACATGGGCTGTGTGGCGATCATGCCGCTGGCCTCGCTGATCGGCTCGGGCATGGGCATCCTCAACCCGTGGAACCTGAAGCTGATCCTCGAGCAGGCCAAGGTGCCCGTCATCGTCGATGCCGGCGTCGGCACCGCCTCGGACGCCACCATCGCGATGGAACTGGGCTGCTCGGCCGTGCTGATGAACACGGCCATCGCCAAGGCGAAGGACCCGATCATGATGGCCCGCGCCATGAAGGCCGGCGTCGAGGCCGGGCGCCTGGCCTGGCTGGCCGGCCGGATGCCGCGCAAGTACTACGCGGCCACACCGTCTTCCCCCACGGAAGGCTTGCTGCCGAGCGTCAGCCGCTGAAGCCCGTGGCGGCCGGTCGTAGAATCCCGTTTTCGATCACTCCCTCCTGCCTGATGTCGAACCCTGCCGACAGTCCCCACGCTTCCCCCCTGCCGTCCGCCACAGACACCCCGGGCACCGAGACCTCGCGCACGCCGGCCACCGACGCGTCAGCCCCCAGCGCCGCAGCGCCCATGCCCTCCGGGGAAACGGCCCCTGAAGGCGCCCCGGTCCATCACCGGGCCATCCGCAGCTACGTGCTGCGCCGCTCGCACTTCTCCAACGCCCAGCGCGACGCCTTCGAGCGGCTGATGCCGGTCTTCGGCCTGCGCTTTCAGGACGCGCCGCTCGACTACACGGCTGCCTTCGGTCGCACGGCGCCCGTCGTGCTGGAAATCGGCTTCGGCATGGGCGACACCACCGCGGAGATCGCCGCCAACGCCCCCGACATCAACTTCATCGCCATCGACGTACACACACCGGGCGTGGGCGCCCTGCTGAAGCTCGTCGAGCAGAAAGGGCTGCAGAACCTGCGGGTGATGGAACACGATGCCACCCAGGTCATGGCAAGCATGATCGCCCCCGGCTCGCTCGACGGCATCCATGTCTTCTTCCCCGACCCGTGGCCCAAGGCCCGCCACCACAAGCGCCGCCTGATCCAGACCCCATTCGTGGCGCAGCTGATCAGCCGGCTGAAGCCCGGCGGCTACTTGCACCTGGCCACCGACTGGCAGGACTATGCCGACCAGATGGCCGAGGTGCTTGCCGGCTTCGACACGCTGAGCGAACAGGCGCCCGGCCCGATGCCCTCGCCCTCGCTGCCCTGCCCGCGCCCCTCCACCCGCTTCGAGCGACGGGGCGAGCGTCTGGGCCACGGCATCACCGACCTGGTGCGCTACCGCCGCGCCTGACCGCGGGCGGCGCCCCGCGCGCCCGGCACGCCGGCCTGGGGGCGACACGCCGGTGCCGCTGCTACCCACCGGGCCCCACCACCGGCCGACACCGCTCGGCAGTTGCCAGCCGCCTGCCTTTGGGCAAATATTAGGGATCTCCCTTTTCCTGGACGAACCAGACCGTGCAGCCCCCCAGCCCTCATGAGCCGGCGCCCGTCGCGCCCCTGCCTGACCTCAGCGCCCACCGCGTGGCCATCACCGGCGCCGCCGGCTTTCTGGGGCAACACGTCATCCGCCTGCTGCACCGGCACGGCGCCCGGATCATCGCCCTGCGGCGCCCCGACAGCGCCCCCCTGCACGACGAAAGCATCCAGCAGGAACCCATCGACTTCGGCAGCGAAGAGGCCTGCGCCACCACCCTGCACGACCTGCAACCCACCGCCCTGATCCACCTGGCCGGCTACGCCAACACCGACCGCTCGATCGCCTCGATCGCCCAGGCCCTGCAGATCAACGTCGGCGCCAGCATCAACCTGATCCTCGGGGCGATGGACAAGGCCCCCGACTGCCGCATCATCCTGCCCGGCTCCTTTGAACATGCCTCGCCGTGGCGCGAGCCCCTCAAGCTGGGCTCGCCCTACGGCATGAGCAAGGCCATGGTCGAAGTGCTGTCCGGCA
>JAUNLD010000006.1:21661-69821 GCA_030532425.1 Lautropia sp. | reverse complement strand
AGGTGTCATAGGGGATGGCCCAGCTGACGCCTTCCGGGAAGAAGGCCTGGAGCTGATCCATCTTCTCGCGCACGGCCCTGGCCGTGGCCATCGCGTTGCCGGAGGACGAGAGCTGGACCCCGAGGCCCACCGCCGGGTTGCCGTTCAGGCGGGCCGAGGTGGCGTAGCTCTGGATGCCGAGCTCGACGCGGGCCACGTCCTTCAGCCGGACGGTCGAGCCGTCGGCATTGGCGCGCAGCACGATGTTGCCGAACTGCTCCGGGGTTTCCAGCTGGCCCTCGGTCGTGACGGTGGCCGTGATGGCCTGCCCGTCGACGTTGGGCAGCGCGCCGATCGCCCCGGCCGAGACCTGGGCGTTCTGGGCCTGGATGGCGGCGATGACGTCCGCACTGGAGAGCTTCAGGTTTTCCAGTTTTGCCGGTTGCAGCCAGACCCGCATGGCCCGCTCGGAGCCGAAGAGCTGGGCCTGGCCCACGCCATCGAGTCGCTGGATCTCGGGCACGATGTTGCGGGCGGCATAGTCACCGAGCGCGTCCGTGCCGAAGGCCGGATTGCTCGAGGACAGCATGATGAAGGCCAGGAAGTTCGAGCGGGCCTTGTCGACCTGCACCCCCTGCTGCGTGACGGCGCTGGGCAGACGTGGCGTGGCCCGGGACAGCCGGTTCTGCACGTCGACCTGGGCCAGGTCCTCGTCGGTGCCGACCTCGAAGGTCAGGGTCAGCTCGCCACTGCCATCGGCCTGTGCGTTGCTTTCCATGTACATCAGGCCCGGCGAGCCGTTCATCTCGCGCTCGATCACGCTGAGCACCGAGTCTTCGAGGGTCTGGGCCGAGGCGCCCGGGTAGGCCACCCGCAGGCTGATCGACGGGGGCGCCACCGACGGGTATTGCGAGACGGGCAGCTGGGTGATCGACACCGCGCCGATCACCATCAGGAAGAGGGCGACGACCCACGCGAAGATGGGCCGGTGAATGAAGAATTGAGCCATGTCGGTGCTGCCCCTTTACTGCGCGTTCCTGCCGTTGCCCGCGGCCGGGGCGGCTGTGCTGTCGCCGGCGTCTGCCGGGGAGGCAGCACCACCGTCAGGCTGGCCCTGGGCGGGGGAGGCCGCCGTGCCTGCACCGGCGCCTGGCTGGCCAGCAGGCTGTTCGCCCTGGCCCGCGCCCTTCCACGGCACGGGCGTCACGACCTTCACGCCCATCATCTGCACGAGCTGGAAGCCGTCGACCATCACCTGTTCGCCGTTCTTCAGCCCTTCGAGCACCACCCAGTGGTTGCCGTTCGAGCCGCCGATCTTCACGTTGCGCGAGGACATCGTGCCATCGGCTGCCACGACGGTGACCGTATCGCCCGAGTTGGTGCGCGTGACGGCCTGCTGGGGCAGCAGGATGGCTTCGGGAATTTCGGCCTGTTCCAGTTCGGCCCGCACGTACATGCCGGGCAGCAGCTCGCCGTTCGGGTTGGGCACCTCGGCACGAACGGCCATCTGGTTCGTGTTCGGGTCGACCGTCAGGTCGGTGAACAGCAGCTTGCCCTTGTGTGCGTAGGCGCTGCCGTCATCGAACAGCACCCGCACGCTGGCCGCATTTTCCTTGCCGGCCTGCTTGAGCTGGCCACTCTCCAGCCCGCGCTTGAGCCGCATCACGGTCGAGGCGGGCTGAGTGATGTTGATGTAGACCGGGTCGATCTGCTGCACGGTGGCGAGCGGCGTGGCGTCTCCCTGACCCACGAGCGCACCTTCGGTCACCAGGGCCCGGCCGATCCGGCCGCTGATGGGCGAGGTGACATTGGCATAGGAGAGGTTGATCTCGGCCGTCTTCACGGCAGCCTGGGCCACACCCACTTCCGCCTGCGCCGCCTTGTAGGCGGCCACGGCGTTGTCATAATCCTGGCGGCTGACGGCATTGGCCTTGATCAGCGGGGTGTAGCGATCGACTACCCGCTTCGTGTTCGTCACCTGGGTCTGTGCCCGGGCCAGGCTGGCGCGGGCGCTGTTCAGCGCTGCCTGATAGGGGGCCGCGTCGATCCTGAAGAGCAGCTCGCCTTCCTTCACGTCCGTGCCTTCCTGGAACACGCGCTTCTCGAGGATGCCGGCCGCGCGGGCGCGGATCTGGGCCACGCGCGAGGCCTCGATACGGCCCGGCAGGTCTTCCACCAGACCGACCGGTGCGTACTGCACGGTGACCACGCCCACGGGCAGCTTCGGGGCCTGCTGGGCCGCGCCATCGCTGGCGGCGGACTGGTCGGCGCTGCCCTGCTGGCAGGCAGCGAGCGAGGCCGCCATCAGGGACAGCAGAAGTCCCTTGCCCAGGCGGGAGGAGCGCGGAGCGCGCCGGCTGAGGCCGGTCGTTCGGCTGGTATCGGTGGTTTTCTTCATGGATTCGCGAAATTCAGACAGGCGAAGGAAACGGGGCCCGAACCAGATCCGTCAGGGGCCGTCGGCAGCGCTGTCAGGGAAGGACAGGCGGCAGAAGGGCTTCCTGGCCGGATGTCGCTCGTTCATCGAAACATGAACGAAGGGGCACCGGATAAGGAAAAGCTTGATGTTGAGGGGAAAAGGGTGGTGTTGACTGAAAGTCCCGGCTGGGGGCCGGGGACTTTGTGCCGACGTCCGTCAGCCTTCCGGGCGCTCGGCCAGGGGCTTTCGGGTCAGCTGCCGGCGTGGTTGCGCCGGATCCTGGCGGGCGGCCGCGTTGAGCGGGGCGGGATCACCCAGCACGGGCTGCAGCACCGGGATCAGGGCCGAGAACATCTTCGGGTTGCCGGCCAGCAGCTGGCCATTGTCCAGATGGTCGGCCTCGCCGTTGAAATCGCCGATCAGGCCACCGGCTTCGGTCACGAGCAGGCTGCCGGCTGCCACGTCCCAGACCTTCAGGCCCACCTCGAAGAAGGCATCGAAGCGGCCGCTGGCCACATAGGCCAGGTCGAGCGCGGCCGAACCGGTGCGGCGCATGATGGCGGACTTGTCGACCAGGGGCTGCAGCACCCCGAGATAGGCCGCCTGATCCCGTTGGGCACGGAACGGAAAGCCGGTGCCGATCAGGGCGTCTTCGAGGCGGAAGCGCTTGCCGCAGCGGATGCGGCGGTCGTTGAGGTAGGCACCCCGCCCGCGGGTGGCGGTGAACAGTTCGTTGCGGGTGGGGTCGAAGATCAGGCCCTGGGTGATCTGGCCACGTTCCATCAGGGCGATGGAGACGCAGTAATGGGGCAGCCCGTGAATGAAGTTGGTGGTACCGTCCAGCGGATCGATGATCCAGAGGTGATCGACTTCCTTCAGCGGGGTGCTGGCCTGGGCCGACTTGCCAGGCAGGAAACCGGATTCTTCGGCCAGCACGGCATGGCCGGGGTAGGCCGCGAGCAGGGTCTCGATGATGGCCGCTTCGGAGGCGCGATCGACGTCGGTGACGAAGTCGTTGCGATCCTTGCGGGTGACCTGCACCGTTTCCACGTCTACGCTGGCGCGATTGATGACTCGTCCAGCCTGTCGCGCAGCGCGGACAGCGACGTTAAGCATCGGATGCATAATGATTTCTTCAGAAGGACAAGTACGGGATTCTACAACAAATGACTGATCGTTCAGAAACTCATCGCGTGCTTGATACACACTGTCAACGCTGGCTCGATGCCTGCCGTTTCGTGCTGGTTCGGCCCAGTCTGGCGGCCAATATCGGTTCGGCCGTGCGGGCGCTGACGACGATGGGGGTGCATGATCTGGTGGTGGTGGCGCCAGATGATGCCGATTTCCGGCACGACGAGGCTGCGTTGGCGCGGGCCGGCGGCGCCCGGGCCCGCCTGCACGAGGTGGGCAGCCAGGCCTCGCTCGATGCGGCGATTGCCGACTGCCAGCTGGCGGTGGCCGTCAGCGCCGAGGGGCGGGCGTTCGGACCGCCACCCGAGTATCCGGCGCCCCTCTGTGATGATCTGGTGGCCCGGCTGGCCGAGGGTGGGTTGCAGCGGGTGGCTTTCGTTTTCGGCACCGAGCGCACCGGCCTGAGTGTCGAACAGATGGCGCGCTGCCAGCGCTGGCTGACGATACCGGCCGATGCAGCCTACTCTTCGCTCAATCTGGCGCAGGCGGTACAGATCGTGGCCTTCTCATTGCGCCAGGCCGTGCTGGCCCGGGCTGAGGGGGCGGGGCAGCGGCAGGACGGATTGGCCGGGGAGCGGATGACGCAGGCGGCCGCGCAACCGGCCTGCCTGGGAGCCCTGGAAGGGCTGTACCGCCATGCCGAGCAGAGCCTGACCGCCCTGGGCACCCTGCAACCAGCCCGGCCGCGCCGGCTGATGGCCCGGTTGCGCAGCATCATCGGCCGCGCCCGGCCCGATCAGGACGAAGTCGACCTGCTGCGCGGCATCTGCCGCGACATCGACCGGCTGGTCGCCAAGAGGGCGCAGGAAAAAGCGGAGCCGGGCCTCGTGTGCCGTGAGGGCGGTCGTACGGGTTGAGGCCGCATCAGCACCGGATGGGGCGCTCCAGGCGATTCCCCGGCGCATTCCGGTGCCGGGCGTGCGCTCTGGCCGGCTACGGGGCAGCCGTTGCCGCGGACAGGATCTGCCCGGACACTGCATCGGCCAGGCTCAGCAGCGCGCCGCGCGCCTGCGGGCCACTGCCCCAGTCGGGCAACACCCAGCGCAGGCGCGTATGCCCGTCGTGCTGCCAGTGGTGCAGCGCCGGGCGATGGGTGTGGCCATGGATCAGGCTGAGGCAGCCCGTTTCCTGCATCAGCGCATCGACGGCGGCCTGGTTCACATCGGTCAGCAGCCCGCTGCTCGCCTGCTGCTGGTGGCTTTGCTGGCGTAGCGCCTGCGCCATGGCCAGGCGGGCCTCGGCGGGCTGGGCCAGCATCTGCGCCTGCCAGGCGGGCTGGCGGCATTGCGTGCGCCAGGCCTGATAGGGCAGGTCGTCGGTGCACAGCAGGTCGCCGTGCGACAGCAGCACCCGCTTGCCTGCCACCTCGATCACGCAGGGGTCTGGCAGCAGCGTGGCGGCACATCGCTGGCTGTAGGGCAGCACATCGGGCCGTGCCGGCAGCGGCGCGTCCATCAGGAAGTCGCGATTGCCCTGCATCAGGAAACCGTGTCCACCCCGGCTGGCCAGCGCCTGCAGGCGCCGGGCCAGCTGGTCGCCGGCCTCGCCGGGCACATCGTCGCCCACCCAGTATTCAAACAGGTCGCCCAGCAGGAACAGTACCGGTCCCTCCAGGAGCGGGCCGCTGACTTCGCCGTCGGCCGTGTCGGCAGACGCAGCGACGACTTCGGCCCCGGCGTGGGCAAGACCGCCGTTGTCCGCCCGGCCAGCCGCTGCGCTGGCGCCACCCGTGGTGCGGCTGCGGCCGTTTCCGGTCGTGGTGGCTGCCGGGCTCCCCGGGCCGGTGCTTGCCGCCAGCCATGCATCCAGCGCGTCCAGAAAACGTGTCATCAGCGCCGGATCATGATCGTCCAGGTGCATGTCCGACACGAACACGGCCTGGGCCGGATCGGCGATGCGCAGGACGGGGGCGGGCAGCAGGGGCATGGGGGCGGGCGTGTCAGCGGGATGGGCGGCCGGATCAGGGCTTGATGCGCTCGACCGACTCGATGATGACCGGCTCACGCGGCACGTCGGCGTGATAACCGCTGCGGCCGGTGGGCACCTTGGCGATCTTTTCCACCGTGTCCATGCCCTCCACCACCTTGCCGAAGACGGCATAACCGTGGCCGTCCGGGCTGGGGTAGTTCAGGCCGTTGTTGTTGACGGTGTTGATGAAGAACTGGGCCGTGGCCGAGTTCGGATCGCTGGTGCGGGCCATCGCGATGAAGCCGACATCATTCTTCAGACCGTTGCGCGACTCGATGGGAATCGGCGCCTTGGTGGCTTTCTGGTTCATGCCGGCATCGAAGCCGCCGCCCTGGATCATGAAGTTGCCGATCACGCGGTGGAAGATCGTCTTGGAATAGAAGCCCTCGTCGACATACTTGAGGAAGTTCTCGACGGTCTTGGGGGCCTTTTCCGGGTAGAGCTCGATCACCATGTCGCCCAGCGAGGTCTTCATCAGCACTTTCGGGGCGGCAGCGGCGGGGGCCGCGGTGGCACCATCGGCCGGCGCGGACATCAGCAGGGCGCCGGTCAGCATGGCCAGCACGGGGGAGAGCAGGGAGTTCGGGCGGGTGAAACGGGGCATCGGGTTTTCTCCTGTGAGGATGGAACGGAAATGAGGTGTGAAGCGGGAAAGGGGGCGTGTGACGATGGATGGGGGCCGGACATTCAGGGGGCCGTCGAGGCCGGCACGTCGATGGCATCCAGAGCCTTCAGCCGGCGGGCCAGTGCGGCGTTGCCCGGGGCCAGCGTGTGGGCGCGCTGCCAGTTGCGACGGGCCAGCTGGAGGTAAAGGTTGCCCAGATTCTCGTGGGCGATGGCGTGGTTGGGCACGGCCTGGATCGCCCCTTCCAGGGCCAGGCGGGCGTCTTCCAGCCGGCCCTGGGCTGCCAGCACCACGGCCAGGTTGTTGTGGGGCTCGGGCAGTTCGGGGTATTCGTCCACCAGCGCCCGGAAGACATCCTCGGCTTCATCCAGCCGGCCCAGCTGGTTCAGGGCCACGCCTTTCAGGAAGCGCAGCCGGGCATCGCCGGGTGCCTGGGCCAGCGCTTCTTCGGCAATGGCCAGTGCCTGGGCCGGGCGCTTGCGATGGAGGGCAGCCTGCGCCTGGCTGCGTTGCTGCTCGCGCTGCACGCGGGCATCGGCATGACGGCCACGGGCCGTGCCCGCGGCCAGCACACCGGCCGAGGCCGCAGCGGATGAGGCCGCAGCATCTGCCGTCGCGGCAACCCCCTCGACCTCCGTCGCCACATCCCGGGCCTGCAGCGGAGTAGCCAGCATCAGCAGGGCGGCAAGCGACGCGGTGCGCAACCGGCAGGTCGGTCGAAGGCTGGGCAACAGGATTGAAGGCATGAAGGCGTCGGGCACCGGCAGGCGCGTTAAACTTTGGCCAGAAACCGGCATTCTAGCCGCCGAAGGCGATGCCGATGCCCATTCCTGTCGAAATTCTGTCCAAGCCCGTCATCGATGCTGAAGCTCTACAACACCCTGACCCGTCGCAAAGAAGTCTTTGAACCCCTGCAGCCGGGTACCGTGGGCCTGTACGTCTGTGGCATGACAGTCTACGACTATTGCCACGTCGGCCATGCGCGCATGCTGGCGGCCTTCGACGTGATCCAGCGCTGGTTGCGCGTGCGTGGCTATCGTGTCACCTATGTCCGCAACATCACCGACATCGACGACAAGATCATCCGCCGGGCCGTCGAGAACGGTGAAACCCTTTCCAGCCTCACCACCCGCTTCATACAGGCCATGCACGAGGACGAGGCTGCGCTGGGCATCCAGCGCCCGGACATCGAGCCGCGCGCCACCGCCTATGTGCCGCAGATGCTCGACCTGATCTCGGCCCTGGAGGCCAACGGTTATGCCTACCGGGCCGACAACGGCGACACGCTCTTTCGCGTGCGCCGTTTTGCCGGCTATGGCCGGCTGGGGGGCAAGAGCCTGGACGATCTGCGTGCCGGTGAGCGGGTGGCGGTGGCTGCCGGCAAGGAAGATCCCTTCGATTTCGTGCTCTGGAAGGCCGCCAAGCCCGGGGAACCTGCCGAGGCCTGCTGGCACGGTCCCTTCGGGGATGGCCGCCCCGGCTGGCACATCGAGTGCTCGGCCATGTCCACCCAGCTGCTGGGCCGGCAGTTCGACATCCACGGCGGCGGCGCCGACCTGCAGTTCCCGCACCACGAGAACGAGCTGGCACAAAGTGACGGCGCCTTCCACCCCGAGGGCGGCAAGAGCTTCGTGCGCTACTGGATGCACAACGGCTTCGTGCAGATCGATGGCGAGAAGATGTCGAAGTCGCTCGGCAATTTCTTCACCATCCGTGACGTGCTTCAACATGTCGATGGCGAGGTGATCCGCTTCTTCATCATCCGTTCGCACTACCGCAGCCAGGTCAACTACTCGGATGCCGCGCTTGCCGATGCGCGCGAGAGCCTGCTGCGCCTCTACAATGCGCTGCCTGCCGATGCGCCGGCCCTCGACGCCGGGGCCGCCGCAGCGCTGGTGGCCGGCATCGACTGGACCGAGCCGCGTGCCGCACGCTTTGCCGAGGCGATGGACGACGATTTCAACACGCCGGTGGCGGTGTCGGTGCTGTTCGAGCTGGCCAGCGAGCACAACCGCAGTGCCGACGAGGCCACCGGCCGCCTGTTGCGCGCGCTGGCGCTGGTGCTGGGGCTGCTCGGACAGGCGCCGGCAGCGGTACGGCGCGGCGGCCTGCATGGCACCGAGGCTGCCCGGGGCACGATGGACGACGCGGCCATCGAGGCCCTGGTCCAGGCCCGGCTGGCCGCCCGCAAGGCCCGCCGCTTCGACGAGGCCGATGCCATCCGCCAGCAGCTGGCCGATGCCGGCATCACGCTCGAAGACGGACCGGGGGGGACCACCTGGCGGCGCTGACCTGCGGCCGGGGTGTCGGCCGGCCTGCGCCCGTGCAGACGCTCCGCTCGTCCGTGCACGGGCCGGCGGCGCAGCTCTGCCGACACCTGTGCCGGGAAATCGACGCAATCGGCCCCCTGTTTTCCCCGCAAGCCATGTTTTCGGGCTGGCTTGCGGTACATTCCAATAGATGAGCGCGCGTGGCAGGGTCAAGGCGCCAGCAGAAAACCCTGCTGTCGTCGCCCGTTCGCCCCGCGTGACGGCCCGGCCCGCTGGCCGCTGACCGATGCAAGAGCCATGAAGACGACTTATCTGGACTTTGAACAACCCATCGCCGAGCTTGAGAACAAGATTGAGCAGCTGCGCTATGTGCAGGGTGAATCGGCGCTGGACATCGCCGAAGAGATCGACCGGCTGCGAGCCAAATGCGATTCCAGGCTCAAGGACATCTACGAAAAGCTCACCCCCTGGCAGACCGCGATGGTGGCGCGCCATCCGCAGCGTCCCTATACGCTCGATTACATTGCCGCGCTGATGACCGACTTCCAGGAGCTGCACGGCGACCGCGCCTTTGCCGATGATCCGGCCATCGTCGGCGGGCTGGCGCGCTTCAATGGCCAGAGCGTCGTCGTCATCGGCCACCAGAAGGGGCGCGACGCCAAGGAGCGCACCTACCGCAACTTTGGCATGCCGCGCCCCGAAGGCTATCGAAAGGCACTGCGCCTGATGAAGCTGGCCGAAAAATTCGGCTTGCCGATCATCACGCTGATCGACACCCCTGGTGCCTTTCCGGGCATGGGGGCCGAAGAGCGTGGCCAGTCCGAGGCGATCGGTCGCAACCTCTTCGAGATGGCCCGGCTCGAAGTGCCGATCGTCAGCATCGTCATCGGAGAAGGTGGCTCGGGCGGGGCACTGGCGCTGGGGGTCTCCGACATCCTGATGATGCTGCAATACAGTGTCTACTCGGTGATCTCGCCCGAGGGCTGTGCCGCCATCCTCTGGAAAAGTGCCGACAAGGCCTCCGAGGCGGCCGAGATCATGGGCATCACCGCGGCGCGTCTGAAGGCGCTGGGTCTGGTCGACGAGATCATCGATGAACCGGTTGGCGGTGCCCACCGTGATGTCGAGGCCATCTCCGCGCGCCTGCGTGCCGCCATCACCGAAGCCCTGCGCCAGCTTGCCGGCATGCGCCCGGCCGAGCTGGTGCGTGCCCGGCAGGCCCGGCTGGCGGCCTACGGCAAGTTCAAGGAAGTCAGCTGAACCGCTGAGGCAGGCGACACGGCGAGGGTGGGGCGATGCCGCTGACAGCCTTGCAGCAGTGCCTGGCCCGCGCTGGCCATGGGCCCGGCGACACGCTGTTGCTGGCCTGCTCGGGGGGGCGCGACTCGCAGGTGCTGCTGCATGCGGCGGCAGCGCTCTGGCCCGCCCGGCAGCTGGTGGTGGCCCATGTCCACCACGGCCTGCAGGGCGGAGCCGACGACTGGCTGGATTTCTGTGCGGCCCAGGCCGCGGCCCTGGGCCTGCCCTTTCTCCACCGCCGTCTGCCCCCCACGCTGATGCCTGATGGCCGCCTGGCCAATGTCGAGAGCCGCGCGCGCGAGGGACGCTACCGGGCACTGGCCGAGATGGCCGAAGTGGCTGGCGCGCGGATGGTGCTGACAGCCCATCATGCCAACGACCAGCTCGAAACCATCGAGATCCGCCGCCGCCGCGGCAGCGGTGTGCTGGGTCTGGCCGGCATGCGCGAACAGGCGCCGCTGCCCCATGCACCGGCCGGCTACCGGCTGCTGAGGCCCTTTCTGGGCCTCGGTCGCGCCGCACTGGCCGAATGGGCCGCCCAGCAGGGCATCCGCTGGATGGACGACCCTTCCAACCTCGATCCCCGTTTCACCCGGAACCGTGTGCGCCGGCTGCTCGATCAGCAGCTGGCCGGCGACCAGCAGGCGCTGGCTCAGGGGCTGGCCGAAGTCGGCCTGCTGCAACAGGCGGCCGACCGGATGCTGCGGCAGGCCGAGGCCGACATGCAGGCCGCCAGCCTGCACCTGCTGCCGGCCACCGCAGACATCGCCGACGGGCAGAACACGGCGCGCCGGGCCGATGCGGCGCTGCCGGCGCTGTCGCGGGCAGCGCTGATGCGGCTGGGGCCGGCGCGCCGGGCCGAGGCACTGCGTTACTGGCTTGGCCTGGCGGGCTGCCGGATGCCTTCGCGCCACAAGCTCGACGAACTGGAGCGCCAGCTGTTGCTGGCGGCCTCGGCCCAGGCCATCGTTCATCACGATGGATGCGGCCTGCTGCGCCACCGCGACCGCATCGGCCGGCTGCCGCCCCGGGTGCCGGTGCAGCCGTTGTGGTGGCGCTGGCAGGGCGAAAGCAGTCTCGACACCGAGGCCGGCCGCCTGCATATCGAACAGGTGGCGATGCCGCCCCCCTGGCAACAGGGGCAGCAGCTGGAAGGGGCAGGGCGGAGCGATCGCACCCACGGTAGCGCGGGAGAAGTGCTGCTGCCGGTGGCGATGCTGTCAGGTGTCGAACTGATGCTGGACCGGGGGCGCGGACGTGACCGGCTGCGCCTGCATCCGGCTGCCCCCAGCCGCAGCTGGAAGAACCTGATGCAGGAGCGTGGCGTGCCACCGTGCCTGCGTGCCTCGCTGCCGGTGCTGCGTGCTGGCGGACACATCCTGTTTGCCGCCCCCTTCGGCGTCACGGTGCCTGCAGCGCCGGCAACCGGTGAGGCGCCAAACCTGCCGTGCGTGCGTCTGCGCTGGCAGCCGCTGCCTGGTGTGGCCGACTGGCTGTGAGGCTGCTCACCGTGCGGTGCAGCCGCTTCGGCAGCGCTGTGCGGACACATGGGCCCGTGGGGTGCCGGGCCATCGTCTGACCTTGTGCAACAACACTATATAATGGGCGCCCCCAGGCAGCTGGCTTTGGCGGGCCTGCCTGTCGTCAGGAACATCTTCTGCTGGACCCACACCAAATGGCTCTCATCGTTCACAAATACGGCGGCACCTCGATGGGGTCGATCGAACGCATCCAAAACGTGGCGCGGCGCGTTGCCAAGTGGCATCGTGCCGGTCATCAGATGGTGGTCGTTCCTTCGGCCATGGCAGGTGAAACCAACCGTCTCATCGACCTTGCCAAGGCCATCCAGACCCAGCCCGACCCGCGTGAGCTTGACATGCTGGCCTCGACCGGTGAGCAGGTGTCGGTGGCGTTGCTGGCGATGGCGCTCAAATCGCAGGGCGTGGATGCCATCAGCTTCACCGGCTGGCAGGTGCCCATCGTCACCGATGCCAGCTACACCAAGGCCCGCATCAAGTCGATCGATGACAGGCGCATCCGCGAAGAACTGGCCCGCAACCGTGTCGTCATCATCACCGGCTTCCAGGGGGTTGACGAAGATGGCCATATCGCCACCCTGGGGCGTGGTGGCTCCGATACCTCGGCGGTGGCCGTCTGTGCCGCCATCAAGGGCGATGAGTGCCTGATCTATACCGATGTCGATGGCGTCTACACCACCGACCCGCGCATCGTCGGGGAGGCGCGCCGGCTGGAGCGTGTCACCTTCGAGGAAATGCTCGAAATGGCCAGCCTCGGCAGCAAGGTGTTGCAGACGCGCTCGGTCGAATTTGCCGGCAAGTACCGCGTCAAGACACGCGTGCTCTCCAGTCTGACCCCGCCCGACATCCCGGTCGAAGAAGAAATGAACTCGGGCACCCTCATCACTTTTGAAGAAGAAATGGATGGAAACCTCATGGAGCAAGCAGTCGTCTCCGGCATCGCTTTCCAGCGCGATGAAGCCAAGATCACGTTGACCCAGGTGCCGGACGTGCCGGGCATCGCGTCGCGCATCCTCGGCCCCGTGGCCCGGGCCAACATCGATGTCGACATGATCGTGCAGAACCAGAGCGTCAACGGTCTCACCGATTTCTCCTTCACCGTCAACCAGAACGATTACCAGCGCACGATGAAGGTGCTGGAGGACGAGGTTGTGCCTGGCCTGGGCGGTGGCGAGGTGCAGGGTGATGCGCGCATCGCCAAGGTGTCCATCGTCGGCCTGGGCATGAAGAGCCACGCCGGCATCGCCTCGCGCATGTTCGAGGCCCTGGCCAGGGACGGCATCAACATCCGCATGATCTCCACCAGCGAGATCAAGACCTCGGTCGTGATCGAGGACAAGTACCTGGAGCTGGCCGTGCGCTCGCTGCACAAGGCCTTTGGCCTGGAAGGTGAGCCGGCCGACGTTCCGGCGGCCTGAGCGGCAACGGCGTTGGCAGAAAGCAGAAAACCCTCTTCCTGCTTGATGATTTCCTGATTTTCTGCCATCATTACTTTTTCCAGATTTACTGGAGACGTGACCGAGAGGCCGAAGGTGCTCCCCTGCTAAGGGAGTGTTTGCTCAAAAAGCGAACCGTGGGTTCGAATCCCACCGTCTCCGCCAGACAGGAAGCCCGGCAGCCATGTGGTTGACCGGGCTTTTTCACGTCCTGGGCCAGGCGCGTGATGCGCGTCAGGCCTGCGGTGCCAGGCCCGCACCAGGCCCCGCAAGGCCCCGGCACCAGGCACGCCATGAGGCCAACCGTCTGCCATGAAACACCGTCTTTTCTGGAAATTCCTGCTCGCCTTCTGGGGGGCACTGCTGATGGTGGCCGCGCTGGCCGTGCTGGGTGGGCAGCTGCTTGAACAGCATTATGGCCAGCTGCGCGAAGACCAGGTGCTGGAAAGCGGCCCCCATGCCGTAAAGGTGCTCGATGCTGCCCAGGCCGTGTTCTGGAGCGGTGGAGAAGAGGCGCTGCGCATGCTGTTGCGCACCGACAGCTGGTCGCGCCACAACCTGGTCTATGTGGTGGATGAAGCGGGCCACGAGCTGCTGGGCCGGCGCCTGCCGGCCGCCTCGCTGGCGGCTGCCCGACAGCTGGCAGCCGGGATGCCCGTCCGTACTGGCCAGGCGCCCGACGGCAGTTCGCTGTTGCAGCGGGCGCGCGCGCCGTTCTCGGCCGAAGGCCGGGGCGCCCGTCGTGCGGTGCGCAAGCTGCAGGGGGCCGATGGCCGGGTGTTGCTGCTGTTCGTGCCCGAAGACCATCAGGGCCACGGCTTTCCCGACAAGCCGCCCGCGCACATCAGCATGGCGGACGGGCTGCCGGACGACCTGCCGATGGACACATCGGGCGACATGTTCCCGCCCCCACCACCTTTTGGCCACCCACCGCCCGAACACGCCGGGTGGCACGAGGCGGATGCGGCCGGTGCCGCTCCTGGTGCGCAGCATCCGGGCCGCGCTGCCCCGCAGGCCCGACCGGGGCCGCCCGCGCCCGCAGCGCCGCCTCCACCGGGCACGGCCAATGACCCCCGCCACGGTCCCCAGGGCGGGCCGGCCGGGCGTCCGCCCCAGCCCTGGTTGCCCGAGCTGGACTCGCGCACCGCGCGCAGCCTGCTGATGGGCGCGGCGGTGCTGGGCAGTTTCCTGTTTGCCGCCTGGCTGGCCTGGTCGCTGACCCGGCCGGTGCGCACCCTGCGGCAGGCGCTGGATGCGGCGGCCGCCGGCCATCTGGATACCCGCGTCAGCGGCCGCATGGGGCGCGGCCGCAACGAGATCACCGATCTGGGACAGCATTTCGACCACATGATTGCCCAGATCCAGCAGCTGCTCACCTCGCGCCAGCGGCTGCTGCATGATGTTTCGCACGAGCTGCGTTCGCCGCTGGCGCGCCTGCAGGCAGCCAGCGATCTGGCCCGCCAGAACCCGGCGCGCCTGCAGGATTCGCTCGACCGCATCGACCGTGAAACGGCCCGCCTCGATCACCTGATCGACCAGGCCCTGACGCTGGCCCGGCTGGAGGGCGGCCCCAGTGACGAAGCCCCCGAATGCTTTGATCTGGCGGCGATGGTGCAGGAGATCGTGGCGGATGCCGGTTTCGAGGCCGATGCCCGGCAGGTGCAGGTGCAGCTGGCCCGTGAAGGGCAGCGTGACGGTCCGGTGGAGGTCTGCCTGCGCGAGGAGCTGATCTACCGGGCCTGCGAGAACGTCATCCGCAACGCCATCAAGTTCAGCGCGCCCGGCACGCTGGTCGAGGTGAAACTGATCGTGCCGGCCCTGCGGGCCCTGCCGGCCAGGGTGCCCGGGCCCGCATCCGATGCTGGTGGCCAGGACGGCTGGGTGGAGGTGCAGGTGCTCGACCGCGGGCCAGGCGTGCCAGCGGGGCAGCTGGCCCAGATCTTTTCACCCTTTTTCAGGGCGCGGGGCAGCAGCGGGGTGGATGGCTACGGCCTGGGGCTGGCCATCGTCCAGCAGGCGGTGCAGCAGCACGGCGGCCAGGTAGGTGCCCGCGCGCGTGACGGTGGCGGGCTGGTGGTCGGGCTGAAGCTGCCCCGGCAATGCCCTGCCAGCCTGCCTGCGGGCCGAACGCAGGCGGGCTGAAGACAGCAGCGGACACAGCAGGGAACGCCGCAGGGGCGTCGCGGCAGGGGTATCACGGCAGGCCGTGCCGGTGCAAGACCGGAAGGGACGCGGGCTCAGCCCTCGCGCAGCGCCTGCATCTCTTCGGTCAGGGCCGCCACCAGCAGCCGCACCACGGCCGGCGGCATCACTGCCAGACGCAGGAACTGTTCGGACGAGCCCAGCTTGTTGCTGCATTCGCGCACGAACAGCCCGTGCCGTTGCAGCAGATGGTTGCGCAGCCGCCGGCCCGGGATGTCGGCCGGCAGCTGGCAGAACACGAAGTTGCACTGCGAGGGCCAGACCCTCAGGCCGGGAATCGTGCCGAGCGCCGCGATCATCTGTTGACGGTCGCAGGCCATCCGCGCAAAGCTGTCGTGATAGGCGGCCTTCATGTCGGGCAGCTGGCGCAGCACGAAGGCTGCCAGACCATTGATGTTCCAGTACGGAATCCCCTGCTGCATCGCCTGGATGCGGGCCTCGCTGGCCACGGCATAACCCAGCCGGATGCCGTGCCAGCCCAGCGACTTGCCCATGCTCTTGACCACGACCGTGGCATGGCGGTGCATCGCCTCTTCGGCCACGCTGCCCACGTCGGCAAAATCGATGAAGGACTCGTCGATCGCCAGCAGGTCGAGATCGTCCAGCGCATCCATCAGCTGTCGCAGCTCGCCGGCGGACCAGGCCGTGCCGGTGGGGTTGTCGGGGTTGCAGACCACCAGGGCCCGGGCGCGTGTCGCCCGCACCGTGTCGATCAGCGTTTCGATGTCCACCCGGAAATCCTGTGCCGCCTCGCGCTGGATGAAGTGCGTGCTCAGGCCCAGCTCGCGCGGCAGGTCGGTCCAGCGGCCAAAGGTGGGAATGGTGGTGACGACGGGGCCGCGCAAGCCCTTGCACAGCTCGGTGATGAGTTCGGTCGAGCCGTTGGCGACCAGCAGGTGCTGCGCCGGCAGTCCGATGAAGCGTGACAGCTGGCGGGCCTGCTCGGCGGCCTGGTCCGGATAGTGTTTCAGGATGTCGGGCAGGTGATCGATGATGCGCCGGTGCAGCCCGGCCGGCGGGAAATACTGGTTCACCGGCACGCAGAAATCGATGATCTCGCCCTCGTGTCCCTGATGCGCGCGCAGCTGCGTCATCGACGGGTTGTGCGCGTCCCGGTCGAAGGGGTCGCGGGCAGTGGCATCGGCCCTCATGCGGCGGTACTCCGTGTCAGGCCACCACCGATCACGGCAAAATCGCCCAGGAGCGGATACTGTTCGCCCAGCTCCTGAATCATCGCCGAGCGCAGCCGCCAGCCGCGGCGCGGATCGCCATCATCGTAGAGCACGCCCAGCACCGTGCCGCTGTGTGCGCAGTTCACGCCCAGCGCTCCTTCGTAGCGTGCACGTTGCAGCACCGTTTCCAGCGGCGGCTTGGGCAGGATGTGCTGGCTCAGGCGTGCGCTCAGTGTCGCCGCATCGGCCACCCGGCGCAGGTCGTTCGCCAGCAGGCCGCGCCGTACCTTGTCCAGCATGAACAGCACGTCCTGTCGATGCTCGCGGTACAGCGCCCGTGCGCGTTCGCGGTCAAAATCCACCGTGTCGACCTGGCCGCCACAATCCACCACCAGCACCCGCAGGCCGCCGGGAGCCGGCAGCGATTCGTGGCAGATGCCCCGCAGATGATCGACATGGGCGATCCCGGGGAAATGTACCCCGTCTGAGGGTTCGATCTGCGCAATCAGCGTTCCCAGCGTCTCATGGTCCAGTGTGATGCCGGTACTGTCGCAAAAGGCCGTCACCGCTGCCGTGATGTCTGCGGTGCTGGATGCCATGCCCTTGCCGCGTGGAACCGGGCTGTGCATCCGCAGCAGGTGTGCCGGGCGCAGCCCGTGCCGGCTGGCCAGCATCGTCAGCGCATCGAGCATCTTGCCGTAGTGCTGGGGCGAATGCATGTGCAGCCCCAGCATCGCCACCGGCGTCACCTCGGCCTGGGCGTACAGGTCGATCGGGCAGTTCACCAGAAAATCCTGGCCGTCCAGATGTCCCTGGACGAGTTCACCGCAGGTGGCGGGTGCGCTTGCCTTGTGGGTGACGACGCTGGCCGGCGTGACCGGCGCGTAGTGACGGGGGGCCGTCTGCGGCCGGGGGCCAAGGCAGGCGGTACTCGCGAGCGACATGAAAGGGTTCTCCTTGACGATGGTCGGTGTCAGTCCGTGTCAGGAGAAAGTTTGTGGCCATACCGTGTAAGCCTGCGCCAAGGCGGCGTAAAAACAGGTAAAGATGCCCCTTCAGTCGATGATCCACTGATAACCCTGGCCGCGCACCGTGGCGATCGGCGTATCGTCAGGGCCTGCGCCTGCCTCGACACGGGCGGCACCGCCGGGGCTGCCCTGCGCCAGCTTCTGCCGCAGCGCACTGACGTGCACGTCGATGCTGCGGTCGAAGCGTCCGAGTTTGCGGCCCAGTGCCTGTGCCGACAATTCGGCCTTGGATACGACATTGCCGCGGTTGCGCACCAGGGCTTCGAGCAGGTTGAACTGCGTGCTGGTCAGCGCCAGTGGTGCACCGTGCCAGCTGGCCCGCCGACGGCCAGGCCACAGTTGCAGTGCGCCGGCCTCCACCACCTCGGGGGCTGCCTCCTCGCTGCTGGCGCCGGCCGGTGGCATCGTGCCTCCGGTACGGCGCAGGATCGCCCGGATGCGTGCCATCAGTTCGCGCGGCGTGCAGGGCTTGGGCACATAATCATCCGCACCCATCTCCAGCCCCACCACGCGGTCGATGTCGTCGCCGCGCGCCGTCAGCATCAGCACCGGCAGCGACGAGGCAAGGCGGATGCGGCGCAGCACCTCGATGCCGTTGATGCCCGGCATCATCATGTCCAGCACCACCAGCGCATGGCGGCCTGACAGTGCCTCGGCAATGCCCTGTTCGCCGTCATGGGCCAGGCAGGTCTCGAAGCCTTCCTGCTGCACATACTCGGCCAGCAGCCGGGCAAGCTCCACGTCATCGTCGACAAAAAGAATGCGGGTCATGGCAGCGGGGACAGAAGGGAGGACAGGGGGAGAATCCAGTCGCCATTGTGCCATCAGCGGCAAGGGCCCGCGGTACCGATGGACGCATGTGGCGAACGGGGCGGGCAGCAGGCGGAAGAACAGGCAGGAGAGGCAGCGCAGACAGAACAGACAGGGCAGGCGCGGCAGGGCAGGCGGCAGGTGCGGGCCGGACAGGCAGGAGAGGCGGTGGTTCAGAGACGGCTGTCGCGCCCTTGCCCAGCGCAGCGGCCACGGCATCCCGGGGGCGTGTATGCTTTCAGGAAAGAAACCCTTTCTGACGACGGGAGACGCCATGCCCAGCGATATCGACATCGCCCAGCAAGCCAGCCTCGAACCCATCACCGCCATCGCGGCCCGTCTGGGAATCCCCGAGGAGCGGCTCGAACCCTATGGCCGCCACAAGGCCAAGATCTCGCTCGACTACCTGAACCAGCTGCCGCCACGCCCCGCCAGCCGGCTGGTGCTGGTCACGGCCATCAGCCCCACGCCGGCGGGCGAGGGCAAGACCACTGCCGTCGTGGGCCTGGGCGACGCGTTGCAGCGGCTGGGCAAGCGGGCCGTGGTCTGCCTGCGTGAACCATCGATGGGGCCGGTCTTCGGCATCAAGGGCGGGGCAGCCGGTGGCGGTTATGCCCAGCTGGTGCCGATGGAAGACATCAACCTGCATTTCACCGGTGATTTTGCGGCGATCGGCATGGCCCACAATCTGCTGTCGGCTGCCATCGACAATCACATCCACCAGGGCAATGCACTCGACATCGACCCCACGCGCATCCGCTGGAAGCGGGTGGTCGATGTCAACGACCGGGCGCTGCGCCAGATCGTCATCGGCCTGGGCGGCCCTCTCAATGGCCAGCCGCGTGAAGACGGCTTCGACATCGTCGTGGCCTCGGAAGTGATGGCTATCTTCTGTCTGGCCACCTCGCTGGCCGACCTGCGTACCCGCCTGGGTCAGATCGTTTTCGGGCACGACCGCCAGGGCCGGCCACTGCGCGCCGAGCAGCTGCGCGTGCACGGGGCGATGACGGCGTTGCTCAAGGATGCGATCCAGCCCAATCTGGTGCAGACGCTGGAGCATTGTCCGGCACTGGTGCACGGGGGCCCCTTTGCCAACATCGCCCACGGCTGCAATTCGGTGATCGCTACCCAGGCGGGCCTGAAGCTGGCCGATTACGTCGTGACCGAAGCCGGCTTTGGCGCCGATCTGGGGGCCGAGAAATTTCTTGACATCAAGTGCCGCAAGGCCGGCATCTGGCCCAGTGCCTGCGTGATGGTGGCCACGATCCGGGCCCTCAAGTTCCATGGTGGCGTGCCGGTTTCCGGGCTGGGTACCGAAAACCTCGAGGCGCTGGCCGCCGGGCTGGTGAACCTGGAGCGGCATGTGCAGAACATGACGCAGCATTTTGCCCTGCCGCTGGTGGTGGCGCTCAACCGCTTCGATGCCGATACCGAGGCCGAGATCGAGCTGGTGCGGCGGCGCATGCAGGCCTGCGGCGTGCGTGTGGTGCTGGCCGAGCACTGGGCTAGGGGCGGGGCTGGTGCCGAGGAGCTGGCCCAGGAGGTGATCCGCCTGACCGGGGCCGGGCCGCTGCCGCCGCATTACGTCTACCCCGACGACATGCCGCTGTGGGACAAGCTCTGTACCGTGGCGCGCAAGATCTACGGCGCGGCCGACATCACGGCGCCGGCGCGCGTGCGGCGTCAGATCGACGACTGGCAGGCCCAGGGCTATGGCCACTATCCGGTCTGCATCGCCAAGACCCAGTCCAGCTTTTCCACCGACCCCACGCTCAAGGGGGCTCCCAGTGGCCACACCGTGACGGTGCGCGAGGTGCGGCTGGCGGCCGGCGCCGGCTTCATCGTCGTCATCTGCGGCGACCTGCTGACGATGCCCGGGCTGCCCCGCACGCCGGCGGCCGAAAGCATCGATGTCGGCCCCGACGGGCGCATCATCGGCCTGTTCTGAGCCCGCCCGGACCTGAGCCAGCCCAGGCGGAACGGGGGATGCCGCCCTCAGCCCGTGGTGCCCGCCAGCGCCACCCACCAGGGCACACTGACGGCGGCCAGCAGCGTTTGCACGGTGATGAGCGAGGCCATCAGCGGGGCATCGCCGCCCATCTGGTGTGCCATGATGTAGGCATTGGGGGCGGTGGGCAGCGCACAGTAGAAACAGGCCACCAGCACCACCGGCGCCGGCAGGGCCAGCCAGTGGCCCAGCAGCAGCGCCAGCGCCGGCATCAGCACCAGCTTCAGCGCCGAGGTGAGCAACAGCACCACCGGGCGCTGGCCGCCCCAGGCAAAGACCAGGCCGCCGCCCACGCACAGCAGGCCCAGACACAGCGCCGAGCGGCCCAGAATGTCGAGCGTGGCCACCAGCGGGGGCGGCAGCGCCAGCCCCAGCCGGCCCCAGCACAGCCCGGCCAGTGTGGCAAGGATGATCGGATTGCGGGCAATGGCCCACAGCACCTGGCGGAAATCCGGCTGGCGCCCGCCCCACCACGACAGCGCCACCACCGCCACCAGGTTCACCACCGGCAGGCACAGCGCCAGCGCCAGCAGGCTGGCCTCGGCCGGCGCAAAGAAGAGGCTGGCCACGGCCAGGCCGAAGTAGGAATTGGGCCGCAGCGCGCCTTGCAGCACCGATGAGCGCGATGGCGCCGGCAGCCCGTGGGCCAGCCGCAGGCCGGCCACGGTCAGCAGCACGACGGCCGCCCCCGGCAGCAGCGTGCCCAGGGCCAGTTGCCACGCCACGCTGCCCGAAAAATCCAGCCGGGCCGTGGCCAGGAACAGCAGCGCCGGAAAGGCGATGCAGAAAGAGAACTTTTCGGCGCCCGCAAAGAAGGTCAGCGGCAGCCACCCGCTCTGGCGGATGACCACCCCCAGCATCACGATCAGGAAAACCGGCAGGATGGCAGCAAGCATGGTGGGGCAGGTGGCGTCAGTCGTCGGCGAGGCCTGTCTGGCAGCCGCGTCTGGCATGGGGCGCTTCTGCCACCCGGATGCGGATCAGGTGGCGATCGGGGAGCCAGTCGTACTGCCAACGGGTGTGCACCACCCGTTTCTGTGTGTTGGCAAGATCAAACATGAAGGTCTCCGTTTCCAGGCTGCGCCCGTGCAAGGCATGCGGCACAATGTAGCGGTGCCGCGTGATCGATGGAAATACCGTTTTCGACTTGCGGTGATAGGGGCAGACTGGCGCGAAACCGACTGGAGCGAGATGCATGACCCGACGCGATCTGAAGCGGCTGCACTGCTTTGTGGCCGTGGCCGAAGAACTGCATTTCGGCCACGCGGCCCGGCGCCTGCACATGTCGCAGCCGCCCCTCAGCCAGCAGATCCGCGCCCTGGAGAACGATCTGGGCGTGTGCCTGTTCGAGCGCGACCGCCACCAGGTGCGCCTGACGGCAGCCGGCCGGACCTACCTGCAGCATGCACACGCGCTGTTGCAGGCGGCCGACGCCGCCACCCAGGCGGCCCGTCAGGCGGCGGCGGGCGAGGGCGGTACGCTGCGGCTTGGATATTCGGCGTCGGCGCTGTACGCCGATGCCGTGCTGGCGGTGCTGGGGCAGTTCCGGCGCCAGTGGCCGGCGGTAACCCTGTCATTGGTGGAAGGCCGCACGCACGAGCATGCCGAACGCATCGCCCGTGCCGGGATCGACATGGCGATCGTGCGCGCGCCGTTGCCGGCCTTTGTCGGATCATGGCATGCTGCCCGGCGCCGGGTGCTGCTGCACGAGCGGCTGGTGGTGGCGCTGGCCTGCGGGCATGTCCTGGCATCAAGACCGGTACTGGCGCTGCAGGAGCTGGCTTCCGAGGCGCTGATTGCCATCGCACGCCGGCTGGATACGGCACTCAACCATACCGTTGATGCCTTGCTGCAGGCGCGGGGGTTGCAGCTGCCGGTGGTCATGGAAGCCTGGGACATGGGCTCGTTGCTGGGGCTGGTGAGCGTCGGACCCGGGGTGGCGATCGTGCCCGCGTCGCTGGCCGCCCGGCACGTGGGCATGCGGGTGCGCTTCGTGCCGCTGGGCGACGAGGATGCCGTCAGCAGCCTGCACCTGCTGCTGCCTGAAACCCCGGCGCCGGCTGCCGCCCGGCTGGCAGCCCTGCTGGCGACACAGCCGACAGCGGCAGCCTGATTCCGCGTTATGCGCTGCCTGCATATCCTGATGCGGGCAGGGCGCATGCAGGGTGCCAGAATCGCCTCTCTTTACTGTCTTGCGCAGGGCGGCCGGTTTGCCACTGCGCCCATGCCTGAAGGAGAGCATCATGTCGGTCGTGCTGCAGGAAAGCGCTGCGCTGGAACGGAACCCTGTGCTGGAAGCGGTGCTGGAGGGCCTGGAGCGGCCTGATCCGGCCCAGATGCTGGCGCAGGTGCGGGAGATCGCCCAGGGCGAGCTGGCGGCGCTGGCCGATGCGATCGACCGTCAGGGCGTGTACCCCGAGGAGGTGCTGCGCGCGCTGGGCGAGGCCGGGGCCTATCAGGCGCAGCTGGGCAGCCTGCCGGGAGGCGCCAACTATGTGGCGGCCATCGACGCGATTGCCGAAGTGGCGCGGGTCTGCGGCTCGACCGGCTTTCTGATGTGGTGCCAGATGGCCTGCGCGATGTATCTGGAGCGTTCGGGCAATGCCGACCTGCAGGAAGGCGTGCTGCCCGAGCTGGTGCTGGGCGAGGCGCTGGGCGGTACCGGGCTGTCCAATGCGATGAAGAACCTGCACGGCATCGAGAAGAACCTGTTGCAGGCGCGGCGCGACGGCGAGGATTTCATCGTCGACGGCATGCTGCCCTGGGTCAGCAACCTGGGCGACGACCATCATTTCTGCGCGATGGCGGTGGTCGAGACGGCCGATGGCCCGCGCGAGCTGATGTTTGCGGCCAACTGTGCCGATGCCGGCATCGAGACGCGGCCGTGTCCGACCTTCTCGGGGCTGGAGGGAACACGCACGCTGGGGCTGGCGTTCAGCAGCTACCGGGTGCGGCCGTCGCAGGTGGTGGCGTGGCCGGCGCGCCCCTTCATTGCCGGGATCCGTTCGGCCTTCGTGCTGCTGCAATGTGGCATTGGCTGGGGCGTCACGCAGGGGGCCATCGATTCGATGCGCGAGGTCGATGCGCAGCTGGGCCATGTCAACCGGTATCTGGACGAGCAGCCCGATGACCTGCAGGCCGAACTGGACGCGCTGAAGGCGCGCACCCGTGTGCTGGCCGCCACGCCCTACGACAACCGTGACGCGTTTTTTGTCGAGGTGCTGAAGGTGCGTGGCGAAGCGGCCGAGCTGGCGCTGAAGGCGGCGCAGGCGGCGCTGCTGCATCATGGGGCGCGGGGCTATCTGATGCGCTCGCCGGTGCAGCGCCGGGTGCGTGAATCGCATTTCGTGGCCATCGTCACGCCGGCCACCAAGCATATCCGCAAGGAAATTGCCCGCTTGCAGGCCGCTGCCTGAAGGTGTGCCCGCCGATGAACCGTGCCTCGACCCTGAGCGACGACGATCGTTACGCACCTTATGATGCGGGCCGGCCACTGCGCTTCCGCTGCCGCTGTGGCCAGCACGATCTGGGTGCGGACACGCCGGCCTGCACGCTGCGCACCGAGGCGCAGCTGGAGGCTGCACAGCAGACGCACCTGACGCAGTTTGTCGAGGCTGCGCTGGTGAAGGCGCTGTTTCCGCAGGACGCGCAGCGGCGCCGGCTGTTGCAGGCCGTGGGCGCGGGCACCGTGCGGGCCGCGGTGGCCAGCGTGCTGCCGGTGGCCAGCCTGCAGGCGATGGCGCAGGAGCGCCGTTCACCTGAAAAAACGGCACTGCGGGTCGGCTTTCTGCCGATCACCTGCGCCACGCCGCTCATCATGGCCGAAACCGAAGGCTATTACCGGCAGGAAGGCTTGCAGGTCGAGCTGCTGAAGAACACCGCCTTTGGCCTGGTGCGCGACAAGATCATCACCGGTGAGCTGGATGCCGGGCTGATGCTGGCGACGATGCCGCTGGCGGCGTCGATGGGGCTGGGCTCGCCGCCCACGCCGCTGCGGGTGGCGATGATCGAGAACGTCAACGGCATTGCCGTGATTCTTGCGCTCAGGCATCGCCACAACCGCGACCCACGCCACTGGAAGGGGTTCCGCATCGCCATTCCGCTGGAGTATTCGGTGCAGAACCTGATGTTGCGCCTGTACCTGGCCGAGGCCGGGCTGGACCCGGACCGCGATGTGCAGATCCGCGTGGTGGCCCCCACCGAATTTGTCTCCAACCTGCGGGCAGGCAACATCGATGGCTTTGTCGGGGCCGATCCGCTCAACCAGCGTGCCATCTACGAAGAGGCCGGCTTCTTCCATCTGGCCTTCAGCCGGCTCTGGAACGGTCATCCCTGCTGTGCCTTCGGACTGTCGCAGGATTTCATCCAGCAGCATCCCGACACCTATGCCGCCCTGCTGCGGGCCGCGCTGCGCGGCTCGGCCTGGGCGCGCGGGCCGGCCAGGCGCCGTCAGATCGCCCGGACCATCAGCGACCGCAAGTACCTGAACCAGCCCGAGATCGTCGTGCGGCAGGCGCTGACCGGCCGTTTTGCCGACGGGCTGGGCAACGTGGTGGAAATGCCCGATCGTGTCGAGTTCGATCCGATGCCGTGGCAGGGCATGGCGGTCTGGATGCTGACGCAGCTGCGACGCTGGGGCTATGTGAAGGCTGAGGTGGATTACGCGGCGCTGGCGCAGCAGGTGTTTCTGCTCACCGATGCCCGTCGGGCGATGGCGGCCCTGGGTGAACCCGTACCGGCTGATCCGGCACAGCGCTTCAGTGTGATGGGGCAGCGCTTCGATGCGGATGATCCGCAGGCTTATCTGGCGCAACAACGCAAGGGGGCACGCATGCCTGCCGGCAGGGAGCACGGATGAAGAGCGTTTCCTCGCTGAAGGCGGCCGGGCTGTCGCTGCTGGTGCTGGCCGTGGTGGTGGTGGTCTGGGCATGGCTGACGCAGCCACGTGCGCTGACGCTGGCCGAGATGACGCCCCGGCAGATCGAATACGCACAGCTGATGGGCCAGCTTCCCGAAGACCCGGCAGCACTGCAGGCGCTGCGCGACGCGGGGGGCGTGATCGAGGGGGCGGGCCGGAAGACCGGTGCCTTCCCGACGCCGGCACAGACGGCCCAGGCCTTCATCACGCAGCTGGCCGATCCGTTGCGTGACAACGGCCCTAACGACAAGGGCATCGCCCTGCAACTGGGCGCCTCGCTGTTGCGGGTGGCGGCCGGCTTCGGGCTGGCGGTGCTGGTGGCCTTGCCCCTGGGCTTTCTGATCGGAATGAGTCCGCTGGCCGCGCGCGTCTTCAATCCCTTCATCCAGGTGCTCAAGCCGATTTCGCCGCTGGCGTGGATGCCGATTGCCCTGTTCACCATCAGGGATGCCTCGGCCTCGGCCGTGTTCGTGATCTTCATCTGCTCGATCTGGCCGATGCTGGCCAACACCGCCTTTGGTGTGGCCAGCGTGCGGCGCGAATGGCTGAACGTGGCGCGCACGCTCGAAGCCAGTGTCTGGCGCACCATCTTCCAGGTGATCCTGCCGGCCGCGGCGCCCACCATCCTGACCGGCATGCGCATCAGCATGGGCATTGCCTGGCTGGTGATCGTGGCGGCCGAGATGCTGGTGGGCGGCACGGGCATCGGCTATTTCGTCTGGAACGAATGGAACAACTTCGATCTGGCCAACGTCATCTTTGCCATCGTCGTCATCGGCGTGGTGGGCATGGTGCTGGACCTGCTGTTTGCCCGCTTGCAAAAGGCTGTCACCTATGTTGATTGAGCACCGCACCGAACGCGATTTCCTGCAGGTGCGCAGTCTTTCCAAGACTTATCCGGGCGCGGCCGCCGCGGTTTTCGAGGGCGTCAATTTCAGCATCGCTCGTGGCGAGTTCGTCTGCCTGATCGGGCATTCGGGCTGTGGCAAGACCACCATCCTCAATGCACTGGCGGGCCTCGAAAACCCGTCGGGCGGGGTGGTGGTGATGGATGGCGAGCCGGTGCGCGGGCCAGGGCTGTCACGCGGCGTGGTCTTTCAGGGACATGCGCTGCTGCCCTGGCTGACGGTGCGCGACAACATCGTCTTTGCCGTGCGCAGCAAGTGGCCGCGCTGGTCGGCGCAGCAGGTGGATGCGCAGGTGCGCAAGTATGTGGAGATGGTGGGCCTGTCTCATGCCATCGACCGCAAACCTGCCGAACTGTCGGGCGGGATGAAGCAGCGTGTGGGCATTGCCCGGGCCTTTGCCATCGAGCCGGGCATGCTGCTGCTGGATGAGCCTTTTGGCGCGCTGGATGCGCTGACGCGAGGCACCATCCAGGACGAGCTGCGCCGCATCTGCCACGAGACACGGCAGACGGTCTTCATGATCACGCACGATGTGGACGAGGCGATCCTGCTGGCCGATCGCATCCTGTTGATGAGCAATGGCCCACAGGCGCGGATTGCCGAGGTGGTCTGGAACACGCTGCCACCGGAGCGGCATCGCAGCACGCTGCACCACGAGCATGGTTTTTACGCCATCCGCAACCATCTGGTCGATTATCTGGTGGAGCGTGCCGCCCGGTTGTCGGACGGCCGGGCCCCGCGGGAACCGGTCGAGGTGGCGCCGGCGCTGGAGGGCGTGCTGGCCGAGGGCGGCGAAGGCATCTGAAGAACCGGCGGCGGGCGCCCGGACTGTGAAGGCGGGGCCCGGCCAGGGCCCGCCCGCTGTCCGGAGCGCCAGTGTCTGCGCGCACGGCATGCGGGGCATGCCGATACGGGGCAGGTCGAAGACGGCACTGCCCTCAGGCGGCGGCCATCTCGGTGTCACGGTAGCGGGCCACGAAGGGGATGGCCTCGCCCTCACTGCGGCTGCGTGGTTGCTGTGCCGCTTTCAGGCCCTGAACGATCTGGTCGCTCAGGCTGTCGGCGAACAGGCCGGCGGCCTCGCCCAGCAGCTCGATGCCGGGCAGTGCAGCCTCCAGGCGGGCATGGGCCTCGGCGTGCATCGCCAGGGCGGCCGGAGTGGGCAGCACGCGGCCTTCGGCCTGATGCAGCACCTCGAAGGCTGCCGGCTGGGCCTGGGGGCGCACCAGTCCCATCGTGACCAGATCGCCCAGCATCGCGCGCATCTGTGCCGTGCTGTCGGACAGCGGGCCGTGATGCTCGGCAAAGCGGGCGGGGTGGGCTTCCACCATCAGCTCGACCATGCCGGCATCGGTGGGGGCGCCGCAGCCGGTGCGACTGGTGACGCGATACAGGCCCACGTCGGCACTGGCGGCCTGCACGACACTGAAGTTGTCGCTCAGGTTGTCGGCATGCAGGCGGATGAAACCGAGCATCGTCGGCAGGTACCGGCTCTGTTCCGGCAGGCCCGGGCCGCCGGCGGCGACCAGCCCCTGCGCAACCGGTTGGGCCCAGCCCAGCCGCTCGCAGCGGATCTCGCCGTGCTGGCGGGTGTGCAGGCAGAAACCCTGTGCATCGCGCCTCACCCGCAGCACCGTGTCATCCAGCACCCGGATGGTCGGCGTGTGCCGCACCACGTTCACCAGCTGCTGGCACAACGCCACGATCGAGCTGCCATCGGGATAGCTGTGCCGTGCACCCTCGCCAGAGGCATCGGGGCTACCCGAGAGGGCTGCCAGCAGGCTGTCCGGTGCATACAGCGGCAGGCCTGCCCGGGCATGATGACGCACGGCCAGCAGGCCCACATCCTCGTGCATCAGCTGCCGGGCATAGGGGGCAAACAGGGTGTCATGCAGGCAGCGGCCGTGCAGCTGCTGCGACAGGGTGTCGTAATCGAAGACCAGGTTGCCGGTGGTGAACTTCCAGTCGGCCGGGGCCGAGCCTTCTTCGGGCCAGGCTGTCCGGTTGGCGGGGTGCCAGAGACGCGACTCGGCGCGCACCGCGCGCTCGACGATGGCCAGCTCGCGATGGATGGCGGCAGACTGGGGCAGGTGGCGGATGGCGCCGGGCTGCTGACCCAGCAGCATGTCGGGCAGCAGCTTGCCGCCCAGCCACATGCGGGGGGCGCTGATCGGCCGGGTGTGCTGATGGGAGAGCACGTAGCGACGCACGATCCCGCCAAAGCGCGCCACGTCATCAAAACGCATGGGCTCGTAGCTGTCCACGCGCGGCAGCGCGGCCGTGTCGGGGGCACCGAAATCGTACAGCTGCAATCCGGCCTCGTGGCAGCGGCCGATGGCCTGCACACCGGCAAAGCGGCCGCCCAGCGGGCCGCCCGGATTGATGATGGTGGTACGCAGGCCGCGATAGGCGCGTTCGGTGGCCGCAACCAGTACGGCCAGAGAATGGCCGACCAGGACGATCGGCGCAGGAGAGGAGGTGTTGATGGCTGTCATGTCGATGAGGGTCAGCAGCAGGGCGGGCTGCACGAGATGGCCGCGATTAAAGCGGCTTTCCTCATCGAACGGAGCGACCGTGTATCGGAGGGCGGGCGGTCGTGGCCTCTGGGCGGACGGGCGGCACCACCCGGTGGCTGCCGTTGTGGCGGGGCCACGCCTGTCCGGACACCCCGGAGCGGTTCGGCCCGGACGCAGGCTGTCCGGACGCCTTCTCCCGAAAAAAAAGCGCCACGGCAGGAAACCGGGCGCTTCGGGGCCGTGGAGGTCAAGGCGTCCATCCACGGCCTTCAGCGGGCGATGCGGCCCATGGCTTCGCGGTGGCGTGCACCCCGGGGGGCAGCCGTTTGCGGGGCCTGTTCGGCGTATCCCTTGGCTGAAACAGCTCAGGGCAGGCAATCAGGCCTTGACGACTTCGATCGGACCGTGATCGTCGCAATGGTCGCCGTGCGGATAGTGCAGGTGGCCATCGACCAGATAGCAGATGTGGTCACCATGCGGCACGGCCTCATGGCCGCAACCCGGACCGTGGACATGACCCGGCTCGTGACCACCGCAACGGTGCTCGGGCGTGCAACGGGCAGGGTTGGTCTCCGAGACGGCAATCACGTGCTCATCGACATGGTCGCCGTGCGGGTGGTGCAGGTGGCCATCATGCAGATAGTCGATATGGCCTTCGTGGCGGATGGCGGTGTGGCCGCAGCCCGGACCATGCTGGTGGTCGTGGTTGTCGTGGTGGGGCAGGTTGCATTGGCTCATCAGTCTTCTCCTGTGTGTTGACGGGCGAGCGTCTGCCGGGCAGACAGGGTGGCTCGATTTCCATGGCACCGGCAAGGCGGTGCGTGGGCGACGATCCTCAGTGAAGTTCGGGTTCGCTGGCGTGATTGAGCACGTTGAGCAGCAGATGGCGCACGTGATCGTCGGCCAGTGAGTAGAAGATGTGCTTGGCCTGCCGGCGGCGTGTGACCAGGCGCGCCGCATGCAGCTGCTGCAACCGGGCCGAGATGCTGCTCAGCTTGGCCTGCTCCAGCTCGACCAGTTCCGAGACGCAGACCTCGCGCTGGGCCAGCCACAGCAACAGGCGCAGGCGGGTGGGATCACCCATGGCCTGACACATCTGCGCGGCCAGCTCCAGCTGCTGTGACGTGTAGCTGGGGATGACCGGCGCCGGCCCGTGATCGTGCTGGCAGCTGGCCACCTCGGCAGGGTCGCCGGCAGAAGGTTCGACAAGCTCGGCAGGAAGGCTGTGCATCTTCAAACGAACATTCTATGGATTGTTGGATTGAGTGTAGGTCCACGCTGTCCGGCTTGTCAATCGCTTTTTGTAAAAGTCATCCGTGTCCAGCGCATGCCAGGATCGATGTCACCGGATATCAGGCCGGGCCAGCCTTGATGGCCGCCGTTTCCCGTATCGATGGTGGGCCTGTCTGATACCCATGCCGATCTCATTCAGTGTCGTCATTCACTATTGTTATTCAGTATCGATATTGATGTTATCAAGTATCGATAATCGCGCCTGCTCATGGTCTTGCCTGTTTGCAAATCCCTGTGGACGCTCGGGTTTTGGCTGAAGAAAACCGGAAGACGTGCTTTCTCAGGTGCTGGAGAAGCGGGGATGGCCCGGCCTTTCACGCATGAAAGGGCTGATCTGCCGGCGGTGACGGTTTTTGTTTGAAGAACAATGCCGGATTTTCCGCGGATAAGCTGAACAGATCCGGTGTTGCGGATGTGGCCTCCGTGTGGAGCCGTTCAGAATATCCCTAGGGGAAAAGCCCAGTGTTTGCGTGCAGGGGCCTGTGGGCGCACAATGATTTTGCCGTGTATGGCGTGAAATATGCGGCATGGGCTTTCATTCCGGGGTCTGGCCTGACCCTGTCCGTGTCTGTGGGCCAGTCCCGGTTGGCGCGGCCAGGGCGATGCCTTGAACACCGTGTCGCGGCGCCCGCATCCACGGGACATGTCCGGCGTATCCCCGATGTGGAGGTGTCAGTCTCACGTCGCCCGTGCCTGCATCAGACCAGGAGGAAAATCCCATGAGCAAGATGATGAAAGCCGCTGTCGTCCGCGAGTTCGGCAAACCGCTGGTGATCGAGGAGGTGCCGGTACCGGAGCCTTCCGACAACCAGATCCTGGTGAAGATCGAGGCTTCGGGGGTCTGCCATACCGACCTGCATGCGGCCGATGGTGACTGGCCGGTCAAGCCCAATCCCCCCTTCATTCCGGGTCATGAGGGGGTCGGTTTCGTGGCGGCCGTCGGCAGGAACGTGAAGCACGTCAAGGAAGGCGACCGGGTCGGCATTCCGTGGCTGCATTCGGCCTGCGGCTATTGCACGCATTGCCTGGGCGGTTGGGAAACGCTTTGCGAGAGCCAGCAGAACACCGGCTATTCGGTCAATGGCGGCTTTGCCGACTATGCGCTGGCCGATCCGAACTATGTCGGCCATCTGCCCGACGGGGTCGATTTCGTCGAGGTGGCGCCCGTCCTTTGCGCCGGCGTCACGGTCTACAAGGGCCTGAAGATGACCGAGGCCAAACCCGGGGATTGGGTCGTCATTTCCGGGATCGGCGGTCTGGGGCACATGGCGGTGCAGTATGCGAAGGCGATGGGCTTCAACGTGGCGGCGGTCGACATCGCCGACGACAAGCTGGCCCTGGCCAGGCGCCTGGGCGCCACGGTGACCGTGAACGCCGCCAATGCCGATCCGGCCGCCTACCTGCAGAAGGAGATCGGCGGGGCGCATGGCGTGCTGGTGACGGCCGTCTCGCGCAAGGCTTTCGAGCAGGCGCTCGGCATGGTCCGGCGGGGCGGCACGATCGCGCTGAACGGCCTGCCGCCGGGCGACTTCCCGCTGCCGATCTTCTCGATGGTGCTGAACGGCATCACGGTGCGCGGCTCGATCGTCGGCACCCGGCTGGATCTGCAGGAGTCGCTGGAATACGCGGCGGCCGGCAAGGTCAAGGCCACCGTCAAGGCCGAGAAGCTGGACAACATCAACGACATCTTCCAGCGCATGCACAAGGGCCAGATCGAAGGCCGGATCGTGCTGGACATGAATGCGTCGTGATGCGCTGAAGCGCCGCTGGATGCTCCTGACCGGGGCAGCCTGTCGACGTGGCGTCGCCCGCCCGGGCCGCGCAGGCCCGCCCCCCCCCCCCGGTGGTACCCGTGACGGGGGGATACCCCGCCCGGGGTCGGGCGCGCCGGGGGGCCCGCCGCCCGGGGCCGCCCTGGCGCCGGCCCGCCGCCGGCGGGGCGGGCCCCGCCACGCCCGCCACAGCCTGTGTTCCCGTTCACGTGGATATCCGCCTCCTGGTGAAGGGCGAGTCGGCTCGGTGCGGTCGTTCAGCGTATCCGCGGTCGTCAGGCGCGGCTTTCGTCAGTGACGTGGCCTACCTGAGGGGCAACACGACGAATGCCGCACCCGGAGGTTCGGCAGGGTGCCACCTGATGCACAATGGGGACTGGCCCGATTCCCGGCCGACCTGATCAGGAGACACACGCATGAAAGCATTCATCCGAACCGCGGGCGCGCTGGCAGGGCGCGTTTCACTGGCAGCAGCCATCGGCCTTGGGGCCGCCACGGTGGTGGCTGCCGAGGGGGGCGCCACGCTGAAGGTCTATGGCCCGGGTGGGCCGGCGCCGGCGATGAAGGCGGCCGCAAAGGCCTTCTCCGACGAGCACCAGGTGGCGGTGGAGGTGGTGGCGGGCCCGCCTCCGAAGTGGCTGCCGCAGGCACGCGAGGATGCCGACATGATCTACAGCGGCGCCGAGCACATGATGACGGGCTTCGACCGCGAGGTGAGGGGGCTCTTCGACATCCGCGAGGCTGAGCCCCTGTATCTGCGCCCCGTCTCGATCCTGGTGCGGCCGGGCAATCCGAAGAAAATCAGCGGTTTCGGGGATCTGCTCAAGCCCGGCATGAAGGTGCTGGTCGTGGCCGGGGCGGGTCAGGTGGGGCTGTGGGAGGATGTTGCGGCTCGAACCGGAGATATCACCAAAGTGCAGGCCTTCCGCCGCAACGTGGTCTTTCCCGAGGCGGGCAACAGTGCGCTGGCCCGTGAGCAATGGCGCCAGCAGCCCGATATCGACGCCTGGCTGATCTGGAACATCTGGCAGGTGTCCAACCCTGATCTGGCCGATCAGGTGCCGGTGGAGGAGCGCTATCGCATCTACCGCCCCACGAGCGTGGTGCTGACCGTCAAGGGCAAGGCCGTGCCCGAAGCGCAGGCCTTCGTCGACTACCTGAAGTCGGACAAGGGGCGGGAGATCTTTGCCAGGTGGGGCTGGGAGACGGGCACGACACCTTAAGCTGAAGGCAGGCTGATGCGGGATCGGGGCGGTCGGCCTGTCCTGAGGGCCGTGTCAGCACCTCGGGGCGGCTCTCATGCGCCGGGCACGAGGGCTGGGTGAAACCCGTCCTGCCAGGGCGTGTGGCCCGGGCCTCACTCCAGATTCTGCACCTGTTCGCGTTGCTGCTCGATCAGCAGCTTGAGCGCCAGGGCCGTGTCGGTGGTGGCCAGCGCCACGCTCTTGGAAGCGATGGTGTTGGCCTCGCGGTTCAGCTCCTGGCTGAGAAAATCCAGGCGCTTGCCCACCGGGCCGCCGGCCGCCAGCGTGTCGCCGATGGCCTGAAGGTGGGTGTCGAGGCGGTCCAGCTCTTCGGTGATGTCGTCGCGCAGGCTCAGCAGGCTCACTTCCTGGCGCACGCGGGCCAGCGTCTCGTCGGCAGGAATCGGTGTGGGCAGATCCTGGAGCGCGGCCGAGAGCCGACTCAGCAGCCGGCTTTCGGCCGCGGCCGTCAGCTCGGGCAGGCAGGCACGCAGTTTCTGGCCCAGCGCCTGCATCTCGGCGGCCAGCGTGCGAAGCACCGTGGCCAGCCGGGCCCCTTCGGCCCGCCGGCTGGCCTGAAAGGCCTCCAGGCATTGCGCCACCATGGGCTCTGCCAGAGCCCAGAGTTCGCTGATGTCGGCAGGCGGGCTGCCGGCGTGCTCGGTGTGGCCGCCGGGCGCGTGGTCCGGGTTGTGCAGCCAGCGCAGGTAGTCGGCCACCGTGGGGGGCGCGGCCCCGGGGGCCAGCGCCTGCACCTGGCGGGCCAGGCCGACCAGTGCGGCCAGCCGTTCGGCGTCGACCGTCATCCCGCTGTCGCCACGGGCTTTCTGCAACGTCATCCGGCATTCAACCTTGCCGCGGCGCACCACACGGTTGATGGCGGCCCGCAGTGCCGGCTCCAGCGGACGGAACTCGTCGGCCAGCCGGAAATGCAGGTCGGTGAAGCGGCTGTTGACGGCCCGGATCTCGATGCCGATGCGGCCGATCGGGGTGTCTTCGCTGACATGGGCATAGCCGGTCATGCTGCACACGGCCGGAACGGGGGCGGCGGGTGGCGGGTCGTTCAGGGGCGTTGTCTGTCCGTCCGGCGTGCCGTAGGGCTGGATTTCGACGTCTTTCATGTATCGCTTTTACAATAGCAGCATGGCAAATGAGCAGAACGCACCATTGCCGGAGGGCTTCGAGGCAGGGGGCTACCGGATTGTAAGAAAAATCGCCAGTGGCGGTTTTTCGATGGTTTATCTCGCCCATGATCCCGATGGCCAGCCGGTGGCCATCAAGGAGTATCTGCCCAGCTCGCTGGTCAAGCGTGTGTCCGGTCAGCTGGTACCCGAGGTCGTCGGCAACAACCTGCCTACCTACCGCAACGGCCTCAAGTGCTTCTTCGAGGAAGGCCGTGCACTGTCGCGCGTCATCCATCCCAATGTGGTGCGGGTGGTCAATTTCTTCCGGGCCAATGAAACCGTCTACATGGTGATGGCCTATGAGAACGGACGCAGCCTGCAGGAGCTGGTCATCCACAATCGCAATCGCCCCGGCAAGCGGGTGCTGCCCGAGCGCCACATCCGCAAGATCTTTGCCCAGGTGATGAACGGCCTGCGCGAGGTGCATGCCAACCGCCTGCTGCACCTCGACCTGAAACCGGCCAACATCTATCTGAAGAAAGGCGGCATGCCGATGCTGCTGGACTTTGGCGCGGCCCGCCAGACGCTCACGCAGGATGCGCCGAAGCTGTTTCCGATGTACACGCCGGGTTTTGCCGCGCCCGAGTTGTACAAGAAGAACCAGCAGCTTGGCCCCTGGACCGACATCTATGGCCTGGGAGCCAGCATGTATGCCTGCATGGTGGGGGCACCCCCGCAGGCGGCCGACCAGCGCCTGAAGCAGGACAAGGTCGAGTCGGTGCTGGCCGGCCTCAACGATACCTACTCGCAGCAGTTGCTCGATCTGGTGCACTGGTGCATGAAGCTCAACCCGCTGGAGCGTCCGCAAAGCGTGTTCGCGCTGCAACGGGCGCTGCGCGAGCCGTTTACCCGGGAGAGCGGGGTCGAAACCCGCAGTTTCCTGCCGCTACGCTGGATCGAGGACGTGATGTCGCCCTTTCGGCGCCGGCGCAATTCAGCCCCGCCGCCTGCGGAGGGAAGGAACACGCTTGATCCGACACTGTTGACGGTCCGCAAATCCGGCCACTAAGCTTTGGGCTGCACGCCGGTGGGTGTGCGGCAGGGTTGCCTTTCTTTCGCTTCCATCTGAGCCATGCGCTTTTCCATCTTTCAGGATACCGATGTCGGTGGTCGTTCGATCAACCAGGATCGAATGGGCTACTGCTTTTCACGTGAGTCGCTGTTGATGGTGCTGGCCGATGGCATGGGAGGCCACCTGCGAGGAGAGATCGCGGCGCAGATCGCCATGCAGACGGTGGCCTCGATGTTCCAGCAGCAGGCCTTGCCCCGGCTGCGTGATCCGGTCGCCTTCATCGAGCAGTCCTTTCATGCCAGCCACCGCGAACTGCACCGCTACCGCGAGCTGCACGGCATGAACGAATGTCCGCGCACCACCATCGTGGCCTGCGTGGTGCAGGATGGCCATGCCTGGTGGGGGCACGCGGGCGATTCGCGCCTGTACATGATGCGTGGCAACGATATCCTGTTCCGTACGCTCGACCACTCCAAGGTGCAGAGCCTCATCAGCCTGGGCCTCATCAGCGAGGCCGAGGGCGAGGTGCATCCCGAGCGCAACAAGGTGCTCAATTGCCTGGGCTCACCCTTCGTGCCGCCGGTCGAGATTCACGCGGCCTGTCCGCTGCACGCCGGCGACGTGCTGATGCTGTGTTCCGATGGCCTCTGGAGTGGCGTGACCCCCGAGGAGCTGGTGCGCGAATTCCGTACCGAGCCGGTCGAGGTGGCGGTGCCGCACCTGATCCAGTCGGCGCTGGCGCACAATGGTGTGGGTGCCGACAACACCACGGTGCTGGCCATGAAGTGGGATACCGACAACAACGAGGCCAACGGCCTGCCGTCACTGTCGTCGATGGGCCTGCCCGATGGCGCCATCACCACCACCATCGCCATCGGCAGCGGTATCGACACCGAGGTGTCCGACCTGACCGAAGACGAGATCGACAAGACGATCGCCGAGATCCAGGAAGCGATCCAGCGGTCCAACAAGGGATTCTGATGACCGGAACACCAGGCGTGCACAGGCACGATGGCCGGGCTGCCGACGCATTGCGGCCCGTGCGCTTCATCCGTTCGTTCACCCGCCATGCCGAAGGCTCGGTGCTGGTGAGCTTTGGCGATACCCAGGTACTGTGCACCGCCAGCGTGCTGGCGCAGGTGCCGCCCTTTCTGCGCGGCAAGGGCCGTGGCTGGGTGACGGCCGAATACGGCATGCTGCCCCGTGCCACCCACACCCGCGGCGATCGTGAGGCGGCCAGGGGCAGGCAGTCGGGCCGCACGCAGGAGATCCAGCGGCTGATCGGCCGCAGCCTGCGGGCCGTGACCCGGATGGACCGGCTGGGCGAGCGCACCATTCATCTGGATTGCGATGTCTTGCAGGCGGATGGGGGCACCCGTACCGCTGCCATCACCGGCGCCTGGCTGGCCCTGCGCGATGCCGTCGACGGCCTGCTGAGAAGCGGCGAGCTGAGTGAAGACCCGCTGCGTGAGGCGGTGGCCGCCGTGTCGGTCGGCATCATCGGCCAGCCCGGGCACATGCCGCCGGCCTGTGTGCTCGATCTCGATTACCGTGAGGATTCGCGCTGCGAAACCGACATGAACGTGGTCATGACGGCGTCGGGTGGGCTGGTCGAAGTGCAGGGTACGGCCGAGGGCGCGCCCTTCAGCCGCGAACAGGCCACCGCGCTGCTCGATCTGGCTGCTGGCGGCATCCAGCAGCTGGTGCGCCTGCAGCAGCAGGCATGGCAGGGCTGAGCGTTTTATCATCACGGATCGACGACTTCCTGTCTGCCGTGCCCGAAGGGCCCGGTTCCGCGATGAGTACAGATCTCTCCCCCGGCCGGCACTGGCTGCTGGCCTCTGGCAACCCCGGCAAACGGCGCGAACTGCAAGCGATGCTCGAACCACGGGGTGTGCAGCTTGCCAGCCAGGCCGAGCTGGGCATTGCCGATGCCGACGAACCCTGGCCCGGCTTTGTCGAGAATGCGCTGACCAAGGCCCGCCATGGTGCCCGGGCCAGCGGCCTGCCGACGCTGGCCGATGACTCCGGCCTGTGCGTGCCGGTACTGGGCGGTGCCCCCGGTGTGCGTTCGGCCCGCTATGCGCTGGATGTACTGGATGATCCCGCACGCATCGCCCTCCTGAAGGCGGGGGGGCGCGAGGCGCTGGATGCTGCCAACATCGATTGCCTGTTGCAGGCGGTGGCAGCCCATGCACAGCCGGTCCGGGCCTATTTCTACAGTGTGGTCGTCTGGGTGGCGTCGGCCGACGACCCGCGTCCGCTGATCGGTGAAGGGATGTGGTGGGGAACGCTGCTGCCGGCACCCCGTGGCGAGGGGGGATTTGGCTACGACCCGATCTTCCTGCCCGATGGCTTCGATCGCTCGGCCGCCGAGCTTTCTCCTGCCGAGAAGAACGCCGTCAGCCATCGCAGCCGGGCGCTGGCACGTTTTTTCACGCTGCTGGACGATGTCTTCGGCGCCGCCTGAGCAGCCGCTGCACTGGCATCCACCCCGCCATGCCGGGGCGGCCGTGGCGCCCGTGCGGCTGCACACCGCGCAGCAGCCGGTGCTGGCCACCCTGCCGCCGCTGTCGCTCTACGTGCACATGCCGTGGTGTCTGCAAAAGTGCCCGTACTGCGACTTCAATTCGCACAACCTGCCTGCCGAGGGTATCGACGAGGCCGCCTATCTGGCGGCACTGGAGGCCGACCTGGATGTCAGCCTGCCCCTGATCTGGGGACGCCGGGTGGTCACGGTCTTCATCGGGGGAGGCACTCCCAGCCTCTTCAGTGCCGAGGCCATCGAGCGGCTGTTGAGCAGCCTGCGTGCCCGCCTGCCGCTGCTGGCCGATGCCGAGGTGACGATGGAGGCCAATCCCGGCACCTTCGAGCGGGCGCGTTTTGCCGATTACCGTGCGGCTGGCGTCAACCGGCTGTCGCTGGGCATCCAGAGCTTTTCGGATGAGAAACTGGCGGCCCTGGGGCGGGTGCACGATGCCGCCCAGGCGCGGGCTGCGGCCGAGGCGGCTGCCGAACTGTTCGACACCTTCAATCTGGACCTGATGTATGCGCTGCCGCAGCAGACGCTGGCCGAGCTGCGCGAGGATCTGCGCCAGGCACTGGCCTGTGCACCGCCGCATCTGTCGTGCTATCACCTGACGCTGGAGCCGAACACGCTGTTTGCGCGCTTTCCGCCGCCGGTGCCGGACGACGATCTGGCGGCCGCGATGCAGGATACGGTCGTGGAGATGCTGTCGGGCCCGTACCAGAACTACGAGGTCTCGGCCTGGGCTCGGCCGGGCCACCGTGCGCAGCACAACCTCAATTACTGGACCTTTGGCGATTATCTGGGCATCGGTGCCGGTGCGCACGGCAAGATCTCGTTCCCCGACCGCATCGTCCGCCAGGCCCGCTACCGCCACCCGCGCCGCTACATCGAGACGGCGATGGCCGGCAACGCCCGCGAAATCGACCAGGCGGTGGCCGCCCGCGATCTGCCCTTCGAGTTCATGCTCAATGCGTTGCGGCTGCGTGAAGGGGTCGAGGCGGGGCTGTTCGAGGCGCGCACGGGGCTGTCGTCCGCCGCCATCCGTCCGCAGCTGCGCCGGGCCATCGAGCGTGGTCTGCTCGAAGACAGGATCGACCGCCTGCAACCGACGCCGCTGGGCCGCAATTTTCTCAATGACCTGCTGGCGCTGTTTCTGCCGGACGGTGATGCGTGAGGCGTTCGTGCATCATTGTGGTGCGGGCCAGGGATGCGATGCACTATGATGGTGCCTGGTTGTGCGGGCGTGTTGCACCGGACGAAGGCATGGCCGGACGGCTGGCGGGCAGCATCTGCGCCGGGCCATCAGCTGTCTGGAATCGGGGGCGCCGGCCGGGCAAGGTGCCCCGTGTCGGCCCGGCGCTGCCCGGTGCTTGCCAACGCCTTGTTGCAGCAAGGCTTTTTGTCTGCCGGCGGTGGTGTCTGGCGGTGGTGTCGTGCGTCTGCGCGGGCCAGGACCGAAATTTTTTTGGCAGGAAGGGGCCAGGTTGGCACGTTTCCTGCTTGTACCAGGACAGCGGGCTGCCATCCGTGGTGGCCCACCCGCTGGAGGGCATATCCCACCCGGCGGGTTTTCGATGTGTGAACAGGAGAGTGTGAGCATGGCAGCAAGCGCCAAAGACGTAATGAAGAAAATCGCCGACAACGAAGTCAAGTTCGTTGACCTGCGCTTTTCGGATGTCCGGGGTCGGGAACAGCACATCACGGTGCCGATTTCGCACTTCGACGAGGATACCTTTGCCGACGGTCAGGCCTTCGATGGCTCGTCGCTGCCGGGCTGGAAGGGCGTGCAGGCCTCCGACATGCTGCTGATGCCCGATCCCGAGACGGCCGTGATGGATCCTTTCCGCGAGGAAGCCACACTGATCCTGAGCTGCGACGTGGTCGAGCCGGGCGAGGGCAAGGGTTACGACCGTGACCCGCGCTCGCTGGCCCGGCGTGCCGAAGCCTATCTGCAAGCCTCGGGCATCGGTGACGTGGCTTTCTTTGGTCCCGAACCGGAGTTCTTCATCTTCGACAGCATCACCTGGCAGCAGGACATGTCCGGCAGCATGGTGCGCATCGATTCCGAAGAGGCGCACTGGTCCAGCGACAGGAAGGTCAACGGCTTCAACAGCGGTCATCGCCCGGGCATCAAGGGGGGTTACCTGCCGGTGCCGCCGGTCGATTCCTTCCAGGACATGCGTTCGGAAATGGTGATCCTGATGGAGCAGATGGGGGTGCCCGTCGAGGTGCATCACCACGAGGTGGCCGGTGCCGGCCAGTGCGAGATCGGCACCAAGTTTGCGCCGCTGGTACAGCGGGCCGACTGGCTGCAACGCATGAAGTACGTCATCAACAATGTGGCGCACGCCTACGGCAAGACCGCCACCTTCATGCCGAAGCCGCTGGTGGGCGACAATGGCTCGGGCATGCACGTGCACCAGTCGATCTGGAAGGATGGCGTCAACCTGTTCGCCGGCGACAAGTACGCCGGCCTGTCCGAGTTTGCGCTGTACTACATCGGCGGCATCATCAAGCATGCCCGCGCGCTCAACGCCATCACCAACCCCAGCACCAATTCGTACAAGCGTCTGGTGCCGCACTACGAGGCGCCGGTGAAGCTGGCCTACTCGGCGCGCAACCGTTCGGCCTCGATCCGCATCCCCTTCGTCTCCAATGTCAAGGCCCGTCGCATCGAGGCACGCTTCCCGGATCCGGCGGCCAACCCGTATCTGGCCTTCGCTGCGTTGCTGATGGCCGGTCTGGACGGCGTGCAGAACAAGATCCACCCCGGTGATCCGGCCGAGAAGAACCTCTACGACCTGCCGCCCGAAGAAGACGCGAAGATCCCGACCGTCTGCCATTCGCTCGATCAGGCGCTGGAGCACCTCGACCGCGACCGCGAGTTCCTGACCCGCGGCGGCGTGTTCAGCAACGAGTTCATCGACGCCTTCATCGCCCTGAAGATGGAGGAGGTGACGCGCCTGCGGATGGTGCCGCACCCGGTCGAATTCGACATGTACTACTCCTGCTGACACCGACCGTCCGGCGCCGCGCGCAGACAGGTGCGCACCGGCGCCTGACGGACGGAAGACGGGTGGCAAAGGCGTTGCAGACGTGTCAGCAGCGGAGGCTACGGGGGGCGGATTTGCCGGTAGACTGCCGGAATCCAGACCCTTTCAGGTACTGTCGCATGAACCGTTCCCAACGCATTGCCCCCCGTTTCCAGCACCGGTCGCAGGCTGCCAGCCTGCTGGGGCTGACCCTGGCCGCCTGGCTGGGGGTGGTCTCGACGGCTGCTGTTGCGCAGCAGTCGGCCACCCGTGTCTATCGCTGTGGCAGTGATGACGGCACGCCGCTCTACCAGAATGCACCGGGCAAGGGGTGCCGCCTGCTGGAGCTGCCGCCGATCAACAGCGTGCCGGCGGCGCAGGTGCCGAACGTCATCCGCGATTCGGCCAACAGCAGCCGTGCCGGCACCGGGGCCCGCGTGGACCGGCGCGAGCAGCAGGGACGGGACACCGATCGCCGCCGGATCCTTGAGGCCGAGCTGGCGCGCGAGCAGTCCCGCCTTGAGGATGTCCGCAAGGAATACAACGGCGGCGCGCCCGAGCGGCACGGCGACGAACGAAACTATCAGAAGTATCTCGACCGGGTCGAGCGACTGAAGCAGCAGCTCAAGGAATCCGAGCAGAACATCGGTTCGCTGCGGCGGGAGATCGACGCGCTCTGAGGCGGTTTCCAGACGCGCCTCGTGCCGCCCTGGCGATGGCCCGGGCCGGCACGGCGCCGGGGCTGCTGCCGGGGCCGTGACACGCGCCGCTTGCCGCGCAGGTCTCGTGTGCCCCGGTGCTGGCCCGATGTCGGGGTGTCCGCCACGACCGGGAGGTCCGCCGGGAGGCTTCTGCTCATCGGAATGGAACCCATCGATGTCTGGCAATCCGGATCCCGACCTGCACTTCGCGGCGCTCGACCTGCTTGGTTCGGGTGTGGTGCTGCTGGATGCTGCCGGCAAGGTGGTGTTCGTCAACCTGGCAGCCTGCCAGCTGTTCGGGCTGACGGCCCGGCGCATGCTGGGCCTGCCCTTCGAGACATTGTTTGTCGACAGCCATCTGCTGGACGGGCTGATGCAGCAACTGCGTCAGCGTGCTTTCGGCCAGCAGGGGCTGGATCTGAGCCTGGCCATTCCGGGCGGCGGGCCGCTGCCCGTGCACTGTCTGGCGGTGATGCTGGAATCGCCGGCCGACCTGATGCTGCTGGAGCTGCACGAAATCCATCGCCGTCGGCGCATCGACCGCGAGGAACAGCTGCATGACACCGCCCGTGCACACCGCGAGGTGCTGCGCAATCTGGCGCACGAGATCAAGAACCCGCTGGGAGGCATCCGGGGAGCAGCCCAGCTGCTCGAATCCGATCCGGACCCGGCGGCGCTGCACGAGTACACCGGCGTCATCATCAAGGAGGTGGACCGCCTGCAGAAACTGCTCGACCAGCTGCTGGCGCCCAACCGGCCGATGCAGCCGGTGACGACGACCAACATCCACGAGGTCTGCGAACGGGTGCGGCTGCTGGTGCAGGCCGAATATCCGCAGGGTTTGCAGATCGAGCGCGACTATGACGCCAGCCTGCCCGAATTGCAGGCCGACAAGGCGCAGCTGATCCAGGCGGTGCTGAACCTGGTGCGCAATGCGGCCCAGGCGATGCAGGGGCGTGGAAAGATCGTGCTCAAGACAAGAATTGCCCGTCATGTGGTGATTGCCCGCATCGGCTACCGGCTGGCCGTGGCGCTGCACGTCATGGATGACGGACCGGGCGTGCCGGCAGAACTCCTCGACCGGATGTTCCTGCCGCTGGTGAGTGGGCGGGAGGGCGGCAGTGGCCTGGGGCTGACACTGGCGCAGGCCGTGGTCGAAAGACATGGAGGAAGCATCGAATGCGAGAGCCGGGCAGGGCGGACGGATTTCCGCATGCTGCTGCCACTACTGTGACGGAGGCAGCGATGACGCGAACGGGACGGGAGGGCCAGGAGGCCGAGGTCTGGGTGGTGGACGATGACCAGTCGATCCGCTGGGTGCTGGAGCGGGCGCTGAGCCGGGCCGGTCTGGTGGTGCGCAGCTTTCCGCAGGCGGCCGAGGTGCTGGCGGCGCTGACCGAGGCCGAGCCGGCCGTGCTGGTGTCCGATATCCGCATGCCCGGTGCCAGCGGCATCGAGCTGCTGTATCAGGTGCGTCAGCAACGGCCCGGCCTGCCGGTCATCATCATGACGGCCTATTCGGATCTGGACAGTGCGGTGTCGACCTTTCAGGCCGGTGCCTTCGATTATCTGCCCAAGCCCTTCGACCTGGTGCAGGCGGTGGCACTGGTTCAGCGCGCGGTACGCACGCGCCAGGAAAGCCGGGAGAGCGCACCGGCGGTGGAGGTGGCTGCCACCGAAATCCTGGGCCAGGCGCCGGCGATGCAGGTGGTGTACCGGGCCATTGGCCGTCTGTCGCAGTCGGCGGCGACCGTCCTGGTGACCGGTGAGTCGGGCTGCGGCAAGGAACGGGTGGCGCGCGCGCTGCATCATCACAGCAACCGTGCGGCCAGGCCCTTCGTGGCGCTGAACATGGCGGCGATTCCGCGGGACCTGCTCGAATCCGAACTGTTCGGTCACGAACGGGGTGCCTTTACCGGCGCCCAGGCGGCGCGGCAGGGGCGCTTCGAGCAGGCACAGGGGGGCACGCTCTTTCTCGACGAGATCGGCGACATGCCCGCAGAAATGCAGACGCGGCTGTTGCGGGTGCTGTCCGAAGGGTATTTCTACCGGGTGGGGGGCAGCCAGTCGGTGAAGGCGGATGTGCGGGTGATTGCCGCCACCCACCAGGATCTGGAGGCGCGGGTGGCCGATGGACGCTTTCGTGAAGATCTCTTTCACCGGCTGAACGTGATCCGGCTGCGGCTGCCGCCCCTGCGTGAGCGGCTGGAGGATGTGCCGCTGCTGGCCAGCCATTTTCTGGCCGCCAGTGCCGCTGCGCTGGGCATCGAGCCCAAGCGGCTGAGCCGTGAGGCACTGGCGGCATTGCAGGCCTTTCACTGGCCGGGCAATGTGCGTCAGCTGGAGAACGTCTGTCACTGGCTGACGGTGATGACGGCGGCGGCGCTGATTACCGTGGCCGACCTGCCGCCGGAGGTCGTGGCCGGTGCCGCGCTGCCCGGCCGGCTGGCCGCCGGGAGCCTCGACCGTGACCGGACGCCCAGCCTGGATGGGGCTGCACCTGCCTGGGCCGAGGGGCAGGAGCGGGCAGGCGGAGCGCCGCTACCGGGAGCCGTCGATGGCAGCCTCATGCCGGCTGGCGACGCTGCCAACGCCGGGGCGGCACCGGCAGCGCTGGCGGATGAACCAGCCTGGCCGGCGCAGCTGGCGCGGCAGGTGCAGCAGCTGCTGGCCGATCCGGCCGCTGACGCACTGATGCCGCGGCTGATGGCCGAGTTCGAGCGCACCCTGGTGCGCGAGGCCCTGCGCCACACGGCCGGCCACCGCATCGAGGCGGCACGGCGCCTGGGCATCGGCCGCAACACCATCACGCGCAAGATCCGCGAGCTGGGCCTGGACACGGCCGATCCGGACGACGACTGACGTATACCCTCCGTGGTCGTCCGTATGCCTTGTGCCGATGGCGATCGGGCCGCGGGCTTGCGGTACCATCGCGGATTGGGGTGTTGCGGCCATGCACAGGCCGGGCATGAAGAGATTTGCGGTGAGGCCGGCCGTGGCCCCCGCCAGAAAGGAGTTGCATCCGCATGGTGTCGCAGACGGGCGTCGAGGGTCCGCTGATCCGGCTCGACAAGCTCAGCAAGTCGTTCACGCTGGCCGATGGCGAGCGTTTTGACGCGGTGCGTGACGTGTCGCTCGAAGTCGGGCAGGGCGATGCCATCGGCCTGATCGGCCGCAGTGGCGCCGGCAAGTCCACCCTGCTGCGGATGATGAACCTGCTGGAGCGGCCCGACAGTGGCCGCGTCATCGTGGCGGGCCAGGAGCTGACGGCGCTGGACAAGCGCGCACTGCGTGCGGCCCGCCAGAAGATCGGCATGATCTTCCAGCAGTTCAACCTGTTGCAGAATGCCACCGTCTTTGACAACGTCGCCTTTCCGCTGCGCATCCATGGTGGCCACACCGCTGCCCAGATCGAGCAGCGGGTGCGCGAGTGCATCGACGTGGTGGGCCTCGAAGACCGGCTGGCGCATTATCCGGCGCAGCTCTCGGGTGGCCAGAAGCAGCGGGTGGCCATTGCCCGGGCACTGGCGCCATCACCCCGCGTGCTGCTGTGCGACGAGCCGACCTCGGCACTGGATGCCGAGACCACGCGCTCGGTGCTGACCACGCTCAAGGAGATCAACCGTCGCCTGGGCGTGACCATCGTCATCGTCACCCACGAGCTGTCGGTGGTGCGGGCGTTGTGCCGCAAGGCCGCGGTGGTCGAGCAGGGCCTGCTGGTCGAGATCCTCGATCTGGAGGGCCACGAGCCGCTCTCGCCCCGGTCGTCGCTGGGTCGCGAGCTGGCGCAGATGGTGGCAGCCGAAGTCGATCATGTCGCCTGGCGCCGCGCCGCCGGCATCGAACTGGAGGGACATCACGGTGTTTGACGCAATCCTGGCGATGTTGCCCGAAACCATCGTCGACGTGCTGCCCGAATTGTGGGTGGCCATCGGCGAGACCCTGCTGATGCTCGGCATCGGCCTGAGTGCCGCGGTGCTGCTGGGTGGCCCGCTGGGCATCTGGCTGTTCCTGCTCAGCCCAGGGCAATCGTTGCAGAACCGCTGGCTGTTCGCCGTGGTGGGCTGGATCGTCAACATGGTGCGCTCCTTCCCGTTCATCATCCTGCTGGTGGCGCTGGTGCCCTTTACCCGCTGGCTGGTCGGTTCGTCGATCGGGCCACTGGCGGCCGCCGTGCCGCTGTCGTGCGCGGCCATCCCGTACTTTGCCCGCCTGGTCGAGCAGAACCTGCGCGAGGTGCCGCGTGGGGTCATCGAGGCCGCGCATGCGATGGGGGCCAGCGAGCTTCAGATCATCTTCCGCGTGCTGCTGGTCGAGGCCCGCTCGGGCCTGGTGCAGGCGCTGGTGGTGCTCAGCATCAGCTTCCTGTCGTACACCGCCATTGCCGGCGTGGTGGGCGGTGGCGGTGTGGGCGATCTGGCCATCCGCTACGGCTACCAGCGCTTCCAGACCGATGTGATGCTGCTGACCGTGGCCATTCTGGTGGTGATGGTGCAGCTGATCCAGGTGATCGGCAACCACATCTCGCGCCGCCTGGACAAGCGCTGATCCGCTCTTGCTGCGGCCTGCCCGCAGCAGCCAGGCCCCTGCGACGGGTGGCAGGGCCTGCTGGCCGTGCCTCAGGAAGGCCACCATCGGGGGGCCTGCCCGAGGCGCATTTTTCTGGGCCTGTCCGCAGGGCACGGGCCAGTCCATCCGTTCATCCACCTGCCTGGAAAATCCCTTCCTTCGTGTGCAAGGAAAAGCTGTTTGACAGACGGAATCAGCTGAAGAATGGTAGACGTTCTCATTAAATTATCGCAAAATGCCCGCACCCTGGCCCGCCTCTGCGCCAGGCCTTTCTTGACCCTGGCCCCGTTCAGGTTTCCCATGCCCGTCTCCCGCTGCTGACCGTCGCGGGCAGCGGGGTGCGGCCCTGTTGATCCGCGGGGCAGCCGATCTGGAGCATGTTGCATGGCCTTGTCCGTTCTTCCTTTCGTCCCGGTCCGCCCGATGATGCGGACGATGGCCTCGGTGGCCTTGCTGCTGGCCGCCGGCGGGGGCGCCTCCCAGGTTCTGGCGGCCGATGAGGTGGATGATGCCGGCACGCTCGGCACCATCAAGGTGGTGGGTGACTGGCTGGGCGATGCCGACGAGGAGAATGTGCGGGAGCACCCCGGTGCCCGTGACGTGGTGCGCCGCGAGCAGGTGCAACAGCAGGGCCTGACCAGCGTGCGCGAGGTGCTCAACCGGATGCCGGGCGTGAACGCCCCCGAAAACAACGGCACCGGCAGCCACGACATGGCGATGAACTTCGGCATCCGCGGCCTGAACCCGCGTCTGGGCACGCGCTCGACGCTGCTGATGGACGGCATCCCGGTGCCGGCCGCGCCCTATGGTCAGCCGCAGCTTTCCTTCGGGGCCGTCTCGCAGGGCAACCTGGATGCGGTCGACGTGGTGCGGGGCGGCGGTGCGGTGCGTTATGGTCCGCAGAACGTGGGCGGCATCATCAACTTCGTCACCCGTGCCATCCCCGAGGACTTCGGTATCGATGCCAGCCTGCAGACGGAACTCAGCCCCTCGTCCACGCAGAACGCGCCCAAGAACACCGGCAGTTTCCGGGTGGGCGGCACCAGCGATGCCGGCCTGGGCGGCGCGCTTCTCTATTCCGGCGTGCGTGGCAGCGATTATCGCCAGCACAGCAGGACGCGCATCGACGACGTGATCCTGAAAGGTGCGTATCAGCTCGATGCCGTGCACAGCGTGCATGCCATCGCCCAGTATTATGATGGCGAGGCCGACATGCCGGGCGGCCTGTCGGTGGCCGACTTCCGGGCTGATCCCTATCAGTCGACCCGGCCCGTCGACCGTTTCTGGGGCCGCCGCACGCTGGTGGGCGCCGGCTACGATTACAACGACGGCGCCACCCAGGTGGCCGTCAACACCTTCTTCACGAAGACCCTGCGCAGCGGCTTCCTGAACCAGGGCAGCTTCGTCTCGCTCTCGCCCCGCTACTACTGGGTGCGTGGCATCGAGGCGCGGGCCTCGCACGGCATCCGGGTGGGCAGGGCCCGCCACGAGATCGGCATCGGCTACCGCTACATCGACGAGGCCAGCCACGAGCTGCGCTACCGCGAAACCACCGCCAGCGGGCTGCTGCCCACCGTCGCCAGTCGCAACGACCGCGACACCCGCGGCAGCACCGAAGCGCATGCCATCTTCATCGACGACCGGATCGACTGGGGGTTGTGGACCATCACACCCGGCGTGCGCTACGAGCGCATCGAGCAGCAGCAGGCCAACCTGATCTCCGGCCAGCCCCATGACGGCAAGTACAGCACCGCGCTGCCGGCGCTGAACGTGCTCTATCGCCTCGATGAGGGCTGGAATCTCTATGCCAACACCGAGGGCTCCTTCGGCAGCGTGCAGTACAGCCAGATGCCCAACCGCGTGGCGGCCGGCCTCGTCAAGCCGGAGAAGGCGCGCACCTGGGAGATCGGCACCCGCTACGAGCAGGGGCCGCTGCGTGCCGAGATCGGCAGCTTCCTTGTCAATTTCAGCAACCAGTACGACAGCAGCCAGACCACCGACAGCGTGATCGCCCGCGGCAAGACCCGCCATGCGGGCATCGAGACCGCCTTCAGCTATGCACTGGACGATCTGGTGCCGGCCCTGAAGGGCGTGGCCGTGTACGGCAACTATGCCTATGTGGATGCCACCATCCGTGAGGAAGGCCCGAACAGGGGCAACCAGGTGCCGTTCTCGTCGAAGCACAAGGGCCTGCTGGGCGTGAGCATGGGCCGCGATGCCTGGCAGGTGGGCCTGGAAGGTGTCTTCCAGTCGTCGCAGTACGCCGACAATGCCAACACCGTGGCCGAGAGCGAGAACGGGGCCAACGGCCGCATCCCGGGCTACGGCGTCTGGAACCTGCGTGCTTCTTATGATTTCGGTGCCTCGCTGTCGGGCCTGAAGCTGGGGGCCGGCATCAAGAACCTGGCAGGTCGCGAGTTCTACACCCGCTCCTTCGACGACAACAACCGGGGCAAGTACCTGGGCCAGCCGCGCACCATCTACCTGCAGGCCTCGATGGCCTTCTGAGGCGGATGACGGCTTCATGTGCAGGCAT
>JAUNLD010000006.1:0-21651 GCA_030532425.1 Lautropia sp. | reverse complement strand
CGCCTGACCGCCTGACCGCCAGAACCATCGCCGTTTTGCCGCAGGAGGCCGATCTGGTTTACCCTGTCGGCTTTTGATCGGCCCCCGTCGGGGGCCCGACGTCTGGAAGCCCTGAAACGGGAGGGCGACAGTCGGCCCCGCCGGAAACGGTGGGGGCCTGCGGTGGGAGGCCTGATGGGCTACCCGCGACCGTCCTGCCGACGGGGTTTGCAGACGATCATTCCCGGGAGAAACGAGATGGGCTGGTTTTCGCGCAAGAACGACAAGGACTTCTTTCTGGCCACGGTGCCGGCCGAATCACGGGTGAGCGAGTATCTGGGCGTGGTCAGCGGCGAGGCCGTGATCGGCGCCAACATCTTCCGCGACATGTTCGCCTCGGTGCGCGACGTGGTCGGCGGCCGTGCCGGTGGCTATGAGCGCTCGCTGGCCGGTGCGCGCCAGGCGGCGCTGGAGGAAATGATCGCCAGCGCCCGCGAGCTGGGCGCCAATGGCATCGTCGGCATCGACTTCGATTACGAGGTGATGGGCGAGACCAACGGCATGATGATGGTGGCCGTCAGCGGCACCGCCGTGAAGATGGCCTGATGCCCGGGATGCCTCGCCTGCTCCGGAAACCGGCGGGCTGGGTCCCGGCCTTGCCGCGACCAGGGCCGGACCGGATGCCGCCAGGCAGGACCGGGAGGGGGGGCATGGTCGTGCGGAGCGAGTCATGAGTCTGGCTGTTGCCGTAGCACATCTGAATGCGTCGGTTGGCCCGGTGTTGACGACCGGGCAGTTGGCTGCTGCCCTGCGGGCCGGCAGCGTGCAGGTTCTGGAGGCCGAGTCGCCCACGGCAGCAGCACTGGTCTCCAGCCTCTTTGTGGAACTGGCGCCGCCGCTGATCGTGGGCTGTGCCGTGGAGGCAGGCGCAGAGCTTGCGCAGGTGCAGCGTCTCTACGAAGAATCGCTGGCCGACGGCATGCCTTCCGTGTCGCGCTGGCAGGATTCGGTGGAGTTTCTGTTGTGAGGCTGCCAACTCGTGAGGAGGTCATCTCCCATCGTCAGCATGGAAGCTGGCGCAAGCTGGAACAGGTAGCTCTGGCCATCATCCGCGATGTGCGCCAGCACGGTAGCGAGCGCTTCAACCCGATATTGGGCGGCGGTACGCGCTTGATGCTGGAACTGGACCACCGCATCAGCCACGATATCGACCTGTTCATTCGTGATCCGCAATGGATCGGCTACATATCTCCCCGCCTCAATGACCGCGTGGAGGATATGGTCAGCACCTATGACGAGGCTGCCGATTACCTCAAGTTGGTGCTGCCGGAAGGGGAAATCGATTTCATCGTGCGTGGCTCGTTGCTGGGTCTGCCAGAGGAAAGGTCGGGGCATACCCCATTGCCTCTTGAGCCTGTGGCCGAAGTGCTGGCCAAGAAGCTATTTTTCCGTGGAGCCATGCTGACGCCGCGAGACCTGTTTGACTGGTGGGCGGTGGAGACATTGCGCCCCGGTCTGGTGCCTCAGGCTGAGATAGGCGCTCTGCTCAAGACCCGTCAGGAAGGCATTGCACACATGCTGAAAGTGCTGGAGCGATCTGCGCGGGGACGAGCATTGTGGGACGAGATCTTGGCCCCTGATAAGCCGGCATTGGCCGAGGTGTTGAGCTGGGCCAAAGACCGGCTGGCAGGATATGCCGGTGCAAACGCTGGAGGCAAGCAGTCCTGAGGTTTCTGTTGTCAGCGTCGGAATCGTCGCTTCTGCGTGCGACCGTGTCACCTGGAAGAATACAAACGCTGCTGGACGGGGTATTCGGCGAGAAGCTGTTCAACCATCGCTTTCATTCGACCTCTTGTATCCCCCCATTTTGTCAGGCTGAAGCGGCTTTGGGCGTATTCTGCTGAGGCCAGCTTGATTCCATTTTTCCAGAGATGAATTTCAAAACGACCAAGGTAGGAGGCAAGGTGCCATCCTCTACGTGCTGTATAAGTGAGGACAATTGGGCAGTCCTTGTCTGAGTTGACAACGCTTGTTGAGATTCCGTGGTTTCCGAACTCCTCCCTGATGACGTTTATTGCTTCCTCGTATCTCACCTTATGGTTCTTGACGATGCACACTTCATTTAGGTTTTCTGAGCTTTGAACAGGGGTTATGTTGTTTGTTGATGAGCATCCTGACAAGGCGATCAGTGAGAAAATGATGATTGGTTTTTCATGGCAGGTGTCCGGGGTGTGTTTTTTATGGTTGATAAAGGTTGGCGTTTATAATGGGTGCTGGCTTGCGGCGTTGGTTGGTGGTGGTGCATGGGCGTCCGTGGCGATGTGCAGATTGATGCGGACGTTCTTCTGGGGTATCCGTTGTGCATGCTGACCTGAGATGAGGCTCTTCATGATTGCTGTCATCAGGAGACTCATTGCCGTTATAGGGGTGATTTTTCCCGTGCTGCTTGCGGCGCAGGAGCTGTCGTGCCGGGTGGTGGGCGTGGCCGATGGCGATACCTTGCAGTGTCTGGCCGAGGGCAATCGGCTGCTCAAGGTCCGCCTCGACCAGATCGATGCGCCCGAGCGGGGGCAGGATTTTGCCCAGGTGGCCCGGCGCCGGCTGGCGGCGCTGGTGGCAGGCCGGCAGGTGCGGCTGCGCGCACAGGGGCAGGACAGGTATGGTCGTACCGTGGCCGCTGTGCGGGTCGATGGCCTCGACGTGAATGCCGAGATGGTGCGCAGTGGCCATGCCTGGGCCTATCGCAAGCACCTGAAGGACCCGGCCTTGCTGCTGCTGGAGCGGGCGGCACGCGATCGTGGCCTGGGGCTGTGGTCGCAGCCCGATCCCGTGTATCCGGCCGAGTGGCGCCACGGTGGCGTGGCCGGGCTGGTGTCGGCATCGGTGTGGTCGGCCGATTCGGCTGGGGGGCCATCGGCCGGCACGCACGGTGGCCCGGATGGTGCCGTCCCCGGCGCCGGGCCTGCGTCACGCCCGGATCTCCTGTCGTCGCCGGCTGCGGTGCCGCAGGGCGGATCATCCGCCAGTGCCAATGCCGCCACCGCTGCCGGGGGCTGGCGCTGTGGCGCCAAGCGTTTTTGCCGACAGATGCAGTCGTGTGAGGAGGCGCGTTTCTACCTCAACCAGTGCGGTGTCCGGCGCCTGGACCGCGATGGTGATGGGCGCCCGTGCGAAAACCTCTGTTGAAGGCATGGCGCCGCAGGGGCTGGTACCGCCGTGTCACGGGGGCCATCGACCGTGTGGCCGCTGCGTGGCTCGACGAGGGCGCGGTCCGTGCCCGGTCCGTGCCCTGTCATCGTCCCTGCTGCCGCAGCGGCACGTTGGGCCGGATGATGCGGTGCTGGCCGGCGCCCGGCAGCTCGTCGATGCGGGGGCGGATCAGCATCGGCACGAAGCGCCAGAGGTAGAGGCCGAAGGCCAGCATCCAGGCCAGGCCGGCGGTGTGCAGCAGCGGAGTGACAAAGGGAGCGTCGGCGGCCAGCGCGCCCAGCCGCAGCACGGCCGAGACGATGGTCAGCGCATAGCAGGTCACCATGCTGCGATCGGTCTGCAAGGGCCGGCCCAGGTGGCCAAGTGCGGTGCGGGTGACCATGCCGATGATGAGCACGGCAAAGCCGGCGATGCCGATCAGGTGGATGGACCAGACCGGGCGCCCGACCCAGCCGGCCAGCCAGGCCGCAGCGGCCAGCAGCCCGGCGCCCAGGCCGGCATAACCCACGTACAGCACCCACAGCAGCGGCTTGTGCCGCACCGCCCGTGGTTTCCAGCTGAACAGCTGCCACAGTGCCAGGGCGCCACTGGCGGCCAGGCACAGCGCGGCAGTCAGTGGCTGTTGCAGGGCACTGAAGAGGATGGCGGCTGCGCCGCTGGCCAGCTGCCAGCGCCCGCTTTCCAGGTGCATCGGGATCTCCAGCCCGCTGACGGCGCGCATCGCAAAGAAGGGAATCACGCGCCGGCCCACCAGCAGGGCCACCACCGCCATGCCGATCATGCCGGTGCGAAAGTGCATCATGATCTGCTCGTAATCGCCCTCCCAGACGGCCAGCAGGAACAGCAGGTTGCTGACGCCCAGCAGCAGCATCAGCACCGGGATGCCGTAATTGCGCCGGCTGCGGGCACGGTAGATGGCACGGGCCAGGGCCAGGGCGGCCCAGCCAAAGAACAGGCTTTCGGCCACCAAGCCCACCCAGAACGCGGTGTCGGCCGGTATCAGGTAGGCGATGCGCGCCACCAGCCACAGTCCGCAGGCCGCCCCCAGGGGCCGGCCACGCAGCGGATTGATGCCGGTCCAGTTGTTGGCGGCTGTGAACAGGAAGCCCACCGCGATGGTGATGATGAAGCCCCAGAGCATTTCGTGGGCATGCCAGAAGACGCTGCCCAGCGGCCCGCTCAGCATCCGCGGAAAGTACACCCACAGCAGGATCGACAGCACGGCCCACGCACAGCCCAGTGCGTAGAGGGGGCGAAAGCCCAGTTCGAGAAAGGCGCGCCATTGCGGTGCGGCGCTGGTGGGGGCGGGTTCTTCGATCGAATGCAGCATGGTGAACAGGCCACGGGCGGGTGGCACGAGAGCGGGCAGGATGCTGCCATGGTAGCGCCGGGGGCTGCGCGTGCAGCTTGACCGGTGTCATGGCCGGTGTGCCCCGGTCATGGCCGGGGCGTCTGGCGGATAAGAAAAAAGGGGCCGAAGCCCCCGGGGATGATCGTCCGTGCCGATGGTTGTGCACGGGCCGGACAGCGCCGGCCGCGTGCCCGGCATGCAGGCCCGGGTGGGCAGACGTGGCCCACCCGACCAGGGCCTCGGTCAGCGGTCCTCAGTGCGATGGCGTCTGGGGGCCCGGTTTCTTCTGGATGCGGGCCAGCAGCAGGCCGATGGCCAGCACCAGCAGCGCGCCGATGGCTTCGGCGATGTACTTGATGTGCGGCATGTGCGGTGTGGTGTAGTCGACCACGAACGGGTCCGTCACCATCATGCCGCCGGCAATCCAGCCCAGCAGCATCCCGCCCAGCGTGATGATGATCGGGAAGCGGTCCATCAGCTTGATGACCAGCTGGCTGCCCCAGATGATGATCGGCACGCTGACGACCAGACCGAAGATGACGAGCGGGATCTCGTGGGCACCTCCCACACTCTGGGCGGCGCCGGCGATGGCGATGACGTTGTCGATGCTCATCACCAGATCGGCGACGATGATGGTGCGGATGGCCACCCACAGTCTGTCGGAGCCGGCAATGTTGCCGTGCGCGTCCTCCTGTTCGGGCACCAGCAGCTTGATGCCGATCCACAACAGCAGCAGGCCGCCGACAAGCTTCAGGAAGGGAACGGAGAGCAGGGTCAGTGCAAAGACGATCAGGATGACGCGCAGGCCGATGGCACCGGCGGTGCCCCAGATGATGCCGAGGCGGCGCTTGGCCGGGTCGAGCTTGCGCACGGCCAGGGCAATGACGACGGCGTTGTCACCCCCCAGCAGGATGTCGATCAGCACGATCTGGCCAACGGCCACCCAGAAGGCGGGAGAGGAAAAATCCATGTACTCGGTTCTCCGGGCCGGATGGCCCTGGTTAGGAAGGGTTGAACGGAACGAAAGGACGGCTCAAGTTTAACCGCTGGTGGTGGCGTCGGGACACGCCGTTGCATGGGGGCGATCCTGCCGGCGCGGCAGGCGCGGTGGGTACCGCCGGGGACGTCAGCGTCGCGCGGCGGCCGGCTGCATGCGTTTTTCCAGCCAGGTCTTGAGCAGCAGCGTCAGTACCGCCATCAGTGCCAGGATGGCTGCGGCCGTGAAGGCAGCGGCGGTCTTGTAGTCGTTGTTCAGCTGTTCCACCAGCAGGGGCAGCGTCAGCGTCTGGTTGAGGGTGGCCCCCGACACCACCGAGACCGCGCCGAATTCGCCGATGGCGCGCGCGTTGGTGATGAGGATGCCATAGAGCAGGGCCCAGCGGATCTTGGGCAGGCTGACGCGCCAGAAGATCTGCCAGCCACTGGCGCCCAGCATCAGGGCCGCCTGTTCTTCCTCGTTGCCCTGGGCCTGCATCAGCGGCATCAGCAGCCGCGCCACATAGGGCGAGGTGACGAAGATCGTGACCATGATGATGCCGGGCCAGGCAAACATCAGCTGGATGTCGCGTTCGGACAGCCACTCGCCCAGTACCGATTCGGCGCCGTAGAGCAGCAGGTAGCACAGGCCCGCCACCACCGGCGAGGTGGCGTAGGGGATGTCGATCAGCGCCATCAGCAGGCGCCGGCCCCGGAAGCGGTAATGGGTGATGCACCAGGCGAAGAGCACGCCGAAGGCCAGGTTGACCGGAATCGTGGCGGCGGTGGCCAGCAGCGTCAGCCCCAGCGCATGGTGCAGGAAATCTGCCGAGAGATTGTCGCGCAGCAGGCTCAGGCCGCCACTGGCCACCTGGGCAAAGATCATCGCCAGGGGCAGCACCAGCAGGACCGTGGCGGTGACGATGCCAAGGCCCACCAGACTCCATTGCAGCAGGGTCTGCGGCCGGCGGCGGCTGGGGGTGTGGGCGGCGGCATTCATCGGGCGTGTCGTCGGGCAGCGGGCAGGGGGCGGGTCGATCGGGGGATGGCGGATGCGGCAGGGGCTGGTGTCCGTCGGCGGCGGGCCGGGGGTGCGTGCTCAGGGCGTCCGTTGCCAGCGCATCAGCCGGCCCTGCAGCAGTTGCAGGCCGAAGAGCAGCAGCAACGAGGTGATGAGCACCACCGAGGCAATCGCGGCCGCGGCCGCGTAATCGAATTCCTGCAGGCGAACGAAGATCATCAGCGAGGTGATCTCGGTCTTGAACGGGATGTTGCCGGCGATCATCACCACGGCGCCAAACTCGCCCAGACTGCGGATGAAGGCCTGGCTAGCACCCGCCACCAGGGCCGGCATCAGCGTGGGCAGGATCACGCGCCAGAAAGTCTGCGCCGGGGTGGCGCCCAGGGTGCCGGCCGCTTCTTCCACCTCGTGCCCCAGGTCTTCGATGACGGGCTGGACGGTGCGGACGATGAAGGGGATGCTGGTGAAGATCATCGCCACCACCAGGCCCGGAAAGGCATAGGCGATCTTGATGTCCCAGGCAGCGAAGAGGCGGCCGATCCAGCCGCCCGGTGCCAGCAGTGTGGCCAGCGTCAGGCCAGCCACGGCCGTGGGCAGCGCAAAGGGCAGATCGATCAGGCTGTCGAGCAGGCGCCGGCCGGGAAACTCGTAACGGCTCAGCACCCAGGCCAGCAACAGGCCGATCAGGCTGACGGCCACGGTGGAGATCAGCGCGCCGGCCAGCGTGACGCGATAGCTGGCCACCACCCGCGGATCGGAGATGGCGGCCCAGTATTGTGCCCAGCCCAGGTCGGCCGCGTGCCACAGCAGCACCAGCAGCGGGATCAGGATCACCACGTGCAGGTAGAGCAGGCTGATCCCGAAGCTCAGGCCGAAGCCCGGCAGCAGGGGCCGGGTCTTGAAGAAGGCGGGGCGCACGGGGGCTCAGCGCGGGCGTTCTGCCAGCAGCTGGTCAAGCTGCGCGCCGCTGGCAAAGTGTGTCTTCTGGATGGCCTCCCAGCCGCCGGGCAGGGTGGCCGGATCAAAGAGCTTCACTTCGGCAAAACGCGCCTTGTTGGCGGCCGAGACCTCGGGGTCGTGCACACGCAGGTTGTGCCTGGCCAGCAGCTGCTGCACGGGCTTGCTGTACTGGAACTGCAGGTAGGCGTGGGCAACATCCTGCGTGCCACGGGCCTTGGCCACCTTGTCGACGACGGCCACCGGGAAGGCGGCCATCACGCTGGTGGGCGGCACCACCAGCTCGAAGCCCTGCTTCCTGAACTCCTCGCCGGCGATCAGGTTCATGATCTCCGATTCGAAGGTGAGCAGCACATCGCCCTGGCCATTCTGGGCAAAGGCCAGCGTGGCACCGCGCCCGCCGGTGGGAAAGTTCTCGACGTTGCCCAGCAGGGCCTTCATGAAGGTGCGGGCCTCGTCCTCGTTGCCGCCGGCCTTGTCCAGCGCAAACTGCCAGGCGGCCAGGTATGAATAACGGGCATTGCCCGAGGTCTTGGGGTTGGGAAACACCAGCTTCACGTCAGGGCGGGCCAGATCATCCCAGTTGCGGATCTTTTTGGGGTTGCCCTTGCGCACCATGAAGGCGATGGTGCTGTAGTAGGGCGAGGCGTTGTTGGGAAACTGGCTGGCCCAGTCCCTGGCCACCAGCTTGCGCCTGGCCAGGATCTCGATGTCCGTGACCTGATTGAAGGTGACGGTATCGGCCTTCTTGCCCTGGATGATGTCCTGTGCCTGCCGCGAGGTGCCGCCAAACGACTGGTCGATGCGCAGCGTCTTGCCCTGCGTCTTCTGCCAGTGTTCGACGAACATCGGGTTGATGGCCGAGAACAGCTCGCGGCCGATGTCGTAGGTGGCATTGAGGATGGACTGGGGCTCGTCGGCGGCACGGGCCGGGGTGGCCGGCAGGGCCAGGGCGACGGCCAGGCTGCTGGCGCCGATCAGGCCCAGCAGGGGGCGGCGGGGCAGGAAGGTAGAAGTCATGGCAGGGGGCCGCCGGCCGCAGCCTGTGGGCAGCGGTGCAGCACGGCAGATGGCGTGCTGCCCGGCCGATGCCGCAGGGCACGGTGACGACGGTTTCGGTCAGGTTGGCAGATGCCCGATTCTAGTCAGGGGGGCCACCGTGACGCCAGCCGCCGGCATCCGGCCGTGCAACGGATCTGCGCATCCCGCATGAGCATCGGCGCTCGGCGCATGAGTGCCGGCGCCAGGGGCCGCGAACCGGGGCTGCACCCTGCCTACCGGGCCTCGCCCAGCGGCCGGGGGCTGGCGGCAGACCAGATCAGGATGCAGTCCAGCACGGCCATCAGCACCAGCAGCGGCATGCTGTCCACCCAGTTGCCGCGCAGGTCGTGCAGCAACCCCATGCCCTGCGGCCCCAGAATGGCGATGCCATAGCCCACCGATTGCGCCATGCCCGACAGTGCCGCGGCATCGGCGGCGTGCCGGGTGCGGGCGGCAAACAGCATCAGGCACAGCGAGAACACGCCGGCGGTGCCGATGCCCAGCAGGGTGTTCCAGGCCGTGACATGAGCCGCGTCTCCCCGCCAGATGCCGGTCAGGCCAGCCAGCATCATCAGCGCCAGCCCCAGCCCGATGGGTTGCAGCCGCTGCGGGTGGCGGCCAAACAGGGCCGAGACCGCCAGCACCCCCACCAGCGAGATCCCCTGGAAATACGAGGCCTGTGCACCGGCGGCTGCGACACTCAGCCCCTTGTCGGCCAGCACCGAAGGCAGGAAGCTGACGACCCCGTAGAACACCACCGACTGCACGCCCATGGCCAGGCTGATGACCCAGGCCGCCGGCATGCGCCAGACGTTGAGGTGGCGGTGCGGCGTGCGGGCACGATGCACCTGCGGCTGGCGCCAGCGCAGCGCCAGCCAGGCCAGCAGTGCCACGCCTGCGCCCAGCAGCCAGATGCCCAGCGACCAGCGCCAGCCCTGCCACTGCGCCAGCGGCACCGAGATGGCGGCCGAGAGCATCGACGAGGCGGACATCGTGGCCGAGATGGCGCCCACCACCAGACCGATGTGCTGCGGCAGGCTGCGCTTGGCCAGGGCGGGCAGCAGCACGTTGCCCATGGCGATGGCCGCGGACAGCAGCACGGTGCCTACCACCAGTGGCAGGGGGGCCGGCATGGCCGAGCGCAGCACCAGGCCGGCGATCATCAGCACCAGTGCGCCGATCAGCACGTCTTCGATGTCGAGGCGTCGCGCCAGCCGGGGCGCCAGCGGCGAACAGAGTGCAAAGGCCAGCAGCGGCAGTGCCCCCACCAGCCCCATGAAACTGCCCGAGGTGCCCAGATCGTGCTGGATCAGCCCCACCACCGGCCCATAGGCTACCAGCGGCGCGCGCAGGTTGGCGGCCAGCGACAGCACGGCCAGCAGCAGCAACCAGACGGGAACGGCACGGGGAAGCACAGAAGCGGGCATGGACGAAACCCGGGGATGCCCCGGGGGCAGGATCAGGTCGGTGCAGCCGGCACGATGCCCCGGACGGCGCAGCCCTTGAGGCGACGGCTGCCGTGGTGCACGGTGACGGAAAACTCGGTGCGCTGCCGGCTGGCGTCGGTGCAGGGGCGGCCATTGATGTTGATGTCGAGCGGCTGCCCCGCGAGCGTGCCGGAAAACTCCACGCCCCTGGCGTAGGCCGACCGTTCCAGCAGGACGCGGGCGGCGGGCAGCTCAGGCCCTTCGGTGTGGGCGGTGTCGCCGTCGATGAGCAGCCGCCAGCTGCTGCCCACCCCGTAGGCGGTGAACTGCCTGACGACGGTGTCTTCCTGCGTGCCGGCGCTGGCCGGGGCGTCCGTGCGCGCGGGTGTGCCGATGTGCTCTGGCGGGTGCTGGCAGGCGCTCAGGCCGATCAGGCTGGCGAGCAGGGCGCAGCGCAGTGGGGTGAGTGGCGGGGGCATGCGGATCTCCTCTGGCGTGGCCCCAAAGCATAGCGAATGCCGGCAGCCTGGTCCATGTCGGGGTGGCTGCGCTCAGGCCGGCTGCCAGACGGCAAAATGGCGTGCCAGAAAGGCCAGGGTGGCTTCCACCACCCAGCCGACGCAGCAGGCAAACAGCAGCGTGCCCAGGCCCAGATTGCCGCCCAGCAGCCAGCCGGCCACGCAGACGGTGATTTCCAGACTGCTGCGTACGGCGCCTACCCGCCAGCCTGTCTGTTTGCACAGACCCACCATCAGTCCGTCTCGCGGGCCAGCGCCCATGTGGCAGCTCAGGTACAGCGCCGAGGCCGAACCGACCAGGGCCACGCCCCCTGCACACAGCATGATGCGCCCGGCCCAGTTTTCGGGTACCGGTACGCCCTGCACGAAGACCCCCAGGACCAGTGCGACCAGGATCAGGTTCATCACCGTACCCAGACCGGGGCGCATGCGCAGCGGAATCCACAGCATCATCACCATCAGGCTGACCAGAAAGGTGATCCAGCCCAGATGCCAGCCACTTTGTGCAGCCAGCCCCTGCGCCAGCACCGTCCACGGTGTCGAGCCGAGTGCGGCCTGCACCAGCATGCCTTCGCCGACGCCGCACAGGGTCAGCGAGAGGGTCAGCACGATCAGCGGGGTGGCTTGCAGCGACCACGGTGTGGCGGCCGTCCAGGGGGTTCCGGGCAGAAGCCGCCGGGGTGTCCGGGTGCCTGTGCCGGCCTTCATGGCAGCAGGCATGCGGCAGCTGTGTGGACGGTGGCGGCAGCCAGGGGGCCGGAGACCATGCCCCGTTTGGCTGGCCGTAACAGTGCAGGAACCGCGGCGGCCGTCGATGCCATGGCAGACACGGTGCTGAGGATCAGGATGGCGGTTGTCATGAAGGGATCTCCGTGGGTGATGCATGGTGTCCGTCATCCGCCCCCGCCTGTGTGCCCTTGTGATCGAGCATGGCCACGGCCGCGTGCAGTCGCTGCCAGGCCAGGCCCGGATGCTTGCGGAAGACGTCCCAGTTGGTATCCTTGCCCAGAATGCCGTACTGGCCCGAGGTGTGCGGGTTGACGGCAAGGCCATTGTGACGGCAAGGCCATTGTCGATGGTGTCATGGATGGCCTGGTAAATCGCCCTCGAAGTAGAAATGGTTGCGCTGCCGGATCTCGTCGATGCGGGCCTGAATCCCTGTCGGGATGGACAGGTTGCTCATGGCTGCTTTGCTGTGGCGCAGGCAGGATCGGTGTGTACCGGTTCGGCTATCCCGTCATCCTGCCAGGCCTCTGCGCCGGGGGCGTGCGGGTGGGCGGGGGGTGTTTCGGGCGGCAGGCCACGCAGCACCCGCTGCATCATGGCTTCGGTTTCCTGCGTGCTGGTGCGCACCACCTCGATCAGCGCCTGGTTGTCGAAGGGGCTGATGCGCGGATCGTAGACGCGCGAGGCGGCTGCCATCGTCTGGCGCTCGCGGTGAAAGTAGAGGTTGCCGACATCTTCGGCCCGGTCGTGGGGGACCCCCAGGCATTCCAGGGCGCGCTTGCCGCAGCGGATGGCCGAATCGAAGGTTTCGCGCACGATCTCGTTGGCGCCGGCGTGGTTCAGCTCGTAGGCCTGCTGGCTGTCGCGGGCGCGGGTGACGATATGGATGGACGGATTGGCCTTGCGGGCAAATGAGATGATCTGCATGGCCTGTTCGTGGTTGTCGATGGCCACCACCAGCAGCTGGGCATCGGCCAGCCCGGCGGTCATCAGCAGCTCGGGCCGGGCGGCATCCCCAAAATAGGTCTGCACGCCCAGGCGCTTGAAGCCGGCCACGGTGGTGGCGTCGTGGTCGATGACGGTGGTCTTGTGGCCGCAGGCGCTGAGCATGCCGTTGATGACGCGGCCAAAGCGGCCGTGGCCGGCGATGATGACCGGGTGCTGCTGGTGGATCGGATCGGGGCCGTCGGGGCGGGCCCCCTGGTAGGCGCGTGGCACGATGATCGTGTCGTAGATGATGAACAGGATCGGGGTGAGCAGCATCGACAGCGCCACCACCAGCAGCAGCTGGCGGGCCAGATCGGCCGGCATGACGGCGTTGCTGCTGACGAGCGAGAGCAGCACGAAACCGAATTCGCCGGCCTGCGCCAGTGCCAGTGCGAAGAGGCTGCGATCGAGCTTCTTCAGCCGGAAGAGCAGGCCCAGCATCCACAGGATCATCCCCTTGATGAGGATCACTCCCAGCGTCATGCCGAGGATGGCGCCCGCATGCTCGAACAGCAGCCCGAAGTTGATGCCGGCGCCCACGGTGATGAAGAACAGCCCGAGCAGCAGCCCCTTGAAGGGTTCGAGGTTGCTTTCCAGCTCGTGCCGGTATTCGCTGTTGGCCAGCACCACCCCGGCCAGGAAGGTGCCCAGCGCCGGCGAGAGGCCGATCAGCGACATCAGCACGGCGATGCCGATGACCAGCGCCAGCGAGACCACGGTGAACAGCTCGCGCAGCCGCGCCGCGGCGATGTAGCGAAAGACGGGGCCGGCCAGGAAGTGACCGCCGACGATGATGGCGCTGATGGCGCCGAAGGTGATGGCCGCCTTGGCGTAGCCGCTCAGCCCGGCCATCAGGTTGATGCCGTCGTCATGCGAGGCGGCGGTGCCCTGTCCGCTCAGCTCGGGCAGGGCCAGCAGCGGCAGCAGCGCCAGCATCGGGATGACGGCAACGTCCTGAAACAGCAGCACCGAGAAGCTGGCCTGGCCGCCGGGGTTGTCCATCAGGTGTTTTTCCCCCAGGGTTTGCAGCACGATGGCGGTGGAGGACATGGCCAGCACGCAGCCGGCGGCGATGCCGATGGACCACGGCCAGCCCAGCAGGTGGGCCGCACCGGCGATGGCAGCCATGGTGAGCAGCACCTGCAATCCGCCCAGGCCCAGCAGCTGGTAGCGCAGTTGCCAGAGCTTGCGGGGCTTGAGTTCCAGCCCCACCAGAAACAGCATCATCACCACACCAAACTCGGCCACGTGCTGGATGTCTTCGGTCTCGCGTCCCACCAGCCCCAGCACCGGGCCGATGAGGATGCCGGCCAGCAGGTAGCCCAGCACCGAGCCAAGGCCCAGTCGACGGGACAGGGGCACGGCGATGGCAGCCGAGGCCAGGTAGATGAAGGCGCTGAGCAGCAGGGCGGTCATGCGGAATCAGGCGGAGAGTGGGGATGGGCAGGGGCCAGGTGCCGGCCGGTGCGGGACCGGTGATGCCGGCCGGGTGTGGAGCCGGGCGTGGCCGCATGCTGTGTCCGGTGACGGCCGGAACCGGGGCGATTCTAGAGCGAGTCATCAACCGGTTCGCTGCCGTGAAGGCTCATGACCCGTGCAGGTGGGGGGCAGGCGCCCGCTGGCCGTTGCGGAAAAACCCGGTGTGGTGCGGAAGATGCACCCTGGGGTGGAACCGGCACTTGTGCGCCTGGTGCAGGCACTCATGCGCGGTGTGCATGTGGACGGGGGCGGGCGGCGGTATATTCCTGTCTTGTGGCGCGTGCTGCATCTGGCCGGCGTGGTCGGGTGCAGCGGGCCGTTGACGGGGATGACAGGCAAGGGAGAAGGGATGATGACGTCGCCGGTGTTTGGGGTGGATGACGTGGTGGCGCAGCTGCGCCAGAAGCGCGAGTCGTCGCTGAAGCAGCGCGGCATGGACAGCGAAAGCCCGCCCCTGCTGCCATCGCGGCCGGTGCTGACCGAGGTCATCCACGGGCTGGCTGCCGCGCTGTTTCCGCACCGGCTGGGGCGCCCCGACACCTGCGCCGAGAACATCGACCACTACGTCGGCTATACGCTCGATCTGGCGCTTTCGGCCCTGCACAAGCAGGTGCGCCGCGAGATCATGTTCCGCTCGGGCTGCCGCGCGCTGTGCGAGCAGGAGAGCGAGCGGGCGGTGGCGGTGATCCGGGCCTTCAGCCAGGCGCTGCCGCAGGTGCGCGAACTGATCGACACCGACGTGCAGGCGGCCTATCAGGGTGATCCGGCAGCCAGCAGCCCCGACGAGGTGCTGATCTGCTATCCGGGCATCTGGGCGATGATCCACCACCGGCTGGCGCATCTGCTGTATCGGCAGGGCATGACGCTGACGGCCCGGCTGATCGCCGAACTGGCCCATTCGTCCACCGGCATCGACATCCATCCGGGGGCGCAGATCGGCGACCATTTCTTCATCGACCACGGCACCGGTGTGGTGATTGGCGAAACGGCCATCATCGGCCGGCGCGTACGCCTCTATCAGGCGGTCACGCTGGGGGCCAAGCGCTTCAGTCAGGCCGAGGACGGTTCGCTGGTCAAGGGTGAGCCGCGCCATCCCATCGTCGAGGACGATGTGGTGATCTATGCCGGGGCCACGGTGCTGGGCCGTGTCGTCATCGGTCGCGGGTCGGTGATCGGCGGCAACGTCTGGCTCACGCGCAGCGTGCCGCCGGGCAGCATGGTGTCGCAGGCGTCGGCCACCACGGCGCCTGAGGTCGAGCTGGCGCGCATGCCGGATGATGCCGACCTGTGGCACGCTTTCGGCATCTGAACACGAACGAGGGGCGGACATGGGCATCCTGATCGAGCATCTGCACAAGCGCTTCGGCAACACGGTGGTGTGCGACGACATCTCGCTGGAGATCGGTTCGGGCGAGCTGGTGGCGCTGCTGGGGCCGTCCGGCTCGGGCAAGACCTCGCTGCTGAGGATCATTGCCGGGCTGGAACAGCCGGACAGTGGCCGCGTGCTCTTCGACGGCCGCGATGCCACGACGGCCGATCCGCGCTCGCGCGGGGTGGGTTTCGTCTTCCAGCACTATGCGCTGTTCAACCACATGACGATCTTCGAGAACGTTGCCTTCGGCCTGCGCGTGCTGCCCCGTGCCAGCCGGCCGCCCGAGGAGGAGATCCGTGAGCGGGTGCACGCGCTGCTGGCCCTGGTGCAGCTGGACTGGCTGGCCGGGCGCTATCCGCCGCAGCTCTCCGGGGGGCAGCGTCAGCGGATCGCGCTGGCCCGTGCCCTGGCCGTGCAGCCGAGGGTGTTGCTGCTGGATGAGCCCTTTGGCGCGCTGGATGCGCAGGTGCGCAAGGAGCTGCGACGCTGGTTGCGCCGCCTGCACGACGAGATGCACGTCACCAGCGTGTTCGTCACCCACGATCAGGAGGAGGCGATGGAGGTGTCGGATCGCGTCGTCGTCCTCAATCATGGCCGCATCGAGCAGAGCGGCACGCCCGAGGAGGTCTACGACCGCCCGGCCACGCCCTTCGTGCTGAAGTTTCTGGGTGATGTGAACCTGTTCCGCGGGCATTTTGTCGGGCCAGGCACCGGGCCGGCCAGCGACACCGTCTATGTGCGCCCGCACGAGATCGAGGTGGTGGACGAGGCCGGTCCCGGCACGCTGGCCGTGCATTTCTCGCAGGCGCTCACCGTCGGCCCGCGCACGCGGCTGGAATTCCGCCGGCTGGATGAGGAGGGGTTCGTCGATGTCGAGATGTCCCGGGCAGCCTGGCAGGCGCTGCGCCGCCGGCACGCTTTCGGGCGTGGCGACCTGGTTCACCTGCGGGCGCGCCAGGAAACCCGTTTCGAGGCCGGGGCCGACTGGGCCAACCGCGAGGCCGGCCCCGTCGATCCGGCCTCGATGATCTGAGCCGGGCTCAGATCTGGAAGTCGAGGCCGGGCGTCTGGCTGGCGGCCTGTTCGACCACATCGCGGCTCAGCGGCGAGGCAAAGGTCTCGATGAAATCGTAGACATAGCTGCGCAGGAAGGTGCCGCGCCGAAAGGCCAGCCGGGTCACGTTGACCGGAAACAGGTGCCCGGCATCGATGGCCCGCAACCGGGTGTCGCGCTCCTCGTCGAAGGCGATCGAGGCGATGATGCCGATGCCCATGCCCAGTTCCACATAGGTCTTGATGACATCGGCATCCATGGCCGTCAGCACCATCTCCGGCTCCAGCCGTTCGGCGCGGAAGGCTTCGTCGATGTGCAGGCGGCCCGTGAAACCCGGGCTGTAGGTGATGATCGGATACTGCGCCATGCGTGCGAGCGTCAGTTCGCCATCCTCCAGCAGCGGGTGGCCGGGGGGCACCACCACGCAATGCGTCCAGCGGTAGCAGGACAGCGTCACCAGGCCTTCATACTCCGACAGGGCTTCGGTGGCGATGCCGATGTCGGCCTCACCGTTCAGCAGCATGTCGGCCACCTGCTGGGGCGAACCCTGATGCAGGTTCAGCTGCACGTCCGGGTAGCGGCGCCGGAAATCGTGAACCGCATCGGGCAGGGCATAGCGGGCCTGCGAGTGGGTGGCCGAAATCGACAGCTTGCCGGCTGACTGCTGGGCATATTCCTCGCCGACCCGCAGCAGGTTTTCGGCACCGGCCAGGATCCCCTCGATGATCGGCACGGCGGTGGCACCGGCATGGGTGAGGGTGGTCAGGCGCTTGCCGGCCCGCACGAAGATCTCGAAGCCCAGTTCCTGCTCCAGCTCGCGGATCTGGCGGCTGACACCGGGCTGCGAGGTATGCAGGGCCCGGGCCACTTCGGTGAGGTTGAAGCCGCGCCGGACGGCTTCGCGGACCGAACGCAATTGTTGAAGATTCATGACGTCGCTGGCCACCGTGCTGGCCGGTGGCCCAAAAGAGAACCCGACGCCGATGATAGACGGGCCGCCGCGTTTTTTCCGGCCGGGGCAGGGCATTCATGCCGGGCGGCTCTCTCCTCATGCGTTTTCCGCATAAGGTGGGCCGGGATCAGAAGCGCAGTTCGCCCTGCGGCTCCGGACGGGGTTCTGCCCGCTTGCGCTCGACCCGGTTGGGGGAGGTGGGCAGCACCTTCGGCCCCTGGGCACCGGGACTGCTCACCGTCATGGCGCCGATCACCGGGGTCTCATGGCTGAGGTTGGCGATGGCCGGGTACTGGTAGCTGGACGGCAGCAGCGAGTTCTTCGGATATTGCGCACCATCGAGCAGCCGGTGCCAGGCCATCGCCTCGAAACCGATGCTGCGCTGGTTGCCGACACTGATGGCCGGAAAGCCGTTTTCGGTGAAACCCAGTTCCTTGAAGCGGGCAAAGTCGGCATGGCTGCTCACCCGCCATTCCTGGAAGGGAATGCCACGCTGGCGCAGCAGCTGGGCCGCCAGTCGGCAGGGGCCGCAATCGTTGGCGACGTAGAGTTCCACCGGATGGTTGCGTGCGGCGGTGCGCAGGGCCAGCGGAAAGTCGAGGGTCGGGTCGGCCGCCGCCCTGGGGGGCGCCTCGGTGTGGACACCGCCCGGCTTGCGCAGGGCGACGGCCCCGTGGTCGGCCGGTGGGTGGTCGCCATAGTGGACCCGGCCGTCGCGGTCGACCCATTTGTATTCGACTGCAGTGGCCGACATGGCAGCCAGGCCGCAGGCTGCTGCCAGCAGCAGGGATGTCGCCGTCAGGTCTTTCATCTCGGTGCCGTTGCCTTTGTTCAAGTAGGAGCGACTGCCCATCCCTGGTTGATGGAAGGCACCGGTCAGAAAGTAAGCAGTCCGGCGTCAGTTGGCAGTCTCGACCATGCCATTATGCCGAAGCAGCGCGTCCAGTTCGGGGGCTCGTCCCCTGAACGCCCTGAATGAGTCGATGGCCGGTCGGCTGCCGCCTACGGACAGTATCTCCTGCAGGAAACGTTGTCCGGTCGCGACGTCGTCCAGCCCGGCTTCCTCGAAGGCGGCGTAGCAGTCGGCCGACAGCACCTCGGCCCACTTGTAGCTGTAATAGCCTGCCGCATAGCCACCGGCAAAGATGTGGCTGAAGCTGTTCTGGAAACGGTTGAAGGCCGGCGGCACCAGGACCGCCACCTCGCGCCGCACCGCATCGAGAATGCGCTGCACCGGGGTGCTGGCTGCTGCGTCCGCCTCCCTGCTGTGCCCGTTCACGGCCGCCGGGGGCGTGACCTCCGCCCCGGCCGTGTTGCCCGTGACCGCCGTTGCGGCATCGCTGTTCTTGTCCGCCCGCAGCGAGGTGGCCGTCAGGCCGGTGCTGCGGTGAAGGATCATGTCGAACAGCGAGAACTCGATCTGGCGCAGGGTCTGCAGGCCGGCCTGAAAGTTGCGGGCCGCCAGCATCCGGTCGAAGAGGGCGCGTGGCATCGGCTCGCCCGTTCTGGCGTGAGCGGTCATCGATTCGACGATCTCCCATTCCCAGGCCCAGTTTTCCATGAACTGGCTGGGCAGCTCGACGGCATCCCATTCCACGCCCGAGATGCCGGACACGGCCAGCGTGTCCACCCGGGTCAGCAGATGGTGCAGGCCGTGGCCGAACTCGTGGAACAGCGTCGTGACGTCGTCGTGGGTGAGCAGGGCCGGCTGACCATTGACCGGTGCCTGGAAATTGCAGACCAGGTAGGCCACCGGCGTCTGCAGGCCGCCGTCGGCCCGCTCACGATGACGGCCCCGGCAGTCGTTCATCCAGGCGCCGGGCTGTTTGGCCTCACGGGCGTAGAGATCCAGATAGAACTGGCCGACCAGCGCACCATCGGCCGCCTCGATCCGGTAGAAGCTGACATCGGGGTGCCAGCCCTCGGCCTGATCGGGGCGGATCGTCACCGAGAACAGCCGCTCGATCAGCCGGAACAGGCCATCGAGCACGCGCGGCAGCGCAAAGTACTGCTTGACCTCGTTGTCGGAGAAGGCATAGCGCGCCTGCTTCAGCGCTTCGCTGGCGTAGGCCAGATCCCAGGCCTGCAGCTCGGGCAAGCCGAGATGATCGCGGGCATAGGCCCGCAGCTCGTCCAGGTCGCGCTCGGCAAAGGGACGGGCACGCCGGGCCAGATCACGCAGGAAGCGCTCCACATCCTCAGGCGAGTCGGCCATCTTTGGCACCAGCGACAGCTCGGCATAGGAGCCGTAGCCGAGCAGGCCGGCCTTTTCCTCGCGCAGGGCCAGGATCTTCTCGATCAGCGGCGTGTTGTCCTGGGCCGAGCCCTCGGCGGCACGGGTGGCATAGGCACGGTACATCGTCTCGCGCAGCGCCCGGTCGTGGGCATATTGCAGCACCGGGAAGTACGACGGAAACTGCAGCGTGAAGCAGAAGCCTTCCTTCTGCCGACGCCGGGCTTCGGCCCGGGCCGCCTCGATCGCATCCTCTGGCAGGCCGGCCAGGCGGGCACGGCCTTCATCGGTGTCGGGAATCAGCAGTTTCCAGGCATTGGTGGCGTCGAGCACGTTCTCGGAAAACTTCTGCTGCAGGGCGGCCAGCTCTTCCTGGATGGCGGCAAAGCGCTCGCGTGCCGGTGACTCCAGCTCGGCGCCACCGAGGCGAAAGTCGCGCAGTTCGTGTTCGATGGCGGTGCGGCGGGCCGCATCCAGCCTGGCGTGTTCCGGGCCGTTGCGCAGCGCCCTGTATTTCTCGAACAGCGGGCCATTCTGGCCCAGCCGGGTCCAGAACTCGACCACCCGCGGCAGGTTCTGGTTGAAGGTTTCGCGCAGTTCCGGGGTATCGACCACCGAATTGAGATGCTGGACGATGCCCCAGGCGTGGGCCAGACGTTCGGTGCCGCGCTGCAGCGGCAGCACGAAATCCTGCCAGGTGGCGGGCGTGTCGGCAGCGCCGGCCCGGTCGAGGGCGGTCTGGGCCTCGGCCAGCAACTGGTCGAGGGCCGGCGTGACATGGGCGGGCGTGACGGCACCGAAGGCCGGCAGGCGGTCCGGGCTGGACAGCAGCGGGTTGTCGGAAGCAGCAGTGGAAGAGGCGGTCAGATGAGCGTCGGTCATGGTGTCGGAATGGGTGGATCGGAGGTTTGGCCGGGCTGTGCCTCGGGCTGGCCCTTCACCGTGGATACGGGGGCGTGCCGCTCTGGTGTCCGGGGAACCGGCGGGCGGCACCGGCGCGTCGGGCATCGGCAGGCCGTGGGCCGATTCTGGCCGGGGGCATCATGCCTTGGCCTGTCTGCCGTGCCGGTGGGCCTGCTGCTGGCCAGCAGCGTTTCCGCCCAGATGAGGGCATGGCCGTCAAAACCAAGCGAAAGAGTGTACGTCGAATGGCCGGGCTGGCACAGGGGCGGGGCGGATGGCTGGTGGCCAGGCTATGGCCGATGGCGGTGTCCGGGCCGATGGGGCAGGGGGATGAGGTACGACGCCCGCTTCGTGAAAACGGGCGGAGCAGGATGGCGGGGATCAGGCCAGACCCAGCTGCGCGCGGGCGGCCGTGATGGTGTTCTGCAGCAGCATGGCAATCGTCATGGGGCCCACACCACCCGGCACGGGCGTGATCCAGCTGGCGACCTCGCGGGCGCCTTCGAAATCGACATCCCCGGTCAGCTTGCCGTCGGGCAGGCGGTTGATGCCGACATCGATGACCACGGCACCCGGCTTGATCATGTCGGCGGTGACCATCCGCGGCCGACCCACTGCCACCACCAGCACGTCGGCACGGCGCGTCTGCGCGGTCAGATCACGGGTCTTGCTGTTGCACAGCGTGACCGTGGCACCGGCCTGCAGCAGCAGGTGCAGCTGCGGCTTGCCCACCAGATTGCTGGCACCGACGACGACGGCTTCGGCGCCGCGCAGTGGCACACCCGTGTGCGCCAGCAGCGTCATCACGCCCAGCGGCGTGCACGGCACCAGCTGGGGGGCGCCCGTCATCAGCGCACCGGCATTGACGACATGGAAACCATCCACGTCCTTGCGGGGCGAGATCGCCTCGATCACCCGGCGGGTATCGATGTGCGCGGGCAGCGGCAGCTGCACCAGAATGCCGTGCACGCTGTCGTCGTGATTCAGGGCGTCCAGCCGGGCGAGCAGCTCGGCTTCGGTGGTGTGCTCGGGCAGATGCTGGCTGACCGAATGGAAACCGGCGGCTTCACAGGCGCGGATCTTGTTGCGCACATAGACCTGAGAGGCGGGCGAATCACCGACCAGGATCACCGCCAGGCCTGGTGCCCTGCCGGTGGTTGCCTTGATCTCGGCCGCCTCCTGGCGGACCGCTTCTTTGACCTGTGCCGAAATGGCCACGCCGTCGATCAGTTGTGCAGTCATGGAATCTGTTCTGGAGCTGGAAGTTTTCTGGAGGTGAAAGTCTTCAGATGAAGGCATGTGCGATCATGAATTCATGAATGGTAGTCGACTGGTGGATTCCGTGTAGGGCGCCCCGTGATCGTGAACGGGCAGGCGGCGCCGCGCGTGGGGGTGATTGCGGCGCGAATCATCGGGTGGGCAGCAGAATGAGCGGCTGGGGGCAGACACCGGTTGGGGCAGATACC
>JAUNLD010000005.1 GCA_030532425.1 Lautropia sp. | reverse complement strand
TCAAGCTTACGCTTTAGCGGCCTGAACTGTGCAGGTTCTGGTGGGTCATTACACCCTGGGCCTGCAGGAGGCCAAGGACAGTTCCGAGATCGAGAACATCGTCACCACCCATGACGAGCTGTTCCGTGAAGCCCTGAAGGATTCGAGCGCCAGCCCTGCCACCAAGGAAGTGGCACGGTACAACCGTGCCCTGCGCGTGGGCTTTGACGCCGTCAGAGCGAGTCAGCTGCTGACCACCAACCACATCCTCGATATCCAGGCCGCGCTGGAGAAGAACCGGGCAGGCTTTCGGAAAGTGCCCGGCACCGTTCTCAAGAGCAACACGGGACGGGTGGTCTACACCCCTCCCTCTCCCGAGGTCGTGCCACAGCTGATGTCCGATCTGGAACGCTTCATCAACGATGAGAGCCTGTTCGACACCGATCCGTTGATCAAGATGGCACTGATTCATCATCAGTTCGAGAGCATCCATCCCTTTTACGATGGAAATGGGCGTGCCGGGCGCATCATCAACGTTCTGTATCTGGTCAAGCAGGGGTTGCTGACCTCGCCTGTGCTTTACCTCAGCCGAGCCATCGTGCGCAGCAAGGCCGACTATTACCAGCACCTCCAGAACGTGCGCGACCACGACCAATGGGAAGCATGGGTCAGCTACATGCTCGGGGCAGTCGAGGCCACGGCGGTCGACGGCATTGCCACGACCCAGGCCATCAAGGCGGCCCTGATGGATTACAAGCACCGGATCCGTGCCGATTACAGGTTTTACAGCCAGGATCTGATCAACAACCTGTTCTCCTATCCCTACACCAAGATCGAGTTCCTTCAGCACGACCTGAAGATATCGCGCCTGACAGCCTCCCGTTATCTGGATGCGCTGGCACAGGGCGGACTGCTGCTGAAGATCAAGGCAGGACGCACCAACTACTACATCAACGAACCGCTCTATCGCATCCTGAGTGGAGAAGCGTGGTCCGACACCGAGCCCCGATCAACCTGATCAGAAACGGCCTTGTTGTATGCACATCGGCCGGGACGTGTATGGAAAACACTGAAATGCATGCACGTCATTCAGGCTCAGTCGTAGGGCTGCCCGTTCTTGTGGAAGAACTGCCAGCCCTGCCCGGTCATCACAGCCATCAGGTCATCGTCGGGATAGCTGACCCGGTCATCGGGGCTGCGGTCTCCAACCTCCAGGTAGATGACGGGCGCATCGGATTCGTTGCGGAGCTGGTGGGCATTGCCGTTGCCGGCCCTGAATCCGGCGCACATGCCAGCCTTGAGGTGGTGGCGACCGCTATTGCTGACCAGCGTGACCTCGCCCGAGACGACCCAGACAAACTCGTCCTGCGTGGTGTGGGCATGGCGCAGTGACGATTCAGCCCCCGGCGCCAGCGTGGTCAGATTGACACCAAAGTTGCGCAAGCCAAAGACGTTGCCAAGCGCCCGGCGGCTGCGGCCGCTCATGCGAGAGGCGAAGGGTTCGGGATAGGCGGTGCCCTTGCTGGACGTGAGCGCCAGCGCGTCGATCACTTCGGGGGACTCTTCATTCATGGGTACCTCCTGCGTCATGCCTTGGCCTGATGGTTCCTCCGGCTGATCCTAACGCATCGGGCGCAGACTACGCATGAGTGATATCCCAGTCCACCCAGACTGGCGGCCTTCTTCAGTGCTTCTGGCTGGGTATCAACATCGGCGCCGTGCGTATCGTGGGTACGCTGGCGTGCGCTACCACTCCTGAGCCGGATGCTGACGGATCCGTCCCTTCTGCAGCGGTGTGATGCACCTGCATCACACCCGGCTCACCGCCCCGAAGGGCGGTACCCAGAAAGCCTCCTTCGGGAGGCTTTTCTGTATCAGAAGCGCCCGCTGACGGTCAGGTAGAACGCGCGCCCCGGTTCGTTGTAGGTGGCAGCCCCCGCCCCGTAGATGGTGCGCGGGTTGTTCACCCCGACGGCGTTGCCCCGGCGGTAGAGACGCTTGTCGAGCAGATTGTCGACGCCGGCCCCCACGCTGAGGTGCTTGTTGACGGCATAGCGCGCACCGATGCCCAGCAGGGCGTAGGGCGACAGGCCCTGTGCTTCTTCACCCGTCAGCGGCAGCCCCTGGAAGTCGAACTTGTTGGCCTTCTGGCGACCGTACCAGGTGACGGTGCCGAAGACTTCCAGTGCGTTGCTGGCCTGCCAGCCCAGGCGCGAATTGAGGGTGTACTCCGGGATGATCGAGAGCTGTTCGCCGGTTTCCCTGTTTTCGCTGTCGATCATGTAGGTGAGGTTGTTGTCCCACTGGATCGACGGGCCGATCTTGAGGTTGAAGGCCCCTTCCACCCCCGAGACCACGGCTTTCCTGACGTTGTCCCAGCGGAAGATGGCGGCATTGGCCGTGCGCCCGGTACCGCCGCTGGCCCGGCCGGTGATGCTGTGGCCCGCCTCGATCTTGTTGCGATAATCGTTGTGGAACAGGGTCAGGCCGGCCAGCATCTGCTCGTTGCTGTATTCGATGCCCAGTTCCTTGTTGATGCTGGTTTCGGCCTTCAGGTCGGCATTGCCCTGCAGGTAGCAGGCACCGCCACCGCCCCAGCAGCCAATCCCGCGGCTGTACAACAGGTAGTTGGGGTTGAGCTGATAGAGGTTGGGCGCCTTGTAGGCGCGGGCAACACCCGCCTTCAGCGTCAGCCCCTGGGCCAGCGCGTGCGAGAGGTTGATCGACGGACTCCAGTTGGCCCCGGCCTTGTCGTGGTGATCGAAACGCACCCCCGGCGTCAGCAGCGTGCCGCGCGCCAGCTCGATGTTGTCCTCGATGAAGATCGAGACAATGCGGGCCGAGATGTCGCTGCTGCGGCCGCTGTCGGCGATCCCGGGCACCGCACCGCCTTCGGTGGTGGTCTGGGTGACGGAATTGGGGTCTTCAAAATCCTGCGTCACCCATTCGGCGCCCAGCGTCATCACGTGATCCAGCCCGCCCCAGCTGCCGGGCAGGTTGGCTTCACCGTGCGCGGTCAGGATGTCAAGACGGGCGGTGCTGAAGGCGTTGCTGGAAAAGAGACCTTCGGTGCCGCCGGCCAGACCTTCGTCGATACGGCTGTTGCGGGTTCGCTCGTATTGCAGGTAGGCCAGCGACGAGACGCCACCGTCATACCGGCCCTTGTGGGTCAGGCCGTAGCTGCTGCGGTACATGCGGTTGGTTTCACTGCCCAGCGCATCCTGCACGCGCTGCGAGGTGGGCACCAGCTGGCCCTGCGCGTTGACGGTGTAGTTGTTGGTATTCTGGGTGTCGCCAGTGTAGATGTTGCCCTGGCGCGCAAAGGCCAGATCCAGATCGAGGGTGTGTCCCGGCGCCGGCTTGTAGCTGAGGCGGGCGTTCAGGTCGCGGTTGCGCACGCCCTCGCGTCCGGCCGGGAAGGTGTTGCGGAAGGGGCCGGTACGGGTGGAGGCATGCCCCTGGTTGATGTTCCAGGCATCGGCATCGGTTTTCGAGGCGCTGGCAGTGATGCGGTAGCCGAAGTTGTCTGCGATCGGGCCGGCAATGCTGGCGCTGGCCCGGCGCGAGTCGCCGTCGACCGAATCCTGCGGGCGGCTGAGATAGAGCGAAGCACTGCCACCGAACTGTTCGGGAACGCCCTTGGTGATGATGTTGACGACACCACCGGCTGCCCCGTTGCCGTAGCGGGCGGCCGCCGGGCCTCGCAGCACCTCGACGCGCTCGATGGCTTCGGCCGGCACCCAGTTCATGTCGCCGCGGGTGTCGCGCTCGCCCCGCCAGCCGTAGCGCACGGCCTTGCGGCTGTTGACGGGTTTGCCGTCGATTAGGATCAGGGTGTTTTCCGGGCCCATGCCCCGCAGATCGATCTGGCGGTTGTTGCCGCGCTGACCGCTGGTGGAATTGCCGGTGAGGTTGACGCCGGGCTGCTTGCGCAGCACTTCGGCGATGTCGCTGGCTGGGGCGTTTTCCAGCTGCTGCTGGCTGACGATGGACACACCGGGGGCCTGCTTCCAGGCCTGCTCGGCCGTGCCGAGCACATCGATTTCGGGGAGTTCGGTGATTTCTGCCCCGCCCGCGACAATCTGCTGCGCCCAGGCCGGTGAGGCCAGCAGCGGTGCGAGGGCAGCGGCAAGGACGGTAAGACGCGGTGCAAGGCGGCGTGTCCGGTAAGCCATGTGGGATTCCCTTCCGTAGCGTGATGTGAGGTGCGCTGGCGACCAGGGCGGCAGACGACATCCGGACAGACGGGCTTCAGGCCACGGCTACCGGCAACGGGTGGAACGCGACCGGATGGTCTCCACCAGGGGCAGGCACATGATTGGATGAAGTCAGCGCCGCCGCTGGTCAGCGTGACGCTGGCGAGATAAGCAATGATTCGCATTGCCAATCATGGCGAACCTTATCCCCATGCAGTCCGCCATGACAAGGGTGTGGTTTTTTCCAGGGTTGATTACGGCTGGGTCTGGCAAGCAGAGCGACACTCAGGGCCCGGGATGTTTTATTTTTGCCACAGCTGGCGCATCAGGATGGCCGGCCATGCGCGACCGGCCCTGCTTCGACCGGCCAAGCCCCGTCCAGCCGTGGGAGGCATGGCGTGCGAAGCCGGCCGGTGCGTCGATGGAGTACGGAGTACCCTGACCGCCGTTACTGCTCGGCAAAGGCGCGTTCGATGACGAAATCGCCGGGAATGGAGGTATTGCCTTCCTTGAAACCCCGCTGCTCGAACATCGCCTTCAGGTCACGCAGCATGTCGGGGCTGCCACAGATCATGATCCGGTCTTCTTCGCGGTTGAAGGCCGGCATGCCCAGGTCGGCATTGAGCTTGCCGTTCTCGATGAGCGTGGTGATGCGGCCCTGGTTGCGGAAGGGCTCGCGGGTGACGGTGGGGTAGTAGTGAAGCTTGTCGCGGACGATCTCGCCCAGGTACTCGTGCTCGAACAGCTCCTTCGTGAACAGGTCGTAATAGGCCAGCTCGGCCACTTCACGCACACCATGCACCACGATCACCTGCTCGTAGCGCTCGTAGGTGTCGGGGTCGCGGGCGATACTGAGAAAGGGCGCCAGACCGGTGCCGGTGGCCAGCAGCCACAGGCGCTTGCCAGGCAGCAGGTAGTCGGTGACCAGGGTGCCGGTGGGTTTGCGGCCGACGATGATGCGGTCGCCCGGCTTGATATGCTGCAACCTGGAGGTCAGCGGGCCATCAGGCACCTTGATGCTGAGAAACTCCAGCGTTTCCTCGTAGTTGGCGCTGGCGATGCTGTAGGCACGCAGGATCGGCTTGCGACCCGCCTCGCCCGGCAGACCGATCATCGTGAAGTGACCGTTCTTGAAACGCAAGGCCTGATCGCGGGTGGTGGTGAAGCTGAAAAGACGGTCGGTCCAATGGTGAACGCTGAGGACTTCTGCGTCGAGGAATGCACTCATGTCTGGTGAAAGCTTGCTCGGCTGACGAAAGCGGGGATTATGAACCCTAGACGCTGCAAAGGCAGCAGGTATTACACGGTGCGTGCCGACAAAACTGATAGCAAGCACTTACTTGACGCGCATGGCCGACGAGATCTGAAACGGGTGTAAGGTCCTGCTGTCGCCATGGCAGGCGTGATGCCCCATCAGCGCCCTGCTGCCAGCAGGGGCATTGGTCATGGTCACAGCAGTGGGCAGGGCGGAGGCCCGCAGTTTCAGTCGAAGTTGCGGGTGCGCAGAACGTCGAGCGAGTTCTCGGTACCGGTCTGGGCACGCAGCACGTAGCCCTTGCCCAGCGTGTACTGGATGCGCAGCAGGTTCCAGACGCCGCGCACGCCTTTCTCGTAGCTGACGAACAGGCGGTCGTTGATGCGCTTGCCCAGCGAGACGACGCCGGTCTCGGCCCCGGTATTGTCGCTGCTGGATCCGCTGAGCACCCCCTTGGGCGTCATCGACTCCTGCACACCGGCCTCCACGCCGGTATCCGACGCATAGCCATAGTTGAACACGTCCAGACCCAGGCGGTCGGCAATGGTGGGCGACGGCCGCCCATCATCCCCGCCAAAGAGCAGGGTGCCCGCCTGTTGCAGGGCCAGTGACTGGGCCGCCCCGGAGGCCTCTTCGGGTGGCACCCCCAACACCAGCCAGGACAGCTTGGTGGTTTCGGACATGCTCGGTTTCGACACCAGTGTGACCTGTGGATTGCTGGCCAGCCCGGTGATGGCCAGGCCCACGTCCACCGGCAGGAAGGGGCGCTTGGCCTCCAGATCCAGCGAGGGATTGTTGATGGGGCCGTTGAAGCGCACCAGCCCCTTGGTGAACTTCAGATCCTGGCCATAGGCCTGATAACTGCCATCGAGGATGCGCACCAGGCCGGTGAGCTGTGGCTCGCTGGGCAGAAAGCCGCTGAGTTCCAGATCACCCCCCAGGCGCACCTGGGCCCCCATACCGACGATCTTGAGTTTTTCGCCCAGGGCAATGCCCAGCGCGCTGCGGATGCGCAGGGCCGCGTCGTCCGCACCGGCGGGCGTCTCTTCGCTCGGCACGGTTTCGTTCACCACCTTCACATCGTCAGGCAGCGAGGGAGCGCCCGAGCCCTGGATCTCGATCAGCCCCTCATCGACGCGGACATCGCCTGTCAGCTCCAGCCCCCGGGCCGTGCTGCTCAGCCGCGTCTGTCCGGACACCGTGACTTTCTGACCCGGCCCCACCGGCACCAGGAAGCGGTCCAGCACCACGTCGAAGACGCCATCCATCGGCAACACCGAGGCCTGACGTGGCCCGCGCTGACGCCGGCGGGCGGCAGCCTCGATTTCGTCTGGCGACGCATCGGTTTGCAGACCAGGGCGCTCGACCACCCGGGCAGCACCCTTGATCTGCAGACTACCCTCCCCGGCGACAAAGTGCAGACGGTTCAGCACCAGACTCTGGTTGTCCAGCCGCGCATCGAGCGAGCCCTGACGCAGCGCAAAGCCGGCCGAGCGCTGCAACACCTGCAGTGCCTTGCCTTTGAGAGCCACATCGAAGACCGGCTCATGCAACTTGCCCTTGATGACTCCATCCACCGTTGCCGAGCCGTCCAGCGCCAGATCGCTGCCCAGGAAGGGATTGGCCACAGCCAGGCTGGGCAGGTCCAGCCGCAGACGGCCATCCAGCTTCTCGCCCTCGAAGCGCATCACCGCGCCATTGTCGGCACGCAGGCCCAGCCGCTGACGTTGGCCCACCGCCGGCTGCTCAGTCAGCGTCAGCCGGGCTTCGCCGTGGAGGGCCTCGGCGCCCTGCCCGCGCAGCTGCCAGCTGGCCGCCACCCGCAATGCTTCGAGCACGCTCAGATCCTGGCCATCGTCCATCTCCATCAGGCGACGCAATTGCAATGGTTGCACCCCGTCGACACGCCCCACCGTGTCGAAGTTGAATGCCCGGGACCAATCGAGCAGCAGATGCGCCAGCTGCATCCGCCCCCCCAGCAGGCTCAATTGCAGGTTGCGCGTATCCAGCCCCTGGCCATGCACGTTGACCCTGGCCGGCTCCTGCAGGCGCACACTGGCCCGGCCGCTGAGATCGAAGGTGCCCAGATCCGCCTGGTAACGGAAGCCCTGGCGTGGCATCGACAGCCGCCCCTCACTCTGCACGTGCAGGCGATCACGCCCGCGTGCCCCGGTCAGACTCAGCTGATGCTGGGCCGCCGAGCCTTGCAGATCGAGCCTGAGCCGTTCGATGCGCTGCTCACCCAGCGACAGCTGTTGCAGGGCGACATCCAGCGCCAAGGGCTGCTCCAGCGAACCGGGCTTGTCGAAAGCCAGCGGGGCCTGCGCCGACAGGCGCACCGAACGGATGCGCAGTCGGCTGGCGGCAGCCGCGCCCGGCGCGGTCTTGCCTTCGGCCGCGGGCAACTGCACGCTCAGCTCATCCCCCTGGCCCGACAGGCTGGCACGCAGCGCATCGAGGCGCCCCGCCAGTTGCCCGGTCAGCGCCAGCTGGCCGCCCAGTCGGCTGTCGAGCCGATCGAGGGCACTGGCCAACACCTTCAGATCAAGACGATCATCCGGGCGCCCCAGGGCGCCTTTCGCCTCGATCCGGGTGGCCTGGCCATGCGCCAGGAGCAGCTCGACCCCCCCCAGCTGCACTGGAAGACCCTCGGCATTGAGTTCGGGGCTGGCCCGCAGGCGGCCCACCAGCGGCTTGCCCGCCACCTGGGCATCGACCAGATCCAGGCTGAGCCGGGCCTTGTGTCCCGGTGCCATCAGCTGCCCGTCCACCGACCAGTCAGCTCCCAGCACGCCTTCGCGCCAGCGGGCATCCACCGGTACCGAGGCCGGCAGCCAGCGCGCCAGATCCAGCTGGCGCAGCGTGCCCTTGAGGGAAAGTGCATGGGGCGTGTCGACCGACATCTGGCCACTGGCCGCCAGGCGGGCCTCGCCAAGGGCCGCATTGGCCTCGGCCAGCTTCAGCCAGCGCTCGTCCAGCGTACCCGCCACCTTCAGGTGGGCATCACCGGCCGCCTGTTGCAGCTCGGGCGGCAACAAGGCCCGCAGACGCTCCACGTCCTGCGCCAGATCCACCAGAAAACGTTGCCCATCCACCTGCACCTGCCCCTCCAGCGCAGTCGGCGGCAAGCCCTTCGCCAGCGGGGCCAGGTCCAGCCCGCCCAGTTTCAGCCCGGCCTTGAGTTGCGGCAGCACCACCCCCGGCAGCTTCAGCTCACGCCCCGGCCACAGGTGCAACCCGCCCTGGATGCGTGCCTCACGCTGCGAGGCCACCACCACCTTGCCGTCATGCGTCGTCGCGCTGACAGGCAGGGCCGCCTGCAGGCCATCCAGCACCACCTGCGCCTGCACCCAGCGGTCGGCCGGCGGCAGCAGCAGATGGATGTCGGTCTGCAGGCTGCGCAGTGGCAGGCGGGAGGCATCCAGCGCCCCGGCCTGACGGTTGAACACCCGCAGGCGCCCTTGCCAGGTGTCGTCCCTGCCCGCTACCGGGTCAAGGTCCAGATCGAGATCCAGGCCGGTCTCGGGCAAGGCCCCAGCCGCCGCAAACCGGGCCAGATTGGCATCGGCGATGCGTACATGCAGGCGCTCCACCGGGATGCGGGCCAGCGGCCGCACCACACCCGCTACCTCAGCCTGCCCTTCGGCCAGCTGGCCATCCACCTTCAGGGGCAGGCGATCCAGGTCGCCATCGGCCGAGAGGTTGAGCAGATAGGGCCATTGTTGCAGCGAGCCATCGGCACGAATGGCGGCCTTGATCCGGTGCGGTGGCGCCGCATCCATCTGTGCGGTGGCCTCGTGCACCCGCCCCCACGGACTGGTGAGCGACAGCCCGGTGATCTGGTATTGCCCCAGCGCATAGGCCGCAGCGGCCTGGACATCATCGAGCACCAGCAGCGGCTGCGGCGTGGCCTTGCCTTCGGCAGCGGGCAACAGCTCAAAATGGTCCACGCGCAGCCGCCGCAGCTCCAGCGGCACCGGCAGACCAAACTGACCGGGCATCGGCACGTCGGTACGCGGGCCGGACGGGCCGGACGGCGGCAGTTGCACCATCAGCCGATCGGCCTGCAACTCGTGCACGACCACATGGCCGCGCAGCAGTGCCCGCAACGACCAGCGCGCCTTCAGCCCCGATCCCTGCACCACCATGCCGGCCCCACGCCATTCCACACGGCCGATGCGGATGCCGCGCCAGAGATTGCCTTCGACCTGTTCGACCGCCAGTGCCTGATCGAAGCGCACCAGCAGCTGCTGCGCCCAGCCCAGGGCATGCTGAAGCCCGGTTTCGGAGCCCAGCCACAGCAGCGCGGCCAGCACCAGCAGCATCAGCCCGACGATGAGGCGCACCGCCCAACGGAAGATCCGCCGCCCCAGGGACGGCTTGCGCGGCGGGCGACCACCCCGTCGGCCCCGGCGCGTGACCGGCAGGATGCCATCAGGGCCGCCGCCCGGTACCGGCCGTGAAGAAAGCGGAGCGGCCTCCGGGGTGGCAGGTGTCATTGCATGCGATGCCATGTCAGAAGCTGAATCCAATGCTGAAGTGCAGACGATAGCGATGGATGGCCTGGCCATAGGCCAGATCCAGACGCACCGGCCCCACCGGGGTCTTCATTTGTACACCGGCACCATAGCCCGAAATCGGGTCGAAGCCCTTCCAGCTTTCGCTGACATTGCCGTAATCGTAGAAGCCCACCAGCGAGAACAGGTCGTTGATGCGGTGCAGATATTCAAGCGACGCAATGGCCAGATAACGCATGCCCAGCGCGCGATCCTGACTGGCCAGCCCCAGCGAGCGATAACCATAACCGCGCAGCGACTGGGCGCCTCCGGCCAGGAACAGGTTGTCGCTGGGGATGTCCTTGCGGCTGCTGGCATTCACCACCCCCAGCTCCAGCCGGGCCCCCACGGTGCCATTGCGCCAGAATCCCTTGCTGGCCAGAGGCCGCAGTCCGATCAGGCTGGTGTAGTAGCGGGTGAAGGTTCGGTCGCTGAGCACACGCCGGCTGGCACCGGAAATCTCGAATTTCAGCCCGTATCCCCGCGAGGGATTGAGCAGTGAATCGAAGCGGGTCAGGGTCCAGGCCTTGCCCAGCACCAGCGCCTTCAGGCTCTCGTAGTGGCCGGTCTCGCGGAACTTGTCGTCTTCAACCTGATACTGGAGCGAGGTGAAGGCATCGATGTCGCGCTCTCGCCGGCCATAGCCGACATAGACGTTGCTGCGCCAGGTAATCACCTTGTCAAAGCGCTCGCGCTCGACCCGGCCGCCAAAGCCGTAGTAGCGGTTGTGGGCATCGTAGGGCGTGCGGAAATTGCTGAAGGCGCGCTGCGAGCGCTGCGACAACACCACCGCCGCCTCCATCTGCAAGCCCAGCAGGTTGCGATCCTGCAACCCGATCTGCCCGCGAAAGCCGTCATCCGTGCTGTAGCCCAGACCGTAGGACAGCCGGTGACGCTGCATCTCGTCCACCACCACCTGGATGGGCACGGCCCCCAGATTCGGATCTTCGCGCAGCGCCAGCAGATCGGGCAGTGCGCTGGCCGAATTGAAGTAACCGGCCTCGCCCAGACGGGTCTGAAACAGCTGCAACTGCTGCTGGCTGAACGGGTCACCCGTCTTGAAGGTCTTCAGATCATCGATGATCCGCTGCGGATAGCGCGACAGCCCCTGGATGCGCAGCTCGCCAAAGGCGATGCGTGGACCCGAATCGACCACCACCAGCAGGCTGGCCTTGCCGCTGCGGGCATCGACCTGGGCACTGCTGCGGGCAATGCGCGCACGCAGATAGCCTTGCGCCTCCATGGCGTCGATCAGCGCATTCTTGCCGCTTTGCCAGTTGCTGCTGATGAAGGGATCCCCCACCGCCATGCCGAAACGGTTGCGCACATTCCTCAAGGCACGGTTTTCCGTCGCCTGGCCCTCGATCCTGATGTCGAGCGCGCCAACGCGCGTCCGCTCTCCCGGCTTGAAGCGCAAGCTGACACGCCGGGAGGCCGCATCGGCATCGATATCGATCTCCGGCGAAAAATAGCCCTCGGCCTGAGCCATGGCCAGCACTTCATCGTGCAGCTTGCCCACCAGCCCCTCGAACTGGACCGGATCGTAATCAGTGCGCCTTTGCCAGCGCCCCAGCAGCGTGCTGCTGCGGAACTCATCGGCAAAGCGCTCGGGCGCCTGGATGTCGAAACGATAGTTGTTGCGATCGCCCAGCAGCGACTCGGCAAAACGGCCGATGCTGTTGCGGCGCGACGGGCCCTTGCCCCCGGCCCCTTCCACGTCGGCCTCGCTGGCCTGCGCCCGGGTTTCGCCGGATGCCGCCCCGTCGTCTTGCGGTGGCGAAAGGCTGGCACAGCCGGCCAGCAGCATCAGGGCACCCAGGCCCGCCAGGCTGTTCAAACTCCGTTTGTTCATGTCCGATCGCAGACAGGGCCATACCCCGAAAATACTGCGCCGAGTATAGGGCCAGCGATGCGATCCATTGCAAAAGAAAGGACAAACGACACACCTCAGGCGGCCGTTGACATCGGACGTGACGTTCTTCTGCAATTCTGGCCCGAACGGCGGCAGCGACGCCGTCCATCCGGGCGCTGAGGGCTCAGGCAGCCAGCTGATACTGCCGTGCCAGTTCGCAGAAACGCTCGACTTCCAGCTGGCGGCGTTCATCGCTCCAGCCACGCTTGCGGGCCATGAAGGCTGCCACAGGCTGCGCGACCGCTTCGGCCGCCTTCGCATCCAGGAACAGCAGGCGGATGCGACGTGCCAGCACGTCTTCGAGGGTTTCGGCAGCCTCGTTCTCCAGGGCCCATTGCACCTGTGCATAGGTGTAGGGGAAGTCGGGATGCAGGCGGGCCCCCAGCTCGGGGTTTCCGGCGGCCAGCTGCTCGATGGCCGCCGCATCGCTGCCATAGAGCGTCAGCGGGGTGTCATCGAGGTGCTGGTTGGGGCCGACATAGCCATGCAGGCGCAGATCCTGCGTGCGGCAGGGCTTGTGCGGCAGCACCCCCTGACGCATCGCGGCATCCAGCGCATCTTCAGCCATCTGACGATAGGTGGTCCATTTGCCGCCGAAGATGTTGACCAGCCCCGACTGGCTGACCTCGATCCGGTGGCTGCGGGAGACCTCCTTGGTGGACTTGCCCTCTTCCTTGGGGGCCGCCAGCGGCCGCAGGCCAACGAAGACACTGCGCACGTCCGCCCGGCTGGGTGGACGCTTGAGGTAATCGCGGGCGGTGGCCAGGATGAAATCGATCTCCTGCTCCAGCGGGCGGGGCTCGTAGTCGGGCTCCTTGATGAGGGTGTCGGTGGTGCCCACCACCAGCTTGCCATGCCAGGGCACGGCAAACAGCACGCGGCCATCCGAGGTCTTGGGCACCATCAGCGCATCATCACCCGGCAGGAAATCGCGGTCGAGCACGATGTGCACCCCCTGGCTGGGGATGATCGGCGGCTTGTCGTGCGGTTCGTCCATCGCCAGGATCGGGTTGGCGAAGACACCGGTGGCGTTGACCACGCAACGGGCCTTGACCGGGTAGGTTTCGTCGGTCAGGTTGTCGCGGCAGGTGACACCCTCGATCTTGCCGGCTGCGTTCTTCTGCAACCCGGTGACGGCGCAGTAGTTGAGCACGGTAGCCCCGTGATCGACAGCGGACTGCGCCAGGCATAGCGCCAGACGTGCATCATCGAACTGGCCATCGTAATAGCAGACCCCGGCCAGCAGTTTCTCGTCCTTGACACCGGCCAGGCGCTTGCGCGCCTCGGCCTGCGAGAGGTGACGGGTCTTGCCGATGCTGAGCTTGCCCGACAGGCGGTCGTAGATCCACAGCCCGAAGGTGTAGTACGGCGCCGTCCAGGCTTTCTCGCCGGGGATGATGAAGGCCTGCGTCTTGAACAGGTGCGGCACGTTGCGGGCAAGGCGCCCGCGTTCGCGCAGCGCCTCGCGCACCAGGTCGATGTAGCCCTGCGCCAGGTAGCGAACCCCGCCATGCACAAGCTTGGTGGAACGGCTCGACGTGCCCTTGGCAAAATCGTGCCCTTCCAGCAGCAGCGTCGAGAAGCCGCGTGTCACGGCATCCAGCGCCACCCCAAGCCCGGTTGCACCGCCACCGATCACCACCACGTCCCAGATCTCCCGGGTCTTGAGCTGTTCAATGGCCTGATTGCGTTGCATGGTGTTGTCCCCTTTCTTCAGTTGCCCAGACGCTCGGACGGCGGAATCGTGGCCTTGTGACGGGCCTCCTCGATCATCGTGATGAACAGCAGCAACACGGCCAGACAGCCCCCTGCGATCATCACGTAGAAGCCGCCATCCCAGCCATAGTGTTCGGCGGCCCATCCCACCACGGCCGATGCCGACACGGTACCACCCAGATAACCGAACAGGCCGGTAAAGCCCGCCGCCGTGCCGGCCGCCTTCTTGGGCGCCAGCTCAAGCGCATGCAGGCCGATCAGCATCACCGGACCGTAGATCAGGAAGCCCACGGTGGTCATCAGGGCAAAGTCGGTCATCTGATAGGGATTCTGATACCAGACACTGTAATTGGCGACCTCATCGGCCGGCGTGGCCGGGTTCATCCACAGCGCGACGACGGCAGCCGTGGTCAGGATCATGAAGATGAAGCCGGTGAGACCGCGCTTGCCCTTGAAGACCTTGTCCGACACCCAGCCGCACAGCAGCGTGCCGGGAATGGCGGCCAGCTCATAGATGGTGTAGGCCCAGGCCGTGCCCTTGAAGTTGAAGTGCTTGACCTCGGCCAGATACACGGGCGACCACTTCAGCACGCCATAGCGGATCAGGTAGACGAAGACGTTGGCGATGGCGATGTACCAGAGCAGCCGGTTCTTCAGCACATAGGTGACGAGGATCTCCTTGGTGGAAAGGTTCTGCTCGGACTTCACCTCGTCGTAGTCGTCGGGATAGTCGTTCTTCCACTTCTCGATGGGCGGCAGCCCGCAGGACTGCGGCGAATCCTTCATCAGGAAGTAGATGGGCACGGCGGCGATCATCGCGGCGATGCCGGGGTAGTAGAGCGCCTGCTGCCAGATGTCCTTGTTGCTGGCCTCGACACCGTGGGTCTCGTACCAGATCCAGCCGGCCAGCAGCACCATCGCCCCCGGCACCATGCCACCCAGGTTGTGGGCGGTGTTCCAGATCGAGACGATGCTGCCGCGTTCGCTCTTGGACCACCAGTGCACCATCGTCTTGCCGCACGGCGGCCAGCCCATGCCCTGGAACCAGCCGTTGATGAAGATCATGCAGAAGGCGATGAACACGCCCGAGGTGGCCCAGGGCATCAGGCCCATCATCGTCATGCACAGGCCCGACAGCAACAGGCCGAGCGGCAGGAAGACCTTGGGATTGGAGCGGTCGGAGACCGTGGCCATCAGGAACTTCGACAGGCCATAGGCAAGACCTGCCGCGGCGCCGATCTGCCCCAGCTCGGCCTTGTTGAACAGGCCGGCATCGATCAGCCCCTTCTGGGCCAGGTCGAAATTGCCACGCACGAAATAGTAGGCGGCGTAGCCGAAGAAGATGCCGGCGAACACCTGCCAGCGCAGGCGGCGGTAGGTCGGGTCGATCTTGTCGGCGGGCAACAGCGGTTTGTGCGCCGTCGGCTTGAGGATTCCTATCACGGATGTCGCTCCACTTGGTTTTATTGGAAGGCACATCCCTGGCCCGCGGCGCCGGCCAAAACCGACACGCCAACCACCGACACGCACGAGGCCGGAGACGACTCTGAAAACAGAGCCAATCATACGCCCCCGCTGTGCCGGAAGCCAGCGCAAGCCGGGGTGACAGCCCCCCGGCAACAACAACAGTTGACCTGGATCAGGCAGCCGAACGCTGGCCGTGATCTGCCGCCTGTCTCGGCACCATGCGCTCGTAGCGCGCCAGACCCGACAGGATGCCCTTGAGCGAGGCCGTGAGGATGTCGGCATCCATGCCCACCCCAAACAGGGTCTGGTCGTCATCGAGGCGCAGTTCGAGATAGGCCACGGCCTGCGCATTGGCACCCGAGCCGATCGCATGCTCGCGGTAGTCCATCACCCGCACCCGGCGACGGCCGGTGGCATTGATGCCGGCGACGAAGGCATCGACCGGCCCGGTACCCTGGCCCTCGATGCTGACGATCTCGCCGTCCAGCAGGATGTCGGCCCGCAGCGCGACCCGGCTGTTGCCATCGCCATCGGTTTCGGAGATGGCACGCTGGCGCGGTGCCGGCATGTCGGCCAGCCGGTATTCCTTCTGGAACAGTGCCCACAGGTCGCTGGCCAGCAGCTCGCGGCCCGAGGCATCCATTTCCTTCTGCACCACGCGGCTGAACTCGATCTGCAACCGGCGCGGCAGCTCCAGCCCGTAGTTGTTCTCCAGCAGGTAGGCCATGCCGCCCTTGCCCGACTGGCTGTTGACACGGATGACGGCCTCGTAGGTGCGCCCCAGGTCTTTCGGATCGATGGGCAGGTAGGGAACATCCCACGGCGCCCCTTCCTTGCGCACGGCAAACACCTTCTTGATCGCATCCTGGTGCGAACCCGAGAACGAGGTGTAGACCAGATCGCCCACATAAGGGTGGCGCGGGTGCACGGCCAGCTGGGTGCAGTGCTCCGCCACACGACGGATCTCGTCGATGTCGGAAAAATCCAGCCCCGGATGCACGCCCTGGGTGTAGAGGTTGAGCGCCACGTTGACCAGATCGCAGTTGCCGGTACGCTCGCCATTGCCGAACAGGCAACCCTCGAGACGGTCGGCGCCGGCCATCAGCGCAAACTCGGCGGCCGCCGTACCGGTACCACGGTCGTTGTGCGGGTGTACCGACAGCACGATCGCTTCACGGCGCTGGAGGTTGCGGTGCATCCATTCGATCATGTCGGCAAAGATGTTGGGCGTGGAATGCTCGACCGTGGACGGCAGGTTGATGATGATCTTGTTGTCTGCCGTGGCGCCCCAGGCCTCGACGACGGCATCGACCACCCGCTTGGAAAACGCCAGCTCGGTGCCCGAGAACATCTCGGGCGAATACTCGAAGCCCCAGTGCGTCCCGGGCTGCGCATCGGCCAGCTGACGCACCAGTTTCGTCTGCGACACGGCCAGGTCGACCAGGCCGTCTTCGTCCAGCCCCAGCACAACCTTGCGCATCACCGGCGCACAGGCGGTGTAGATGTGGACGATGGCGCGACGCGCCCCCCTGAGCGATTCAAAGGTGCGGCGGATCAGCGGCTCGCGCGCCTGTGACAGCACCTGGATGGTGACATCCTCGGGAATCAGGTCTTCTTCGATCAGACGGCGCACGAAGTCGAACTCGGTCTGCGAAGCCGATGGAAAGCCGACCTCGATTTCCTTGAAGCCCACCTGCACCAGCAGCTGGAACATCGCCAGCTTGCGCTCGACGTTCATCGGCTCGATCAGGGCCTGGTTGCCATCACGCAGATCGGTGCTCAGCCAGATCGGCGCCTTTTGCAGCACGACGTCGGGCCAGGTGCGGTCCTTGAGGCCCACCGGGGGGAAGGAACGATATTTGGAAGCGGGCTGTTGCAACATGGTTTTTCCTGCGCGTGATGTTGGGGATGGAAGGACGCAAGCAGCACGGATACAAATGCAAACGGCCCGCTGCTGGCGCATGCGGGCCGTACAAGTGTTACCGCGAGAACAGACGCGACACTACCTTCGCCCGCCAGGAACGAACAGGGGTAGTAGTAGCGCGAATGCGGTCCGGGTATCCATAAGGGCCAAATCTAGCATATTTTCAACGTCTGCGAAGCCCTGGCGTACCAATCCCCCCGGCCCCGGCCACAGGGAATACCCCGGGCCACGCCGCGGCAGGCAGCCCGGGCCCGGGGCCACTAATTCCTGGCTAACACGGGCGGATCATCATGCGGGTGAAGGGCGCGGCATGCCGCTGCCCCCTGGCGTCCTGACGATCAGGCCCGCCCACCCGTTCACCCAACCGACCAAGGAGTTCTCATGAGCACGACCCTCCGCACGACCATGCTTGCCCTGCTGACCGCCGCTGGCCTGGGCGCCGGCAGCCTGGCCCTGGCGCAACAGCAGCAGCGCATCGACGAAGACGGCGCCAACCTGGACAAGGCCGGCATCTCGCTGACCGAAGCCATCCGCATCGCCGAAGAGCATCACAAGGGCAGCAAGGCCTTCCAGGCAGATTTTGAATACAACCGTGGCCAGATGCACTTTGATGTCGATGTCATCACCCCGCAACGCGAAGTCTATGACGTGCGCATCGACGGGCGCGATGGCAAGGTGCTGGACAGCCGCATCGACTACGACGACTGACCGCCCCTCGCCTGCCGGCCCGCCCTCTTCCGGCGGGGCCGGGTTTCCACCGCTTTCCCTCCCCGTTCCGGCCCCGGTCCGTTCCCCATGCCGGCCGGAACGGGCAGGGAAAGCCGCTGCCCCACCCTGCACGCTGTCCGGTGCAGCATGGCATCATCACGGCAGGGCCCCGGGGCTGGTGCTGCACGGAGCGCCCGCCCGATGACCCTGTCGCTGATGTCTTTTTCCCCTGGCTTTTTTCCCTGGTGCGTGTCATGAGCCTGTCTGCTTTCGCGGGGCCAGCACGTTCACGACTCGCGCCCGTTCCTGGCACATCCCCAATGGAGCCGCCTCATGCGTGTCCTGCTGGTCGAAGATGACGAAATGATCGGCAGCGCCGTACGCGATGCCCTGCTGGATGCAGCCTACGCGGCAGACTGGGTGAAGGCAGGCTCCGATGCCCTGACGGCCATGCGCGCACAGCACTATGACCTGATGCTGCTGGATCTGGGCCTGCCCGGCCAGGACGGGCTGACGCTGCTGAAAACCCTGCGCGCCGCGGGGCACGGGCTGCCCATCCTCATCATCACCGCCCGCGACGCCCTGGAAGACCGGCTGAACGGCCTGGACGGCGGCGCCGACGACTATCTGCTCAAGCCCTTCGACATGGCCGAGCTGCTGGCGCGGATGCGGGCCCTCAGCCGCCGCCAGGGGGGCAGTGCCACCGCCGTGCTCAGCAACGGTCCCCTCAGTCTGGACCCGGCCTGCCGCGAGGTGCGTGTCGAGGGCGGCGAGCCGCAGGTGCTGTCGAATCGCGAATTTGCCCTGCTGCACGCCCTGATGCTGCGCCCGGGCGCCATCCTGTCGCGCGCCGAGCTGGAAGACCGCATCTATGGCTGGGGCGAGGAAGTGGAAAGCAATGCCATCGATTTCCTGATCCACAGCCTGCGCCGCAAGCTGGGCAACTCCGCCATCCGCAATGTGCGCGGTGTCGGCTGGATGGTGTCGAAACGGGCATGAGGCGCAACCGTTCATGAAGCTGCCGCGATACCGCTCCGAATGGCGCGCCCGTGGGCGCAGCCTGATGACACGCCTCAGGCATTCGATCCAGTTTCAACTGGCGCTGGCGCTGGCGCTGGTGATGACGCTGGCCGCAGCCATCGCCGGGCTGGTCTCCTTTCTGAACGCGCAGGAAGAAGCCCACGAGCTGCAGGACGAGATGCTGGCACAGATGGCCACGCTGGCCACGGTGGCCTGGCGCGATCAGGGCCAGCTGCGCCACCATCTTGCCCGCATCGACGATGACATCCGCATCCATATCCAGCGCCTGGGCCAGCACCCGGACGACGGGAAACGGGACCGGGACGAAGACGACCATGAGCACCTGACCCTGCCCGACGGACTGACACCCGGCCTGCACACCCTGCAGATCGAGCATGACGCCTATCGCGTGCTGGTGCGCCCCCTGCCCGAAGGCGGCCTGCTGGCCGTGGCGCAGGATGTGGAGCTGCGTGACGAGATCGCCCATGACAGCGCCTTTCACACGGTGCTGCCGCTGCTGATGCTGCTGCCCGTGCTGTGGCTGCTGGTGGCGGTGCTGGTCCGGCAGATGTTCCGGCCGGTGGCCCGGCTGGCCGCCGAGGCCCGCACGCGCGATGGCCAGGCCCTGCACCCGCTGCCCACCCATCAGCTGCCCAACGAGGTACGCGATTTCGTCCAGGCCATCAACCGGCTGCTGGCACGGGTCTCGACATCCCTTGAGGCCCAGCGCCGCCTTGTGGCCGATGCCGCCCATGAGCTGCGCTCGCCGCTGACCGCGATGTCGTTGCAGGCCGAACGCCTGGCAGCGGCCGACATGCCCGACGAGGCGCGCGCACGCCTGGGCACGCTGCGGCAGGGAATCGAACGCAACCGCCACCTGCTGGAACAGCTGCTGAGCATGGCCCGTGCCCAGGCCGACGCCTCGACGCTGGCGCAGGGCGGGGCCGCCGGGCAGCCCCCCGTGGCGCTGGCCACGCTGTTTCGACACGTGCTGGAAGACCTGATGCCGCAGGCCGAAGCCCGTCAGGTCGATCTGGGCGTGGATGGCGCGCCCCAGGTGCAGGTGGCCGTCGACGGCCACGATCTGCTGATCGTGTTGCGCAACCTGCTCGACAACGCCATCCGCCATGCACCGGCCGGCACCGGGCAGGTCAGCCTGCGGGCGCGTGCAGAGGGCAGCGGCGTGGTGCTGGAGGTGGAAGACAATGGCCCCGGCATCCCGGCGGCCGAACGCGGACGCGTGCTGGATGCCTTCTATCGCGTGGCAGGCAGCGGGACCGGCGGCACCGGCCTGGGCCTGTCGATCGTGCAGGCCCTGCTGCGACGCATGGGCGGCCGGCTGGTGCTGGCCGATGCGCCGGCCGGCGGCCTGCTGGTGCGCGTGCATCTACCATAGTGCGCCCCTATTCGCACCATTTAATTAATCCATTTTACGGGGCGTAATGTCCAGGCCGATCATTACGACCAACAATAAGAACAGGGCGCACCGGCCAGACCGGCACGGCGATGCCCGTTATCCGTCAGTCCATAACACAAGAGGAATTCCATGTCCCTGATTAACACCGTCATCAAGCCCTTCAAGCTCCAGGCCTTCCAGAACGGCAAGTTCTTTGAAGTGACCGACGAAAGCCTGCGCGGCAAGTGGAACATCATCTGCTTCTATCCCGCCGACTTCACCTTCGTCTGCCCGACCGAGCTGGAAGACCTGGCTGACCGCTACGAAGAATTCAAGGCACTGGGTGTCGAGATCTACTCCGCCTCGACCGACACGCACTTTGCCCACAAGGCCTGGCACGACACCTCCGACGCCATCAGGAAGGTGCAGTATCCGATGCTGGGTGACCCGGCCGCCACGCTGGCCCGCAACTTCGACGTGCTGATCGAGGAAGAAGGCCTGGCCCTGCGCGGCACTTTCCTGATCGACCCGGAGGGCAGGATCAAGCTGTGCGAAATCCATGACAACGGTATCGGCCGTGACGCCGGTGAGCTGCTGCGCAAGGTGAAGGCTGCCCTGTACGTGGCGGCCCACCCTGGTGAAGTCTGCCCGGCCAAATGGAAAGAAGGCGCCGAGACGCTGAAGCCCTCGCTGGATCTGGTCGGCAAGATCTGATCGCGGCCTCCCCGGTGGGTGTCGATCGACGATGGCGCCCACCCCCTGCCTGCCGGGCCGTTCCCGGCCGGGCAGGATGCCGCAGAACCGGGACGGCGCCGTCGACACCCAGACGCCCCCGCCCCGGACGCCGACACGATCCTGCCCGCCCCCTTTCCCCTGAACACCGTGCCGATGCAGGCGCCCCGGCGCCCTGCACGGCGTGCTGGTGCCCGCCTGCTGCGCAACGACCTGACCGGCAGCGGGCCGGCAGCCTCCCCTCACTCTCATGCTCGACAACGATCTCAAAACCCAGCTGCAATCCTATCTGGCCTATCTCAAGCACCCGATCGAACTGGTCCTGACCCGCGACGGCAGTGCCCGGGGCCAGGAGATGCATGCCCTGCTCCAGGACATTGCCAGCCTCTCGGACCAGGTCTCGCTGCGCGAAGACCCGCATGCCGAGTTGCGCACGCCCTCCTTTGCCATCCAGCGCACCGGCACCGACATCGGTGTGCGCTTTGCCGCCATTCCGCTGGGCCACGAATTCACCTCCCTGGTGCTGGCCCTGCTGCACGTGGGCGGCCACACCATCAGGCTGGATGAAACCGTCATCCAGCAGACGGCAGCCCTGCCCGGCGACTATCACTTCGAGGTGTACATGTCGCTGTCGTGCCAGAACTGCCCGGACGTGGTACAGGCCCTGAATTCGATGTCGGTCATCAACCCGCGCATCAGGGTCGAGACCATCGACGGCGCGCTGTTCCAGGATGAGGTGGAAAAGCGCAGCATCATGGCCGTGCCCACCGTCTTCATGAATGGCGAGGTACTGTTCCAGGGCCGCTCCAGTGCCGAAGAGATCCTGGCCCGTCTGGATGCCGGCGCCAGCGCCCGCCAGGCGGCCGCACTGAACGACAAGGCCCCCTTCGACGTGCTGGTGATCGGTGGTGGCCCGGCCGGTGCCGCTGCCGCCGTCTATGCGGCCCGCAAGGGCATCCGTACCGGCGTGGTGGCCGAGCGCTTCGGCGGCCAGGTGCTCGACACCATGTCGATCGAGAACTACATCTCGGTGCTGGAAACCGACGGACCGAAGTTTGCCGCCGCGCTCGAAGCCCACACCCGTCACTACGATGTCGACATCATGAACCTGCAGAAGGTCGAGTCGATCGAACGGGACGAGGCAGCCGGGCTGCTGCGCGTGACCACCGGCAGCGGTGCCACCCTGCAGAGCAGGACGCTGATCCTGGCCACCGGTGCCCGCTGGCGCAGCATCGGCGTGCCTGGCGAGCAGGAATACCGCAACCGCGGCGTCACCTACTGCCCGCACTGCGACGGCCCGCTGTTCAAGGGCAGGCGCGTGGCCGTGATCGGCGGTGGCAACTCGGGGGTCGAGGCCGCCATCGACCTGGCCGGCGTGGTCGAGCACGTCACGCTGTTCGAATTCATGCCCGAGCTTCGTGCCGATGCCGTGCTTCAGCGCAAGCTGGAAAGCCTGCCCAACGTGAAGATCCTGCGCAACGTGCAGGTCACCGAAATCCAGGGGGCCCACGACAAGGTCAGCGGTATCGCCTACACCGACCGTGCCACCGGCCAGGCACACACGCTCGCGCTGGAAGGCGTGTTCGTGCAGATCGGCCTGATGCCCAACACCGATTTCCTCAAGGGTACGGTCGAACTCAGCCGCATCGGCGAGATCGAGGTCGATGCCCGTGGCCACACCTCGATGCCCGGTGTGTTTGCGGCCGGCGACTGCACCACCACCCCTTACAAGCAGATCATCATCGCCGCCGGCGAAGGAGCCAAAGCCGCGTTGTCGGCCTTCGATCATCTGATCCGGGCCTGAGCGGGATCCCGCCCAGGCCCCCTTCCCCGGGACGCACGCAGCAGGCCCTGACGGCCCTGCATCCCCGGGAACGGTCCAGCCTATCCGTAGCGTGCGATTCGTGCCCCCGCGTGGGCACAACCCCGATGCCCCTTATCTTTTTTGGCATCGGGGTTTTTTTTGCCCGCCTTTTCTGGCTGCCCTGTCATTGGGCCCGGCACAACAGCCCGTGCCGGACACGGCCGATGAGCGGCCGTCCATCGCCCTGCAACAGGGCGGCCCCTGCACCCGGTTGCGGCTTTCTGCCGCGGTGGCGCGCCATGCCGCTACACTGGCTGGCACATCCAGTTTCATGCGCGCCGCCGCGCCCCACCATGCCCATCCCGTTCCGGCCCCGTCCTCTCCGCCTTTCCGTCCTGCCCGCCCTGTTGCTGTTGCTGATGGCCCTGCTGTCGATGCCTATCGCCAGTGCCCAGACACCGGCGGCAGCCAAGCCGGCAGCCAAACCCGCCACCGGCACCACGGAGGCCCCCCCGGCTGCACCCGCCCCCATTCCGGCCGCCAATGTGGTGGCGCGCGCCGAAAGCGAAGAGAACACGCTCAACATCCTGCAAACCAAACTGCAACAGCTGACACAGCAAGGCAGCATGAAACTGCGCCTGCAACGCCTGAACCGCGAGGCGGGTGAGACCCGTGTCCGCAGTCAGCTGGCGATGGAGTCCGACAGCCAGCGGCGCATGCGTGACATCGAACCGGCCTGGGGGCAGCTGCATACCGAAATCACCCAGATCGACAAGCAGCTGACACAGTCGGCCGAAGGCCTGCAGGAGCATTTTGATCGTCTGAACCAGATGCAGAAGACCTGGGAAGACACCCTGGCCGCCGACGAAATTGGTCAGGCGCCAGCAGTGGTGAAGGAGCGCATCCAGGCGGTACTGACGCTGATTCAGGAAACCCGCAAGATCGCCAACCGCTCACGCAGCGCCATCTTCGACCTGCAAGCGCAGAGCGCCAAGCTGCAGGCCCTGGTCAACACCGAACAGGCCCAGTTGCGCAATACGCTGACTGCCTCGATCGATTCGCTGTTCATGCCCGACAGCCCGGCCTTCTTCGGCCCCAGCCAGGAGGCGAAGAACGCCGACGCACAGGCCACGACTGGGCTGACCCGACTGCGCAATGATGGCGAAACGATTCTGGCCTACCTGAAAAACCGCCCCACCCGCAGCGGCACGCTGGCGGCCTTCTTCATCCTGCTGTACGGGCTGCTGTCGTGGCTGCGGCCGCGCATCGAACAGAAGATCAGCCGCCAGCCGGCCCTGCGCTCGGTGCGCTGGCTGCTGGACGCCCCGCTGGCCGTGAGCGTGCTGGCCACGGCCACGCTGGCGGTAATCCTGTTGCCCTACCCGCCCAGCAGCCTGTCGCTGCTGCTGGTGATGCTGGCCTTGCTGCCCACGGTGCTGCTGTTGCGCAAGGTGGTGGAGCCCTATCTGGCCACCTACCTGCACTGGCTGCTGGCACTGTATGCCTTCAACCAGGTGCCGGATGTCTTCCGTTTCAACCCCAGCTGGGAGCGCGTGTTCTTCCAGGTGCAGCTTCTGGTGACGATCGGCCTGCTGCTGCACCTGCAACGCAACCGCAACAAGGCACTGGAGGCCGCCCTCCAGCAGGCCGCCGAGGAAGATGCCACCATCTCCAGCGAGGCGCTGCCGCCCGAGGCCGAGATCCCTGCCGCTCCCTCCGAACCCGAAAAACAGTCCCTGACGCTGACAGGCCGCGCCATCATGGCGGTGATGACCGGCTGCATTGCCGCGCTGGTGAGCAATGTGCTGGGTTTCACCCGGCTGGCGCACTTCATCAGCGAGGCCACACTCAATTCCCTGTTCTACGGCATGATCCTGTTTGCCGGCGCGCTGGTGCTGCTGAGCCTGCTGCGGCTGGCCTTCAACCTGCGTCCGCTCAACCAGCTGAAGATGCTGGGCGAGGACGGCACGATCATCGAAACCCGCATCCGCAAGGGCGTGTATTGGGGAGCCATCCTGATCTGGCTGGGCCTGACGCTCAACCAGACGATGCTGCTGAGCCCGCTGATCGACTGGGTGCGTTCGGTGCTGTCGGCACAGCTGCGCATCGGCCAGGTGGCCCTGTCGCTGGCCGACATCTTCAGCTTCCTGCTCATCATCTGGGGTGCGATCAAGGTCTCGCAGCTGCTGCGCTATGTGCTTGACCGCGAGGTCTTCACCCGCATCTCGCTACCCCCCGGCATCCCCTATGCGCTCAACAGCGTGCTCAACTACGTGGTGCTGATCGGCGGCCTGCTGCTGGCCATCGCCTCCACCGGCATCAGCCTTGACCGCTTCACGATCTTTGCCAGTGCGCTGGGTGTCGGGGTCGGTTTCGGCTTGCAGAGCATCGTCAACAACTTCGTCTCGGGCCTGATCGTGCTGTTCGAGCGCCCCATCAAGGTGGGAGATTCGGTCGACATGGCCGGCCAGAGCGGCCGGGTCAAGCGCATCGGCATCCGTGCCAGCATCCTGCGCACCGGTGCCGGCGCCGACGTGATCGTGCCCAACTCGCAGCTGATCTCCAACCAGGTGGTGAACTGGACGCTCTCCGACTTGCAGCGCCGCATCGAGATCACCATCAACGTCGGCTACGACGCCGACCCCAAGCAGGTGATCCAGCTGCTGGTGGACGTGGCGCGCGAACAGGCCGACATCCTGGCCACTCCCGCTCCCCATGCGCTCTTCACCGATTTCGGCAGCGACGCGATGCAGTTCAAGCTCTACGCCTGGACCGCCCGCGGCGACCGGCTGGGCGGCATCCGCAGCGAGATGTGCATCGCCCTCCACAGCCGGCTGAAGGAGAACGACATCAGGATCACGGCAGGCTAGGGACAGGCTGGCATGAGCTTCATTCATTGATGTCATCGAGATCTTCCTGCCCGAGCTGGCATCGGCGATGGCGGGGCCGGCGTCTGCCCCCTGACCAACCGCTTTCGGCGGGTGGGCTATGGCCTGATCGGGCTGGCGATCCTGTATCTGGCAACCATATGGGGCGGGTGCCTCTGGCGACAGGAAAGCCCCTGTGGCCCGACGGCCCTGGCCCCGAAGACATCTTCATTCTGCTGTCTCTGGTGGCCGCTGGCCTGGTGACCTTGACTTCCCGCCAGCCCCGGTACCGCTCAGGCTCGGGCGATTCTGGCTGCCAGCCCTCAGACCGGCCACTGCTCCAGCCGGTACGCCGCATCCCAGAACATCCATTCCAGCCGGGCCGCCTGCGTGTAGGCCTGGTGCATGGCCTCGCGGGTGACAGGATCGGTGGCGGCGGCCACGCGGTCGACCGTGGCCAGCATCTGGCGCACGCCGGCATGAAACTCCTCGCCCGCGTAGGTGTCCACCCACGGCTGGTAGGGGTTGCCCGGCGCCGATTCGGCATGGATGGCCTTGCCCACCTCGGCATAGATCCAGAAGCAGGGTAACAGCGCCGCCATCGCCACCGGCCAGGGGCTGCCCCAGGCCGTGGCCAGCAGATAGCTGGTGTAGTGCTCGGCCGAAGGCGAGAGCGGCGTGGCGGCGAAGGTGTCGGCCGAAATCCCGTACTGCTTCATGAAGCCATCGTGCAGTGCCCGCTCGACCACCACCGCCCCCTGGGCGGCGCCCGCCAGCTGCACCACGGTGTCAGCGTCGTCGGCCCGTGCGGCCGCCACCGCCAGCGCCCGGCCAAAGGCCACCAGGTAGTGCGCATCCTGGATCATGTAGTGCCGGAAACGGGCCTCGGACAGCGTACCGGCCGCCAGCTCGCGGTTGAAGGGCATGTTGAGCGTTTTCTCGAACAGCGCCAGATTGCGCTGCCAGGCTTCCTGGGTGAAGGACATCGGTGTCTCCGGGTTGGAATGAATGTTTCTGTACCGGCCGATTATGCCCTGTCCAGTCAGCCGTTTCGGCATGCACACGCGATGCGTGGGCACGACTGGGCAGACGCGCCGCAGGGACCCGTCCAGCGCGTGCCCGACACGTATCACCCACGCCCGGCGGGGGCTTCGCCGGCGCGACGACACGCATGACAGGCTCTACAATTTCAGGATGGACATCGCTCACTCATGTCGCGCCCTTGCCCTGCCCCTGCTGCTGGCCCTGCTGGCTGGTTGCGGCACGCTGGGCAGCGGCAGCAAACCCCAGGAAAAACAGCTGCGCGAAAGCGGCACCCCGCCGCTCTCGGGCAGGCAGGTGCGTGCCCTGCTGGAAAACAGCAACTATCAGTGGGAAGGCAACAACGGCGCCCGCGGCTTCGGCATCACCTCGGGTGATGGCCGGCTGCGCATCGGCTGGGAAACCGGTGCCGTCAACGGCCGCATCCGCTTCACCGACACCGGCTATTGCTCGCGCTTCAAGGCGCTGCGCAACAACGAAGAGCACTGCTACCGCCTCTATCCGGCCGGCCCGCGCCGCTACACGGTGTTTCGCACCGACGGCCAGTTCACCGGCCACATCACCATCGTGCTCCAGCGCAACTGAAGTGCCCCGGCGGCCCCCATGGCCGCAAACGTTGGCCGCGGGCGACGATTGTGCGGTTTTTCCGGCACTGGCCGGTCGACATAGGCCATCCGGCTGTCCCCCGCTTTGATTCTTGCCCGCGACAGGCGCAGGATGTTCCGGTCTATGCCCCGGGAGCCGCCTCATGTCTGCTCGCATCCCCCTGCCCGGCAAGGGCACACGTCTGCTGACCGCACTGGCCAGCCTGGTCACCGGCCTGAGCCTGGCCTGGAACGCCCAGTCCGCCCCCCTGGTCCCCAGCCAGCTGCCCGATGAACTGAAAGACTGGGTGCCCTGGGCCATGCAGGGACACGAATGGCTGAGCTGCCCCCCCGAGCACGCCGACAACAGTCGGCGCGCCTGCCAGTGGCCCGAACAGCTCGATGTCGACATCCAGGGGCGACAGGCGCGCTTCCGGGCACGTGTCACCGTCCACGGTTCGCGCCAGGCGCAAGCCCTGCCGGGCGAGGCGGGCAGCTGGCCCGCCGAGGTGCGCAACGAGCAGGGACAACTGCTGCCGGTGGTGAACGACAACGGTCGTCCGGTGGTGTGGCTGCCGCCGGGCCGCCACCAGCTCAGCGGCCGCATCCAGTGGGAGCAGCTCCCCCAGGCGCTGCGCATCCCCCGCTTTGGCCTGGTCGGCCTGCAACTGGACGGAGAGGCGATCAACCCGGTGGCCGACCGTGAGGGACGCGTCTGGCTGCGCAAATCCGCCCCCAGTGATGACAGTGCCGTCTACAACACCCTGACGATGGAAGTCCGGCGCCTGATCGATGACGACATCCCGCGCCGCATCGTCACCCGTTACCAGCTGGATGTGGCCGGCGAGGTGCGCGATGCCGATCTGGGCGGCGCCCTGCTGGCCAACACCATGCCGATGGCCCTGCGCAGCAACCTGCCCGCCCGCCTGCATCCTGACGGACGCCTGCAGGTGCAGCTGCGCCCCGGCAGCTGGTTTGTCGAGGTCGAGGCCCTGCAGACCCGGCCGGTCGAGACCCTGGCGCTGCCCGCCGGCAGCACACAGAAGGAGGTATGGTCGTACAAGCCGTACAACGACCTGCACGTCACGCACATCCAGGGCGCCGAGCCGGTGGACCCGGGCCGTGCCGAGGTGCCCGGCCCGTGGCAGTCGCTGGCGGCCTACCAGGTGACACCCGACACCCCCATGCAGATCACGGTCAACAGCCGGGGCAATGCCTTTCCCGGCGCGGGCGAGCTGTCACTGAAGCGCGAGCTGTGGCTGGACTTCGACGGCAAGGGGATGACGCAGAAGGACGAGATCCAGGGCACACTGTCTGACCAGTGGCGCCTGCACCTGCAAGGCCCGGCCGAACTGGGGCACGCCAGTGTCGACGGTACACCGCTCCCCGTCACCCGGCTTGATGGCCAGCCCGGCATCGAGCTGCGCGATGCCTCACTGAACCTGATGGCGCTGGCCCGCATCGAGGACCACGAGCAGCCGCTGATGCTCAACGGCTGGAACGCGGTGATGCGGGATGTGCGCACCCGGCTGAACCTGCCTCCCGGGTGGATGCTGCTGCATGCCAGCGGCGTCGACACCATCAGCCCACCCACGCTCACCTCGCAGTGGCGGCTCTTCGATTTCTTCTTCCTGCTGCTGACGACCATCGCCGCCTTCCATCTGCTGGGCGGGCTGCGCGCCGGCGTGCTGCTGGCGATGCTGCTGCTGGTCTGGCATTCGATGCCCTTCCTCAGCCAGGTCTGCCTGGTGCTGATGGCGCTGCTGGGCATCCGGCATTATCTGAGCAAGCCCGCCCACCATCGCTTCGTGCGGCAGGCGGCGATCTTTCTGACAGTGCTGCTGGCGCTGGGGCTGGTGCCGCACACGCTGGAGCAGATCCGGCTCATCACCTATCCGGCACTGGAGTACCCACAGGCCCAGACCGATGACGATGTCCAGCCGGTCGACCGCCCCCTGCAGACCTACAACGCCAACTTTGCCGCCCAGAGCGCGCTGGCAGACCATCAGCAAAGCGCGCGCAGCAAGGCGGCCAGCCCCCGCACACCCGGCAACAATCAGGAGATTGCCGTGGACCCGACCCAACTGAACATCCAGACCGGACCGGGCGAGCCCGGCTGGCGCTGGAACCTGTATGAGCTTCACAACGAGGGCGATGTCGTCAGCACGCAGCCCATGCAGCTGACACTCCTGTCGGTGTGGCCCACGCGCCTGTTCCGTACCGTGCAGCTGCTGCTGATCTACGCGGGCCTCTTCGTCGTGCTCCGGCCGCTGTTGCGGCGCGCGCCGCACGACGGCGACACGCCGGCCACACCCGCCGCACCGGAGGGTAGCCGCCCCCCCGCGGCACCGGATGCCCCGGGTACCCCCCAGGGGCCGGCCAGCGCGGTGGCCCCCACCGGCGGGGCAACGGCTGCCAGCCTGGCGCTGGCGCTGATGCTGGGCGCCGGCCTGCTGCTGGGCAGCCCGGCTGCGCAGGCTGCCTTCGGCAACAACGGCACGCACGCCGCGCCGGCAGCCGAGGCGGCGGCCAGCAAGGCAGCCGATACCAGCGCGCCCCGCCCCGGCAGCCCTGCCATGTTGCAGGCCGTGCGCGAGCGCCTGTACCCCGGCACCGAATGCGCCCCCCACTGCGCGGCCGTCGGCCAGATGCAGGTGGATGCCACCCGCCATCAGCTGCGACTGCGCCTGTCGATCCATGCCCAGGAGCAGGTGCAGGTACCCCTGCCCGCCCACGACGCCACCGACAACTGGCGCATGACGCACCTGCTGCTGGACGGCAAGCCCGCCACCACCCGACGAGACGGCAAGGGCATGCTGTGGGCCCTGCTGCCGGCTGGCATCCACCAGGCCGAGATCAGCGGCCCGATCGGCGCAGGCACCAGCATCCGCCTGAACCTGCCCATGAAGCCGCAGATGCTGACCGTGCAGGGCGAGCAATGGAAGGTTTCGGGCCTGAAGGACGGCCTGCCGGCCGACGGCGTACTCAATCTGGACCTGCATGCCGTCACCCCCAAAGGCGAAACCCGGCAGGAGCTGGTCCACGTGCCCGATGCGCTGCCGAGCTTTGCACTGGTCGAGCGCACCCTGACCGCCCACGACCGCTGGCGCGTGCAGACCCGCATCACCCGCCGTGCCGTCAGCCAGGCACCTGTGTGGGTGCGCTTTGCCCTGTTGCCGGGCGAATCGGTCAATGGCGAGGGCGTTCAGGTGAAGGACGGCATCGCCGAAGTGCACCTGGGCCGCAGCAACCAGATCGTGCTCCACAGCACACTGCCGCCCCAGGCGCAACTGCGCTGGCACGCCCTGGCCAACCCGGCACAGATCGAAGTCTGGCACCTGCACACCAGCCCGCTGTGGCACACCAGCTGGCATGGCCTGGCCCCCACCACCTTCATCCAGCATGGGCAGCTGATGCCCATGTGGCAGCCGTGGCCTGGTGAATCGGTAACGATCGACTTCACGCAGCCCACCAGCATCCCCGGCCCCACCCGCACGCTGGAAAAATACCGGCTGATCGCCAGCCCCGGCACCCAGAGTACCGAGTTCGAAGCGTCGATGCTGATCCGGGCCTCACTGGCCGGCATCCAGCCGATGCGCCTGCCCGAAGGCGGACAGCTGCTGTCCCTGACGATCGACGGCAACACGGTTCCCCTCCAGAGCCAGGACGGCAGCATCGGTGTGCCGATTTCTCCGGGGGAGCACGTCATCCGCCTGCGCTGGCGCGAAGCACACGGCACCGGTGGCTGGGCCGGACGCTTCACGCTGAGCCAGCTGGACACCGGCCTGCCAGGCACCAACGCTGCCACCCACCTGAAGCTGCCGCAGGACCGCGTGCCGCTGCTGGCGGGCGGGCCGCTGCCGGGGCCGGCCATCCTGTTCTGGACCCTGATCGGCGTGCTGGCGGTGGTGGCGGTGGTGCTGGGCCGCTGGGGCGCGACCCCGCTGGGCAGCTTCAGCTGGCTGGTGCTGCTGGCTGGCGTGGCCCCCGCGTCGCTGGGCACCAACATCCTGCTGATCCTGTCCATCGTCGGCTTCTGCCTGGTCGCCCAGCGCGCACCGCAGATCACGAAACGCTTTGATCTCGATCCCAGACAGCTGCTGGCGTTCATGATCTTTCTGGCCGTCATCGTCATGCTGATGCTCTATGGCTCGGTCAAGAGCGCATTGCTGGGTTATCCCGACATGGTGGTGACGGGCAACGGCTCCAGCACCTTCGAGTTCAACTGGTACCAGGACCGCTTTGACGGGCTGCCCGAGCACAGCTGGATCTATTCGATCTCGCTGACGCTGTTCCGGGGCGTGATGCTGGTCTGGGCCTTGTGGATGGCGTTCTCGGTGATCGGCTGGATACGCTGGGGGATCAGGCGGTTTACCGAGGTGAGCCATCTGCCGCCCCCCCCGCCCAAGCCGGCCGCCAAGGCCCGCAAGCTCAAATCGGGCAGCGCCGCCGCACCGGCGTCCCCTGCCACCACGGATGCGCCCCCGCCCGCAGCCGCTGCACCGGCGGACAGGCCGGACAGCCCGGCCCCTGACGGCGGGGCCGCAGCAGACAGGGGCCCGGGCAGCGCCTGAGCCGACCCTGTGTGAGGGGCGCCACATCATCCGCCCCTCTGTTCCGACCCATGATGCCAAAGTGCCCATGCCGGGCTGAACAATCCAGCAAAACACGTATAATGCAGCGCAATACGCTGAACCCGTCCTGTGGATGGGCGCCCCGATCCATAGAGACGGGCGTACCGCAAGACCGGTTCAGTGGATCCCTGGGCTGATTCTGTAGCGGCCCGCCTGTTTCGTGCGCGCCGGGCGTTTCGGCAACAGGGCCCTTACCCTGCCCTGCCAGGCGTTTTCTGAACACTTCCTGACGCAAGCTGCTTTCCCTGCCGTCGACGCCATGCGCCCCGACAGCCTTGCGTGCCCTGCCACCGCGGGCCCTGCCGCAGGCAACGGCCGGATGTGTTCACAAGACGCCTGTTGGCGGCTGCTCATCAGCGCTTGCAGATATTTTTGCGCCTCCTGCGACAGGGATCATCCGCTTTCGTCCGTGCGATCCCCTTTCCTGCGTTTTCCACACTGCACACCTTAATTTCCCTGCGCTCTGCCAGACGGCCGCCCTGCCCGCGACACGAGTCTGGCACTCCCATTACTTTCCTTCTGCGGCCCTGATGCCGCTGGAGCACTCGATTGAATACTGAACACGCTGCCTTCAGCACGCTCGGCCTGGCTGCCCCGCTGCTGCGGGCACTCGACGACGCCGGCTACAGCCACCCCACCCCGATCCAGGCCAAGGCCATTCCGGTGGTGCTGACCGGGCGAGACCTGCTGGCCGCCGCCCAGACCGGCACCGGCAAGACGGCGGGCTTCACGCTGCCGATCCTGCAACGCCTGATCGACACACCTGCCCCGGCCCGCAAGCCCGGCCGGCCACGATGTCTGATCCTGACCCCCACCCGCGAGCTGACGGCCCAGGTGGCCGACTCGGTCACGGCCTATGGCAAGTACACCCGCATCCGCTCGGTGGTGATGTTCGGGGGTGTCAGCATCAACCCGCAGATCCAGGCACTGCGCCAGCCGCTCGACATCCTGGTGGCCACGCCCGGCCGTCTGCTCGACCACGTGCAGCAAGGCACGCTCGATCTCTCCGGTATCGAGATCTTCGTGCTGGACGAGGCCGACCGCATGCTCGACATGGGTTTCATCCACGACATCCGCCGGGTGATTGCCAAGCTGCCGGCCAAACGCCAGAACCTGCTGTTCTCGGCCACCTTCTCGCCGGAGATTCGTGCACTGGCCCACGGCCTGCTCGACCGCCCGGCCGAAGTCGACGTGGCGCCACGCAACACCGCCTCGGAGCTGGTGGCGCAGACCGCTCACCTGGTGCCCAAGACCCGCAAGCGCGCGCTGCTCTCCTACCTGATCGGCTCGCAGCAATGGACACAGGTGCTGGTCTTCACCCGCACCAAGCACGGTGCCAACCGCCTGGCCGAACAGCTGGGCAAGGATGGCATCGAGGCCATGGCCATTCACGGCAACAAGAGCCAGGGCGCACGCACCCGCGCACTGGGCCGCTTCAAGGATGGCAGCCTGCCGGTGCTGGTGGCCACCGACATCGCCGCACGCGGCCTGGATATCGACGAACTGCCCCGCGTGGTCAACTTCGAGCTGCCCAACGTGGCCGAAGACTATGTGCACCGCATCGGCCGTACCGGCCGGGCCGGTCGTGAAGGCTCGGCCGTGTCGCTGGTGGACCGCGACGAGATGAAACTGCTGACCGGCATCGAGCGCCTCATCAAGCGCCAGATTCCGCGGGTGGAGGTGGATGGCTTCACCGGCTGGCAGGCCCAGCCCGGTGATGGCACCGACGACATCAACGACCGTCCGCCCCTGCCACCGCGCGGTGCCGGCAATGGCCGTCGCAACACCAGCCCACGCCATGATGGCCGTGGCCGCCCACCCGCCAGCATCCCGCCTCATGGCGGGGCTGCCCACCATGTGGCCGCAGGCGGCACCGAAGGCGGCCATGCCAGCACCCCCGGCCAGCGCCCTGCCGGCAACCGCACCCGTCCGCGCCGCCGGCCGCAGGCCCGCAACCAGGCAGGCGACCTGCGCTGAGTCCCAGCCTGAGCGGGCCGCACCTGGTGGCCCGCCCGATTCCACAAGGAAAAACCCCGCCCGGACACCCTCATCAGAGAGCCCCGGACGGGGTTTTCTGTTGCCGGCCGGCACAGCTGGCCGGCGGCACACCCGCAGGAATTACTTGCTGGCGGGCTTCTTGGCGGTCGCGGCAGCGCCAGCCTTGGACAGGTTGCTGACGTTGGCGTCGATCATCTCCAGCAGCTGCTTGGAGGCCGCCTGCACCTGCTCGTAGGCAGCGTTGGCATTGACGACACCCTGCTTCAGCAGGTTGACGGCTGCTTCGGAGCCGGCCGGGGCGTTCTTGGCCAGCGCATCGACCGAGGCCAGCAGCTGACGCTGGCTGTTGGCCACCTGCTGCTCGATCAGGGCCGACACCTGGGCGTTGGTCTGCTGGGTGATGTCGTAGACGTTCTTGACATACGACGCCGCCTTGCTGCCATCAGGCTTGCCATACTGGGCGAACAGGTCGGCCAGCATGGTGTTGAGGGTGTTGACGTCCTTGGCGGCCAGCAGGGCGTTCAGCTGAGCCGTGGACTCTTCCATGCCGGCACGGGCGGCCTGCACATTCAGTTCCAGCAGCTTCTTCACGCCGTCAAAGGCGGCGTTGGCCACGGTGTTGCCGGTCTTGAAGGCTTCGGATTGGGCTTTCAGCAGATCGTCGATCGAGGGAAACATGGTTGATATCTTCCTTGAATGGTGGACCAGGTCAGGCGGGTGTCGGGAGGGCGGCCACGGCCACCGAGAGAGATACCTGCCCGGCTGCGTCATGCCTGCACGCCATCGTGCCGAAGGCAGACGCGGGTTTGGAAACCGGAAGCGACGCAATTGCTGCACCGCACAAAATCGATTCTGACACAGAATCTGACGGCCCACAAGCATGCTTTCAGGCTTGTAGGGAGATTTGCTGCACGGGACGCCCCCGTTCTCCCCCGCCGGTGTCATGCGTTCCCCTGCATGCGCATGCCTCCCCCTGCGCACGCCATACCTTCTCCTGTGCACGCCATGCGCCCCCCTGCATGCACCATGTGCTCCTCCTCGCACGCCATGCATTCCCGCGCACGCGCCATGCGTCGGCAGCTGTTGCAACGTCAATAGCATTTATTCTCATTCCTGTTATAGCAGCTGGCATACTTTTGAAATGACTGGCATCATCCATCTCATGCGGATACGGGTCGCCCCGGTGCGGGCGCTCAGCCCGCGTCGTCTGTGCCGCGTGCCCTGTCTTCAGGCCCGCTGGCCGCTGCCGACGTGAGGGTCCGTTACGCTCTTCGCCCCCCTGAAGGTGGTGCCGCCCGCAGGGCGCATGCCGTTGGCGCCAGGCCCGGCCGTGGTCCTATCAGGATCATTCGATCAATCAATTAGCGGCTCAGGACAAACTGTTTTAGGCTGTCGACAATGTCCCGATACTCCATTCCTGCTCCTGCCTCGCCCACCGGTGCCACGCCGCCGCCATCGATCGGGCATGGTCCGCGTCGTCCGTGGACGCTGCGCCGCCTGATCGGCCTGCTCATCAATGTCGGGGGCGGCCTGGCCCTGATCTATTTCATGCTGGACACCATACAGCACGACGCACGTGTGGCCGAGGCCGTCGTGGCCTCGACGCTGGCCGGGCTGGCCACCGGCGTGGGCGCGCTGGCCCTGCCCCTGGTGGCGCGCCATGGCCTGCGCCGCATCGGCCAGATGATGGCCTTCGGTGCCGGCCTGATGTTCGCGGCTGCGCTGGTATCGCTGCTGTGGCCGGCCCTGAAGATGGCCGCTCAGCCCCTGGCCGTGGATGCCCTGGCCGGCATGGCGCTGGGGGTGCTGGCGATGTGGCTGCTGGACTGGTTGCTGCCTCACCTGCACGCCGCGCCGCAGGATGCCTCCTCGCCGCTGCCCGTGAATGCGCTGTGCCTGATGGGCGTGGCCATTGCCGTGCACAACCTGCCCGAAGGCTTTGCCGTGGGTGCCGGCTTCAGCGGAGGCCCGGCACTGGGCTGGCCGACGGCACTGTCGATCGGCTTGCAGAACATCCCGGAAGGGCTGATCGTGGCCAGCGCGCTGTGGTCGCTGCGGCTGCCGCGCTGGGTGGCCATCACCGGAGCGCTGGCCACCGGCCTGATGGAACCGCTGGGTGCCGTGCTGGGTGGCGCGATGACGATCTTCTCGGAGGCGGCAGTGGCACCGGCCCTGGGTTTTGCCGGCGGCGGCATGATGTACATCGTGCTGCACGAACTGCTGCCTGAATCGCTGCGCCTGCTGGGCACGCGCCAGGCCGTCTATCGGGTCTTCGGCGCGAGCACGCTGCTGGTCGCCCTGCTGCTGGCCGCCATCGGCTGAAATGCCCGCTCAGGTGCGCGGGCGCACGCTCAGGTCTTCGGCCAGCAAGGCCTCGACCCGATCGGGGGCGTCGTCGTAGCGCACCAGCAGACAGCCCTGCCCGTCCAGCCCCACCGCCACGCCGTCACGTGGTCCGCTGGCCAGATGGACACGGATCTCGCGCCCCCCCAGCACGTCCAGCGGCTGCCAGCGGGCTGCAAAGGCAACAAAGCCCTCGCGCAGCAGTTGCTGGCTGCCTTCCAGCAAGGCCTGACCGATGCCCGTCACCAGCTGGTCGATGTCGACCTGGCTGAAGGCGTCGAAAACGGCTGCCACTGGCTGGTCACTGACCAGACCGGCAGGGATGGCGCGCAGGTTCAGACCGCAGCCGATCACCAGCCGCCCGCCCTCGCCACGGCTGCGCACTTCACAGAGGATGCCGCCCACCTTGGCGTAGGGACGCCGCGGATCGGCCAGCCGGCGACAGAGATCGTTGGGCCACTTCACGCCCAGCGCCACGCCCTGGCTGGCCAGATATTCGGCAATGACGATACCAGCCACCAGCGGCATCGCCGTCAGGTGCCGAAAGCTGCCTGGCGGCAGCTCGCAGGCGAAGGAGGCCGTCATCGTGTCGCCCGGCCGGGCCAGCCACTGCTTGCCGCGCCGCCCGCGGCCCGCCGTCTGTTCGGCCGCCACCAGCCAGACGCCCTCAGGGGGCGGGTGCCGGGCCTCGGCCTCCTCTGGCCACAGGCGTGGCCGACGCATCAGCTCGTGGTTGGTGGAATCGATGCGGTCGATGTGCTCGACCCAGAGGCTACCGATGCGTTCGCCCCGGGGCGGCGGAAAATGCTCGATGGACATGCGTTGAACCCATGGGACAGGCGCTGCACTGCCCATGCAGGTGGTCCGGCAGACCACCCGCATGGGCAAGACCGGCTGCATGTTATAACGTATGTCCCATGCCGCCCGAATCTGCCCTGACCAGTCGCAGCAACCGTACCCAGCGCCAGCTCTGGGTGCTGACCCTGCTGGCCATCCTGTACCTGTCGCTGTACCCGTTCACGGGCTGGGCGCTGCATCGGCCGGGCATGCTCAGCTGGCTGTGGGCAGGCATCCCCCGTTATTACTCGGCCGGTGACCTGCTGGTGAACGTGCTGGCCTATGCCGGCTTTGGCTATCTGAGCGTGCGGCTGCTGCAGGGGCGGCTGCCCCTGGGCTGGGTACTGCTGATCGTGACGGCGGCCGGCGCACTGCTCTCCTTCGGCATGGAAACGCTGCAATCCTGCCTGCCCCGGCGGGTGCCGTCGCTGCTGGATCTGTGGGCCAATGCCGGTGGCGGCCTGCTGGGTGCGCTGCTGGCGGCCGCCATCTCGGCCGGCCGCTGGTTGCTGCGCCACCACCTGCCCAGCCCCACCTTCAACGCCGATATCGAAAGCGAGCGCTCACATCGATGGCTGGCCCTGCTGGTGCTGCTGATCTGGGGCGTGGCCCAGCTTGCCCCCCAGCAGCTGCTGGTGGTCAACGGCCCGCTGCTGCCCTGGCCCGGCGATCATCTGCTGCCGTCGGCGCTGACGGTGTGGCAGCTGTCAGGGCCCTGGCTGACAGTAATCACTCACTTTCTTGCCATGAGTGCCGTGCTGATGCTGGGGCTGCTGCTGACCCGCATCACACCCCGGCGTGGCCGGCAGCTGAGCCTGTTGCTGCTGTTGCTGGCACTGGCCGTGGCGCTGCGCATCAGCTCATCGCTGCGGGTCTATGGTGATGAACCGACGCGCTGGTTGCAGGGTCTGCCCGTGGCCGGCCTGCTGGCCGGCGTGGTGGTGCTGCATGGGCTGCTGCGGGCCTCGCGTGCAACGCAACGCTGGGCGGCCATCGCCCTGGCGCTGGCCACGCTGGCGCTGGCGCTGCTCGTACCGGCCAGCCCCGAGTTCGAGGCAACGGTGCGCCGCACACCCACGCTGCTGATGCGCTGGTCGACGCCCGGGTTTCGTAGCCTGCTGCGGGCACTGGCCGCGTCCTGGCCCGTGGCCCTGCTGTATTTTTTTGCGATAGAAACGCCCAACTCATCGGCCAGACAGCCCCGGTCGGCGGCCAGCGAAGCCCGCTCCGGCCCCTGAACCAGACAATGTTTTCACGCCAGCACGTGGCGGGCCGGCGCCCCTGAGCGGGCACGGCCGACGCCCGGCTGGTGCACCAGCATCCCGCCTGCGGGCTGCTGTCACGAAAGCGGTGGACTACGATAGACCTGTCCACCTCTTTCAGGAACTTGTCTGCCATGAACCCGTCCACCCGCATCCTGTCCATTCCCGGTCCCGCTGGCGCCATCTCATGTGCACTCGATGTGCCGGCTGCGCCGCGTCTGCTGGCCCTGGTTGCCCATCCGCATCCGCTGCACGGCGGCACGATGAACAACAAGGTGGCCCAGACCATTGCCCGGGCCCTGCTGCAGATCGGTGCGGTCTGCTGGCGTCCCAACTTCCGGGGTGTGGGCGAGAGCGCGGGAACATTCGATCATGGCCTCGGTGAAACCGACGACCTGGAAGCCGTGCTGCGTTTTGCGCTGGCGCACGACAGCGCTGCTGCCCTGCCCCGTCCGGTGCCGCTGGTGCTGGCGGGCTTCTCCTTCGGCACCTTCGTGCAATCACGCCTGCTTCAGCGCCTGGATGCCTACCCGGTCAGCCGCCAGCCGATGGTGCTGGTCGGCCCGGCCGTCAAGCGCTTCGATGTGCAGGCTGTCCCCGCGGACACGCTGGTGGTCCACGGTGAAGAAGACGAGGTGGTGGCGCTTCAGGACGTGTTCGACTGGGCACGCCCGCAGAACCTTCCCCTGGTTGTCATGCCCGGTGCCAGCCATTTCTTCCACGGCCGGCTGCCCGACCTCAAAACCCTCATATTGCGCCACATGGCAGGTACCCATGTCTGATACCACGCTGCTTGATCGCCCTGCGGCCCCCCAGGTCGCCCCGCAACCCGCCACTCCGGTGCTGGGCTTTGAACGCACGCCCGCCGGCCAGGCCCAGCTGCAGGAACGCTCGATGGCCCTGTCACCGCAGGCGGTCCGGCTGCTGATGCTGTTTGAAGAGCCGCAGACCATCGCTGGACTGCGCCAGATGATCGACGAACCCTGGCTGCCCGAGGCCCTGATCGAACTGGAGCGCCGCAAGCTGGTGCGCCGCATCGACATGGGCCCGCAAGGCAGCCGCGTGCCGGGCGAGACCGCGCGCGGCCGCCCGCTGGCCAGTCCCCGCCCCCCCAGCCCCGAGCGTGAGGCGGCAGTGCGCCTGGCCCGCCAGCGTGCGCAGGCCCGGATCCTGTTCCTGCAGCAGATCGGTCGCATCAGCACGCTGATGATCGACCGCATCGAAGCCTGTCAGAGTGAAGCCGAATTGCAGCAGCTGACGCCGGCCTTTGCCGAGCTGCTGCCCCCCGGTTCCGGCGCCGTCGCCGCCCCGGTGACGGCCTCCGCCGTTCAGGCCTCTGCCGTTTGAGCCTTTGAGCGCGGGGCTGTCTGCGCGCGGACCTGTCTGCACAGCAGGGCAGCCGCAGCCAGCCCGTCACCCCTTCCCCGGGCTGCGCCTCGGCCATCCCGCAGCGGGGGCACCACGGAGAAGTGCGCCACCGCCCGGCTGAAGCGGGGAGGGTGCCAGACCCGCGCGCCATCCGGCCTGCCATACGTACCGAATACGGGGTACCCACAGTTTCAGACGGGCCGGTGGCAGGCTATCATTACAATTACAACAGCAATTAAAACTTGGGCTGCTTTTGTTTCAAACGGCATCCCTTTCTGCCAACCCTGCAACCCTGTTCACCTGGCCGGCCCCTGCAGGCCGGCGCACCGATGATGACCGCGCCGAAAATCGCCAAACTCGCCCCGGTCCAGCACACGGACCCCGACAGCTGGGAGCCGCCCCGTTCGTGGACGGCTTCGCGGATTCCGTCTGCACGGCTGCGTGCCATCCACCTGGCACTGGGCGACGGACGGGATCAGCCCAATCCGCGCATGGTGTTCTCGCTGACGGAAACGGGCATGCAGACGCTCAAGCACCCCAAGCGCTTCATGTCGACGCCGGCCCGCCGGCTGCTGGCCCTGCTGGACGGCCGCCGCTCGCTGGGCGAGATGCCGGCCATCGTCCGCCCGGCCGATCTGCCCGGTGCACTGAAGGAACTGATCTCGCGCGACATGATCGCCCTGACCGGCATCGCCCGGCAGGAGGGTGAATATGTCGACCCGCAGACCGAACTGAAGTTGCAGGCCATCAAGCGCACGCTGGCCGGGGCCTTCGAGGCCGAGCTGGGGCCGGATGCCTCGGTCCTGGAGGCGCGGGTACAGGATTGCGTCAACATGCAGGTGCTGCGCAATGTGCTGCGGGAGCTCATCGACATCGTCGGCGTGCGCAAGAACGCGGCTGCCGCCGGCCGGATTGCCACCAAGGTACGCTGCCTTGGCCCCCTGTAAGCCCTGCATGCAGGAACTGTCGGCTGATGGCGACACTTTGCTCCGGCCTGCCGCTTCCCCCGACCGCGGTGAGCAGGGCCGGGACGGGCGGATGGCATAATCGCGCCCGCCCCGGCGCAGTGGTCCTGCCACGGCCCGCCCTGCACGCCGTCCTCCGATGGGCTGCCCGCCACCCTGGCCGCACGCCTCGGCCCACCCCTGATCCGCTTGCCCACGATCGAGCCCACCTGCCCGACCCGGCCCGCCCGGCCGATGCGGGTACCGTTTTTCCCTGACGATATGCCCGCGCTTCTCTCCTCCCGTCCGATGGCCCCGACACGATTCTTCCGGCACGGCCTGAGCGCCCTGCTGCTGGCCAGTGCGCTGGCCGCCCCCCTGACCCAGGCCCAGACGGCACTGCCGGCCCCCGACATCGCCGCGCGCTCGTGGTTCCTCATCGACGTGACCACCAACACCGTGCTCTACAGCCAGATGCCGGACGAGCGGGTGGAGCCGGCCTCGCTCACCAAGCTGATGACCGCCTATCTGAGCTTCAGCGCGCTGCGCGACAAGACGCTGACCCTGGAGCAGCGCCCGCCGGTCTCACAGCGGGCCTACAAATCGATCGGCTCGCGGATGTTCGTCGACCCACGGGTGCCTGCCAGCGTCGACGAGCTGCTGCACGGCCTCATCATCCAGTCGGGCAACGATGCCGCCATCATCCTGGCCGAGGCCGTGGCCGGCAGCGAAGAGGCCTTTGCCGAGCGGATGAACGAGGAAGCCCGCCGCATGGGCATGAAGAACACCCATTTCGTCAATGCTTCCGGGCTGCCCGCGCCCGACCACTACTCGACGGCACGCGATCTGGCACTGCTGTCGATGCGCCTCATCAAGGACTTCCCGGATTTCTACCGCCTGTACTCGCAAAAGGAATACACCTTCAATGGCGTGCGTCAGGCCAACCGCAACCGGCTGCTGTTCATCGACCCGAGCGTGGACGGCGTAAAAACCGGCCATACCGATGCTGCAGGCTACTGCCTGATCGCCTCCTCGCAGCGCAGCCAGCGCGGCGGCACCTTTTCCCGCCGCGTGCTGTCGGTGCTGCTGGGGGCCAGCTCGGATGCCGCCCGGGCCACCGAGTCGCAGAAGCTGCTGAACTACGGCTTTCAGAATTTCGAGGCCCTGACGCTGTTCCAGAAGGACAAACCCGTCTCGTCCAGCCCCGTCTGGAAGGGCCAGAAACCGGAAGTGAGTGCTGGCTTCACTGATGATGTGCTGGTGACGGCCCCGCGCACCAAGATCAATGAGATCAAGGGCGAGATCGAGCGCACCGAGCCACTGATCGCACCGATCCAGGCCGGCCAGCGCATTGGCACGCTGCGCATCCGGCTGGGCGAAACGGTCATCGCCGAGCGTCCGCTGGTGGCACTGGAAACGGTGGAACCGGCCGGCTGGTTCAAGCAGACCTGGGATACCATCCGGCTCTGGATCAAGTGATGTGGCTGGCCCCGGTCGGTCAGCCCCCCGACAGGAGCCTCTCTTGCACGACCCCATCGTCTACCTCAACGGCGACTTCGTGCCGCTGTCCGAGGCGCGCGTTCCGGTTCTGGACCGCGGCTTCATCTTTGGTGACGGCGTCTACGACGTCACCCCCGTCTACGACGGCCGCCCCTTCCGCCTCACCGAGCACCTGGCCCGCCTGAGCCGCAACCTGGCCGCCATCCGCATCAGCAATCCGCTGGACGATGCCGGCTGGCGTGCACTGATCGACGAGCTGCTGGCGCGCCATCCCCAGTGGCCCCATCAGGTCGTCTACCTGCACGTCACCCGCGGCGTCGCCCGGCGCGACCACGCCTTCCCGGCCGGCATCTCCCCGACGGTGTTTGCCATGACGAACCCGTTCACGCCGCCCACGCTGGACGACATCGGCCAGGGCCTGTCGGCCATCAGCCTGCCTGACGAGCGCTGGCTGCATTGCGACATCAAATCGATCTCGCTGCTGGGCAACCTGCTGGCCCGGCAGTCGGCCGTCGATGCCGGGACGGCCGAAGCCGTGCTCTTCCGTGACGGCAAGCTCACCGAAGGTGCCGCCGCCAACATCTGGGTGGTGAAGGATGGCACGCTGCTGGCACCGCCGCGCAACCATCTGATCCTCGAAGGCATCCGCTACGAGGTGCTGCTGACACTGGCCGAGGCCTGCGGCATTCCGGTCGACATCCGCCCCATCGAACGGGCCGAGGTGCTTGCCGCCGACGAGCTGCTGCTGAGCTCCGCCACCAAGGAAGTGCAGCCGATCACCCGGCTGGACGGGCAACCCGTTGGAAAAGGCCAGCCCGGCCCCATCTTCAAGCAATTGTTCCAGGCCTATCAGGCCGAAAAGAACCGGAGCTAGCCATGCACGACAATACCGCCTCCCCAAAGATGCCCGCCGGCAACCCCGACGTGATGCAGTTCCCGATGGAGTTTCCGCTCAAGGTAATGGGGCGCAATGATCCGGGCTTCCTCGAAACCGTCTCCGAGATCATCAAGCGTCATGCCCCCGATTTCGATCCGGCCCGGATCGAGAAGCGGCTGTCGCGCGATGACACCTATCTGTCGATGACGGCCACCTTCAGTGCGCAGTCACGCGAGCAGCTCGATGCGCTGTACCGCGAGCTGTCAGGCCACCCGAAAGTGTCGGTGGTGCTCTGACGCCCGGCTGATGACGATGGCCCCCCCACCGATCCGGCTGCGTCTGCTGGGCACCGTGCCCTACCTTGAGGCGCTGACGCTGATGCGCAGCTGGACGGCAGCACGCCACGCGGCGCGCAAGGGGGCGGGCCATCCTGTTCAGGGCCAGGGGATTTCGCTGCAGGGCGATCCTGTTCAGGGCAATGCACCGGTTCAGGCACCACCGGTCCGGGCACCCGCAGATAGCGCCCATGCGTCCAGCCCGGCCGCCATCAGCCGCCGCTGGCCGATGCTGGACGAGGCCGCCAGCGCCGGGGACGAGATCTGGCTGATGCAGCATCCGCCCGTGTTCACCCTGGGCATGAACAGCCAGCCCGAGCATCTGCTGGCGCCGGGCGACATCCCGGTGGTGCCCACCGAACGCGGCGGGCAGGTCACTTATCACGGTCCAGGCCAGCTGATGGCCTATCTGATGCTGGAGCTGCGCCCCCGCAAGCTGGGCATCCGCCGGCTGGTCGAGGCCATCGAGGAGGCCCTGATCGACTGTCTGGGCCACTATGGCATCCGGGCGCTGCGCCAGGAAGGTGCGCCCGGCATCTACGTGCACCCGCGTGTGCTGGCCAGACCCGTGCGCCCCGTCCACGACACGCCGGCACCAGCGCCCTCACCCAAAGGGGCTCGTGTCGCCCACCGCCCGGCAGCCGACGTCGCCAAGATTGCGTCGATCGGCATCAAGACCAGCAACGGCTTTTCCTATCACGGCCTGGCCCTCAACGCGCAGATGGATCTGGCCCCCTTTGCCCGCATCAACCCCTGCGGCTTCAGCCAGCTGCAGATGACCGACATCCGCCACGAACAGGCGGACCAGGGCAATGTCGACCTGGACGAGCTGGCCTGGCGACTGGGACACGCCCTGCGCGCGACTCTTGAGCGATAATCCGCCGATGGAAACGAGCAACCGCCCCGTTCAGAGCGCCGGCCAGCCCCCGCTGGCGGCCGAATCCGTTGCAGCAGCCAGCGCACGGGCCACGCCCCGCCCCGCTGCCCCGCTCACCACCCGGCCCGATGCCGTACCGACCCGACCGATGGCTCCCGGCCGCACCACGGTGTCGGCTGCCAGCGAGATCACCGACGCCCGCCAGAAACAGAAGGGTGAAGCCAAGACGGCGCGCATTCCCATCAAGATCATTCCGATCAAGGAACTGAAGCGCAAGCCCGAGTGGATCCGCATGCAGCCCCCGCAGCTGGGCAGCCGGTATTACGAGATCAAGGAAATCCTGCGGGAGCACAAGCTGCACACGGTCTGCGAGGAAGCCTCGTGCCCCAATATTGGCGAGTGCTTCGGCAAGGGGACTGCCACGTTCATGATCATGGGGGACAAATGCACCCGCCGCTGCCCCTTCTGCGACGTCGGACACGGCCGCCCCGATCCGCTGGATGTGGACGAGCCGCACAATCTGGCCAAGACCATTGCGGCACTGCGCCTGAAATATGTCGTCATCACCTCGGTGGACCGCGACGATCTGCGCGATGGCGGTGCCGGCCACTATGCCGACTGCATCCGCGAGACCCGTGCCCTGTCGCCCCATACCCAGATCGAGGTACTGGTGCCCGATTTCCGCGGCCGCCTGGACAAGGCACTGGACATCATGGAAGCCGAACCGCCCGACGTGATGAACCACAACCTTGAAACCGTGCCACGTCTGTACAGGCAGGCCCGGCCGGGCGCCCAGTACGAGCATTCGTTGAAGCTGCTGCGCGACTTCAAGCAGCGCGTGCCGCACGTGCCCAGCAAATCGGGCCTGATGGTGGGCCTGGGCGAGACCGACGATGAAATCCTGGCGGTGATGCGCGACATGCGCGCCCACGACATCGACCGCATCACCATCGGCCAGTACCTGGCGCCCTCGCGCCACCACCTGCCGGTGGAGCGTTACGTCACGCCCGAGACCTTCAGGATGTTTGAAGAAAAGGCTTATGAGATGGGCTTTCAGCACGCCGCCATCGGCGCCATGGTGCGATCGTCCTATCACGCCGATCTCCAGGCCGAGGAAGCGGTGCGCGGCACTGGGCATCACAAGGCCATGTTCTGAATCATCAGGCAGCAGACAATCTGTTGCCTTCCTGCTTGCCCGGCGCTTTCCTGTCGATCTGCTGCCTGCCGATCCCCGCCTGTCCGTCTGCTGCCTGCGTCCCGCCTGCCTGCCCGCAGCCTGCCAGCCTGCCCCTTGCCGCCTGTCGCCCCCCTGCAGGCGACATGAAAAAAGGCGCCCCGTCATCCGTGGACGGCAGCGCCTTTTTTCCGGGCCTGTTCCGGCAGTGCTCAGCGCACGGTCGCGTCCTGCCCCTCCTCCCCATCCTGAGCTTCTTCGAGCTTGTCTTCTTCGGTCCTTTCCGTCCCCTGAATGCGATCCAGATCGGCGTCGGTCACGTATTCAAAGAGGGTGACCACCTTCTTCACGCCCGCCACCTGCGAGGCCACGATGGCTGCCCGCTGGCCTTCTTCACGGGTAACCACCCCCATCAGATAGACCACGCTGCCCTCGGTCACGACCTTGATCGCACTGGCCGTGAGGTGACGTTCGCGCACCATGCCGGCCTTTACCTGCGCGGTCAGGGTGGTATCACGGGTCTCGCCCGAGAAATTCTCCACCGGCTTGATTTCCAGCTCGTTGTAGATGTCCTTGATGTTGGGCACACGCGCCCGCACGGTCTCTTCGGCCTGGATGCGCACGGCCTCCGAAGGCACCTGCCCGGTCAGCAGCACGCGACGGTTGAAACTGGTAACCGAAACCGCCGCATCGGGCGCACGGTTGATCTGCTCATTCAGCGAGCGGGCGCCACGCAGCTCGATGGTCTGATCTTCGGTCTGCGCCCCGATCGAGCGCCGATCCATCACCGCCACCGTGCCGATGGCCGCCCCGGTGACGGCAAGCCCGAAACAGCCACTCAGCCCCAGAGTGGCGGCAAGCACGGCTGTCGACAGGATACGACGCGAAAATGCGCTGGGCTGGATCATCGGGACACTCTCCGGAGCAGGGCGCCATCTGCGCCACACAAATAGGCTGAAGTTGCGCCGATTATAGAAGCGCTGCGCGTCTTCGCCCGTTTTTGGCCTGAAACGCCGGACAACTTGTAGCCAACGTTACGTAAAAACCGCAACACGCCGTCTGGTCCGCAGGGCACCCGCGGCGGGCCAGCAATGCACGCCGCCCACGCTCGTGGCCCAGCCCGCCGTGAACACGGGGGCAGAAGCACACTGCCTGTGCGGCTGGGCGATGTCTGCAAGGCGCAGGCCCTCGCACGGTGGCGGCCGATCGGGGACGCCGGCGCCGCAGGAACACGAGGCACGGTTCGTGCCCGGAGCCCCGCAAGGACACGAGGCCCCGGTGCATGCCCGGGGATCAGAAGGCGTTCTTCAGCCAGTGCAGGCGGCCGGCCTCGATGGCGACCACATCAAAACGGCAGGGAGGCCAGGGGCGTTCACCCAGGCGCGCCTGCAACCAGCATTGGGCAGCCCGGCGGACACGCAGCTGCTTGCGGCCATCGACACTGGCCGCAGCCCCGCCAAAGGCGGATGAGCGCCGGCTGCGCACTTCGACGAAGACGGCCACCGGCCCATCCGCCATCACCAGATCGACCTCGCCCAGCCGATAGCGGACATTGGCTGCCACGAAGCGCAGGCCAGCCGCCTCCAGATGCGCCCGGGCCCGTTGTTCGGCCCGCGCACCACTACGCTGGCGCGGGGTGGGCGCCCTGGCGACAGCTCGCGGCCTGGCACCCGGCCCTCCCGGAGCGGCTGCCGCAGACGGCTCAGACGGCCATCGGCACGCCATTCTTGTATTCAGCCGGCACCAGGCGGCGTTCCAGCACCGGATAGTTGCCGTCATAGCGCAGATGACCGGTCAGGCCACGGATGTCGATGGTGGAAGCGCCATCGAACATCTCGCGGCCCACCCGCATCGCATCGATGCCCAGGGCATAGAGACGCTGCATCTCCAGGCTGAAGTCCTCGGGTGGCGGCGCATAGCCAAAGGCACCATAGCTGTTGGGCTGGATGATGGCCGGCATCTCCACCAGGCGCACCCCGTCCAGTTCGCGGATCTGCTGGCGGGCCCCCGGCCCACCGACCGAGATCTGCGAGGTGCCGTAGACAATCTTGTCGCGGCCGATAATCATCCGCACCGGCCGGGCCAGATGCGGAGGCATCGACAGGAAGTACAGGTCTCCCTGTTCTTTTTTGGCCACGCCCCGAAACTTGTAGAGGGCGCTTTCCTCCAGCTCGATCGGCAGATCGGCCTCGCCCCCCAGGGCCAGCCAGTGCGCATGAAAGACGCTGGCCGCCCGCCGGCCGATCTGGTTGGCCGCGGTGATGATGACGGCCTTGGGCGCCTTGTCACCGGCACTGGCACGCTTGCGCATCCGCTGGAAAGCCTGGTCGGCCACATCCAGCGCCTCCTGCTCGGCGCCGATCGAGAAGACCAGCACGTTCCAGGGCACGCTGCCATCGCCCTCGAACTGGTTCAGGGCCAGGGTGGTGATGGGCACTTCGGCAAAGCCCGCCAGCGCGGCAGTGCCGTTGCGGGTCAGCGGCCCGATCACCAGCGAGGTGCCGCGCCGCATCATCCCTTCGTAGGCCGCCGTCAGCTGCTTGGGGCTTTCATCGGTCTCGTAGATGTCGATGGCATAGCCGGCCGATTTGCGCCGAAAGGCCGTCTCGACACCGGCGCGCAAGGCAGCCGAGGCACGACCGAACGCCTGCCCGGACTTGGGTAACAATAAGCCGATCCGGTTGAGTTCCGTCTGCGCACGGGCCAGGCCCGGCCAGCCGGCGGCTGTCGCCACCGCGGCCCCCGTGGCCGCCATGCTTCCCTTGATCCAATTTCGACGCTGCATCATGTCCTCTTGCCAGTTCGCTGACCCGGTGGCCCCCGACGGGACGCAGGCCGCTGCCGACGATGCCGATACGCGGCATCCCAGCCTTGCTGCTGCATTATATGTAGTGGCCACTCCCATCGGAAACCTTGAAGATATCAGCAGTCGTGCGGCCCGCACGTTGCGATCGGTGACATGGATTGCCGCCGAGGACACACGCAGCAGCCGGCCACTGCTGCAATCGTTGGGTATCGGCAACGCCCGCTGCCTGGCCCTGCATGCCCACAACGAAAGCCATCAGGCCGAACGCATCCTCGACCGGGTACGTGGCGGCGCCTCCGTGGCCCTCATCAGCGATGCCGGCACCCCCGGCATCAGCGACCCCGGCGCCCAGCTGGTGGCCAGTGCGCACGCAGCCGGCATCCCGGTCGTGCCCATTCCCGGCCCCAGCGCCACCACCACCCTGCTCAGCGCCGCGGGCCTGCCCGGCGGCCGCTTTTTCTTTGAAGGCTTCCTGCCCACCCGTACCCGGCAGCGCGACGAACGCCTGCGTACGCTGGCGGCCAGTGGCCAGCCCTTCCTGCTGTTCGAGGCCCCCCACCGCATCGAGGCACTGGCCGATGCCCTGCTGGCCGCCCTGGAACCCACACGCACCGTGGCCATCGGCCGCGAACTGACCAAGCGCTTCGAGCAGATCGTGCGTCTGCCACTGGCCGAACTGCCGGCCTGGCTGGCCGCCGATGCCAACCACCGGCGCGGCGAGTTTGCGCTCCTGATCTTCGATCCCCCCGTGCGCGGCGAGGCTGGCGACGATGCCGCTGCCCCCCAGGCCAGCGCACTGGGCCTTCAGGCGATGCAGATCCTCTCCGAAGCACTGCCTCCGCGCAAGGCGGCCAAGCTGGCGGCCCGCATCAGCGGTGACACGGCCGACCTGCTCTATCAGGCCCACGCCCGTGCCGATTGAAAAAGCCTGATTTCCCTGGCAAAGACCGTAAGCAAGCGCTTACATACGTTAAATGTCAGCGTTTCCTGATGGGTGGATGCTGACCTGTGCGCCCGGCGATGACGGCAGCCGACGCACGCGCTTCCGCCTCGCTCGCATAGGGGCCCAGCTGGACGACATAACGGTCGTTGCGCTGCGCCACGTCAACCGGTGGATCACCCGCCTGCCCATTGGCCTGCTGCTCGCGCTGCACCCGCAACGCGTTCTCCATCTGGCGGAACACCCCCAGTTGCAGATACCAGCCGGCGCCCGGGCGCTCTTGCGGCCGGATTGTTGTGCGAGGGTTTGCCTGGGCCCTGGTTCTGGCGGCATTCCTGCCCTCTTCCTGTGGGCTGGCCGACACCTGCCCAGCAGGCAACGGGCCTGGCCCGGCCGTCCCGGCCGCCTCGGCACCACCTTTGCCGCCTGCATGCGCCCCGGCGCTGACGGGCGCATCCGCCCCCAGATCGATGCGCCGCACGGCCTCGGGTTCTTCGTGCTCGGCCCCCCAGCCCTCGAAGACCAGCTGACCGTTGACGGTCCGCTGCCGGGCCGGGCCAAAGCGCACGGGCGATGCCGCAGCGCCGTCGCCAGCGTGGCTCGCCGGCACCTGCGGGGTCAGCGGCGCGTCCATCCGTTCCGCCTTTTCCGCTGCCTTGCCTGTTGCCCTGTCTGCTGCCGTGTCCACCGCCTGCCCAGTGTCATCGGCCGGAGCCTTCATCCCCCCGGCATCGGCACGCCGTGTCTTTCCAGATAACATTTGCAAGCGCTTACTTGCATCATTTGCGGCTTCAACACTTGATACAAGCGGAGTAGCAGCAGATGCCGAAGCGGCCAGGGCAGCGGCCCGCTGCCCTCCGGCCGGCTGCCGCGGGGGCGGCTTCGTGCCTGCGCCCGGGTCCAGCAGCTCGACCTCGACGCGGGCATGGCCCTGCTTCACGTAATCCAGCTTGCTGGCCGCCAGGAAAGAGAGGTCGATCAGGCGCCCACGCAGAAAGGGGCCCCGGTCATTGACGCGCACCACCACGCTGCGGCCGTTCTCCAGGTTGCGCACCCGCACATAACTGGGCAGCGGCAGCGTCGGATGCGCCGCCGTCATCCCATACATGTCGTAGGTTTCACCCAGGGCGGTGGGCTTGCCATGAAAACGCTGCCCGTACCACGAGGCCACGCCCTGCTGCCGATAGGGCCGGCGCTCGGTCATCGGCACGAAATGCTGGCCCATCACCTTGTAGGGGCGGTTGGCACGCGCCCGCAGCTTTTCGGGCACCGGCACCGGATCGGGCGTCTTCATCAGCCGGGCCAGCCTGCGCGGGTCCACCTTGCCCGGCCCGTCATCCAGATAGTAGCCGCCGGCCTTGCTGGCCCGTGTGGCACAACCGGCCGACAGCCCGGCCATCACCACGGCCAGCACCAGGACGATGCGCCGCACGCCCGGGGGCTCAATGCTCATCAGTCTTGCGCCCCAGCGCAGGCTGCCGCGGCTTGCGGGGCGAATCGGCAAACAGGTAGTCATACGAAGCCGCCGGCAGGATCCGCAACAGGCGTGCCACCCAGCCCATCTGCCACGGGATGACGGTACGGCGCTTGCGTGCCAGGATGGCATCAACCGCCCGGCGGGCAAACTCGGCCGCCGGCATCAGGAAGGGCATGTGATAGGGATTGCCGCGCGTCATCTCGGTGTCGATGAAACCGGGCGAGATCGTGACGACCGCAATGCCGTGGGCGCGCATTTCCAGCCGCAGGCTTTCCAGATAGACCGCAACGGCAGCCTTGCTGGCGCTGTAGGCGCCCGAGCCGGGCAGGCCACGCACCCCCGCCACGCTGGCAATGCCCACCAGCGTGCCACGGCCTGCCGTCTTCATGGCCGGCAGAAAGGGCGCAAAGGTGTCGAAAGTTCCCTGCACGTTGACGGCAAGGATCCGCTCGAAGACGGCGCGATCCTCTTTCTCGTCGGTGAGGGTGCCGGCACTGATGCCGGCCGAGGCAATGACGAGGTCAGGCGCCCCGTGGGCCTGCACAAAAGCCTGGCACACCTGCGTCAGCCGTGTCGTGTCGGTCACGTCGACGCTGTCACAGACGGCCGTGATACCCGGCAGGCTGGCCGCCAGTTCGTGCAGGCGCGGCAGACGACGTCCCAGCAGCAGCATCGTGCTGCCGGGAAAGCGCGCCGCCAGTTCGCGCGCCAGCGCCTGCCCCAGGCCGCTGGAAGCCCCCGTGATGACGATGCGCCGGCCTGCATCCGCGTCAGCCGCCGGCGTGGCGGGCCGGGCATCCACTGCAGACATCGCTTATCGGGCAGCCTGCTCGCGCACGCGCCGGATCAGGTCATCGACGACGGTCAGCGCCTGCTGGTTGGACCCGGCCGTGGACGGGCTGGTCACATAGCGCCCCCCCACCGTCAGCACCGGCACGCCTTCCAGGCCATAGGCCGTCGCCAGCTTGTTGGCACGCTGCATGGCCGTCTTCACGCCAAACGAGTTGTAGGTGTCCTGAAACTGCTTGGCATCGATGCCGGCCGGCTTCAGCAGCGCCACCATCTCGTCGACGGTCTTCAGCGGCTTGCGCTGTTTCTGGATCGCGTCAAAGATCAGCGTGCGGGTCTGTGCATCCTGCCGGCCCATCGCCTGCAGGGTAAAGAACAGCTGCTGATGCGGCTGCCCGAAGAAAGGCACATGCACACGGCGGAAAACCACATCCTCGGGCTGCTTCTTCAGCCAGCTGTCGATGTAAGGCTCCAGCGAATAGCAATGCGGGCAGCCATACCAGAAGAATTCCAGCACCTCGATCTTGCCGGCAGGCACCTCGGTCGGGATGGCGCGTGGCATGGTCACGAAGGTCTTGTCGTTGACCTGGGCCTGCACCGACGTGGAGGCACCCAGACCAAGGCCGGTACCGATGACGCCGGCCAGAAGGACGGAAAGGAACTGCTGACGATTCATGAACGATATTCCTGAAAAATTCGGGCCAGCCTTCGCCCCTGGCGATGATGAGCCGGCGCTTGGGAGCGCGCAGGCGGCAAGCCCGTCTGAAGGGCCGATCCTACCTGCCGCACGAACACACAGGCGATTGAAGACCCAACGACGTGCACGAGTACCCGGTTGACCGCCCGGGGCAGATGATGCCATCCATGCACGCCTGCGGCGCCCCAGCGGCCCGCACCAGCCGACGAACGGCGCTCAGCGCGGCCGGATCAGCGCCGCGTCGATCTGCTCCTGGCTCAGGGCACGGCGCACCTGGTTGGCTTCATCCAGCGAGGCATAGGGGCCAACCCGCACGCGGAACACCACCTGCCCATTGACCCTGGCCGATTCGACCCGGGCCTCCAGCCCTTGCAGGGCCAGGCGCAATTTCAGCGCTTCAGCCTCGTTGGCCCGGCGGAAGGAGCCCGCCTGCAGCTGGTAGCCGCTGCTCCCCGCGGCCGCGGGAGCCGTTGCCTGTGCCGCCGCTTCTTCCGGAGCCACATCCACGGTTGAGACCGGGTTCGACGGCAGGCCTCCCTGACGGTCGAGCTGCGGCAACACCTGCTGACGGGTGCCACCCTTGTTGGGGTCGGGCAAGGCATTGCCCTGGACCGGTACCGCCGGCGCGGGCGTCTCGGGCACCATCGGCAGCTCGCTGCCCACCGGCTTGCCGGTGGGACGGGCCGAGATGAAGGGCAGCTCCTGCTGATAGACGACATAGGCGGTACCGGCCGCGACGGCCATTCCCAGCACCACGCCCACCAGCAGGCCGGCCAGGGTCCCCCCCTGCTGACGATGAGGGCCGGACGCCAGGCGACGGGCACAGACATTCTTGCTAAGCATCACATCCTCTCTGGTGCAGAAATGCCGATCAGCGCCAGACCGCAGCGCAGTACCGTGCGCACGGCCTGCAACAGCGCCAGGCGGGCCGCCTGCAGGTCGGCATCATCGACCAGCACGCGCTCGGCGTTATAGAACGCATGAAAGTCGGCGGCAAGATCTTTCAGATAGTAGGCAAGCTGATGGGGAGCCAGGTCACGCGCAGCCTCGGCCAGCATCGCCGGAAAAGCGGCCATCCGCGCCATCAGTGCATATTCCGACGGCGCCACCAGGCGTCCGATCGGTGCGCTGGCCGGCACCTCGCCCCCCTGCGCCAGAATCGAGCAGATTCTGGCGTGCGCATACTGAATGTAATGGACCGGATTCTCGTCCGAGCGCGACAGCGCCAGATCCACATCGAAGGTGAACTCGGTGTCGCCCTTGCGCGAGATCAGGAAGTAGCGCACCGCATCACGGCCGCGCACCTCGTCGCCGCCACCCGACCACTCGATCAGGTCGCGCAGCGTGACATAACTGCCGGCCCGCTTGGAGATCTTCACCTCTTCCCCTCCGCGCACCACCCGCACCATTTTGTGCAGCACATAGCTGGGATAGCCTTGCGGAATGCCCAGATCCAGCGCCTGCAGGCCGGCCCGCACCCGGGCCACCGTGCCGTGGTGATCCGAGCCCTGGATGTTGATCGCATGCACGAAGCCGCGCTGCCATTTGCCCAGGTGATAGGCAACGTCCGGCACGAAGTAGGTGTATCCACCGCCCGACTTGCGCATCACGCGGTCCTTGTCGTCACCAAAATCGGTGGTGCGCAACCACAGCGCGCCATCCTGCTCGAAGGTGTGGCCCTGCGCCTGCAGGCGCGCCACCGTTTCCTCCACCTTGCCATCGGTGTACAGCGAGGATTCGAGAAAGTAGTGATCGAAGGTCACGCCAAAGGCCGACAGGTCCAGATCCTGCTCGCGCCGCAGGCACGCCACCGCAAAGCGGCGCACCGCCTCCAGATCATCCAGATCACCGCTCGCCGTCTCGGGCACCTGCCCCGTCACCTGCACCGTCTCGCGGGCCACGAAGGCACGGGCGATGTCATGGATGTAATCGCCGCGGTAACCATCGGCCGGAAAGGCCGGATCATCCGGGCCGATGCCCCGGCCCCGCGCCTGCACCGACAGCGCCAGATTGTTGATCTGCTGGCCGGCGTCGTTGTAGTAGAACTCGCGATGCACCCGCCAGCCCTGCGAGGCCATCAGCCGCGCCAGCACGTCGCCCAGCGCCGCCTGGCGCCCGTGCCCCACATGCAGCGGCCCGGTCGGGTTGGCCGACACGAACTCCAGCATCACCGCCTTGTCACCCACCGGCTGTCGGCCAAAGGACTCTCCCTGCGCCAGCACCACGTGCACCACCTGCTGGTGTGCCGCCGGCGTCAGCCACAGGTTGATGAAACCGGGGCCGGCAATCTCGGTCCGCTCGACCAGCCGGGCGGCAGCCGGCAACGCCATGAAGGCGGCCACCAGCTGCTGCGCCACCTCGCGCGGCGGACGCTTCAGCGGGCGGGCCAGCTGCATGGCAAGATTCGTGGCCAGATCACCGTGGCCCGCCTGCCGCGGCCGCTCCAGCGAAGGGTTGAGGGCGGCGGCCAGCGCCGGGTCGAGATCGAGCGTCTCGGCACTCTGCACCAGAAGCTGGCGCAATTCGTTCAATTGTTCAGGAAGCATCCCCGCATTCTAGCGACTGCCGGGCCAACTGCCAGCCCGCCGCGCCCCCCGGGGCATGCAGGAGACGCTCCAAACAACATCCACGCGCCTCACGGCGCGGCAAGACGCCCACTCGACATTACAATAGGGCCGACACGGCGGTGAATGCACGATTACGCCTGATCCGGCCCCGCCCCCGCTGGCAGTTCCCGGCCACGCCAGGCGCTCGCACCGGCCCCCAGGCTTGGGCCCTTCCCCGTCCGATCACCCCTGACTGCCGCTCGCACCCGGTCAGCCCGATGCCTGCGCGCCGTCGTCAGTGCGCGTCATCCAGCCGTTCGTGAACACCCGCCCGGCCACGAACAGGCAGATGCCGCAGGCCAGCCACTTCCGACCACCCCAACCGGGCCATTGCCCATTGCGGCGCCCATTTCAGCGAACTCATGGACACCAACGACAAGATCTCCCGTTCGTCTCTTCACGTCGAAGTCACCGACCGCCTGCGCGAGATGATCTACGACCGCAGCCTGCCCCCTGGCGAGCGGATCGACGAACTGGGCCTGTCCAGCCGGCTGGGCACATCGCGCACGCCGCTGCGCGAAGCCCTCAAGGTTCTGGCCCACGAAGGCCTGGTGCGGCTGGTGCCCGGCCGGGGCGCCTTCGTCATCGAACTGGCCAGCGCCGAGGTCGATGCGCTGTTCCCGGTGCTGGGGCTCCTGCAAAGCCGCTGCGCCGGCGACGCCGTGCGCAACGCCCAGCCCGCCGACATCGACCAGCTCGACCTCTACCACCAGCAGATCGAACAGGCCGTGACGGCCCAGCGCGTCGCCGACTACCATCAGGCCGTCGACCGCTTTCACGGGCGTCTGCAAGCGATGGCAGCCAACCCCTGGCTGACCCGCGCGATCACCGACCTGCGCCGCTTCCTGCAGATGGTGCGCACCCTGATGCCGCCCCAGGAAAACCGCCTGCGTCAGTCGATGGCCGAATATCGCACCCTGATGAAAGCCATCCATCGCCGCGACGCCGACGCCGCCGAACAGCTGGTCTACCTGCAGGCCATCGCCCAGCAGCGCGCCTGGCGTGCCTTCCAGGCCCAGCAGGCGCCCACTGAAGCCGGGGCCGGGGCCGGCACCTCCACCACCACACCTGCCACCATCGCCGCACCTGCCACCCCTGCCCAGTCCGGTGCACACCCCGGCGCCAGCCCCGCCGCCACGGCCCCCTCCATCATGCCTGGCAGCAACGGCCATGGGCTCACCCCGGCAGGCAGCGCCTCCGTCCCCCCGCCCGCCAGCGTGCCCCCGCAGTCGGCCACCACCCCGATGGCCCCGTCCTCCGTCGGCACCCCCCTGGGCCAGCACACCCGCCCCGAAGCCGCCACGCTCGACGCCTGAGTGCGGATCCCGGCCGCTGCCGCAGGCAGCCGCAGCAAACGTGGCCGCCCAGGCGGCCACGAGCGTCCCCTCCAGCATGCTCCCTGCCTCCCCCGGCATGCTCCCCGGCCCCCTCCCCGGCATGCCTCCCGGGTATGCCCCCGGTATCCTCCCATTACACCCCCATTACTCCCCCGTTACGCCCCAAAGACGCCCAGCGATCGCTTACCTTTTGTCATAAATAGATATAATCCGCTGCCGATCCGCATTTCGTCCCGCTCCCTCCCGCAGCTGCGGTGGCGCCAGAGAAAGCAGCGGCGACGAGCGATTGACACCAACGGCACCCACCTGCGGTAATCTGTCGGCCAATCTGTCATCCTTAACCTTTTCACAGGGATGCGCTGCCCCAGGCAGCGCTGCGTGCATCGGTGAAACCCGAGGTCCACATCAGCGTTGGTACCAACCACACCAACCGCAGTGAAGATGTCCTGATCCTGAAGCAGACCACCGTGCTGCTGCTGGACGCCGATCCCGTCACCCAGGAGATCGTCCGACAGACCCTGCACGAAGAAAGACTGGGCGAACTGCACATCGCCAACAATTTCCCGGCAGCCGAACAGTTCATCAGTACCCATCCTGCCCCGGCGCTGATGCTGGTCAGCCTTGATCCCTGTGACCAGACCGCGCTGGCCTGGCTATCCGCCCGCCTCAAGGACCCCGCCTGGCAACACCTGTCGATCATCCTGCTGGCCTCCGGCCCCGATCACGACCTCTGGCAGCACGCCCTCCGCCTGAACCTGGCCGATGTCCTGTTCAAACCACTGGACCGCGCCGCCCTCGTCCTCAAACTGCGCCAGAGCCTGGCACTCAAGCTCTACCGTGACCGTCTGCTCAAGCAGGACCTGCTCACCGGCCTGAGCAACCGCAGCGGCTTCATGCGTCGCCTCGAAGTGGTGCTGCGCATGCCTGCACGCTCACACACGCTGATGCTGCTGGATCTCGACCGCTTCCGGCAGCTCAACGACAGCCTGGGCCACCGCATAGGCGACGCCTTCCTCAAGGCCGTCAGCCAGCGTCTCAACGACATCGTCACCCGCTTCACCGGCCCCGAACGCCGCCGTCCCAGCCTCAGCAGCAGCCCGTGGCTGGCACGCACCGGCGCCGACCGCTTCATGGCACTGCTGCCCGGACGCCCCGGTGACCCCGTACACGACGAATGCCTGCAGGCGCTGCAACGCACCCTGGCACTGCCCCTGCATCTGGAAGGCAAGGAACTGTTCATCTCGGCCAGCATCGGCCTGGCCGTGTTCCCCGACCATGCCCGCGATCACGACCAGCTCACCCGCAGTGCCGAGCGCGCACTGGCCGTCGCCAAGCGACGCGGCGGCCACCGCACCGAATACTTCGATCCCAGTCAGCAAAGCATCGGCATCAACGCCCTGGCCCTCGAAAACCACCTGCGCCATGCCATCCGCCACAACGAACTGCAACTGGTCTACCAACCCAAGATCTGCAGCCAAAGCCTGCGGATCACCGGCGTCGAAGCCCTGATCCGCTGGTATCACCGCGACCGGGGCCTGATCCTGCCCGAGCACTTCGTGCCCATTGCCGAGCGCTCCGGCCAGATCGCCGAAATCGGCGCCTGGGCCCTCGAAACCGCCTGCCAGCAAGGGCGCGCCTGGATGGACGCCGGCCTGCCGCCCCTGAAAATCGCCGTCAACATCTCGGCCGCCCAGACCCTGCGCGGCAACCTCGTCGCCACCGTCGAACAGGCCCTCCGCCAGAGCGGCCTGCCCCCCGAACAGCTCACCCTCGAACTCACCGAAACCCTGCTGGTCGAAAACGGCGATCAGGCCCGCCTGCTCATCAACGCCCTGAAAGAGCTGGGCCTCAAACTCTCGCTCGACGACTTCGGCACCGGCTACTCCTCCCTCACCTACCTGCACACCCTGCCCTTCGACGAGATCAAGATCGACCGCAGCTTCATCCAGGGGCTGCCCCATCAATCCGTCTCCAAAGCCATCGTCCACGCCATCCTGGCACTGGCCAGCGGCCTGAAGCTCGATGCGGTCGCCGAAGGCATCGAACGCACCGAAGAGTTCAACTGCCTGCAGGAAGCCAGCCCGCAATGCACCCTGCAAGGCAATCTGTTCTGCCCACCGATGTCGGCCGACAACCTGCTCACCCGGCTGCGCCACAGCACCTGCTTCGCCCCTCAACCCCTGCCGGCCTCCTGAACGCCACCGCCGGGACCACAGAATGCGGGACCGCAGCAGCAGGAACCGCAGGAACCGGCACGGTAGAAGCCAGGACAGCAGGAGCAAGGACGCAGCCATCGGGATGTCACCACCGGCGTGCCGCTACCAAAACTCAGCGGCAAGAACAAAACCACCGGGACATGACAAACCGGAACGCACCCATCGAGACGCAACAGCCGGAGCGCACATGCCCGGCGCCGACAATCGGAAGCGCCTCAAGGCGGCCAGCCCATCCTCTTTGACAAAAAGCAACGATCTGGACGATTCGCCAGGCCTATTCGCCTCCGTATCCACAAACTGATCTATGCTGTAGGCAGGTAGTAGACGCTTACCCGTGAAGGCAGCGCGGCAACGCGCCGCCGTCCGCCTCAAAGGAGACCTAGCTCATGTACAAACGAGTCCTGATTGCTACCGATGGATCGCCCCTGTCCGACCATGCAGTCAAGGCTGGCGTCGATCTGGCCAGTGCCCTCAAAGCCTCTGTCGTCATTGCCCATGTCGGTGCGCCCTACACGCCGCCCCTCTATGCGGGCGATCTGGTCCCCAACAACTACGTCACCGCCGACGCCCACGACGAGCACGTCCGCACCGCAGCCGAAGAAATCCTGAAAGCCGCCACCGACGTCGCCCAGCAGGCAGGGCTGCACCCCGAAACAGCTTTTGAAGTAGCCGACGAGCCGGCCGACGGCCTCATCAAGATCGCCAGGGACAAGCAGGCCGATCTGATCGTGGTCGCCTCGCACGGCCGCGGCGGCCTCAGCGCCCTGCTGCTGGGCAGCGCCACCCGCCGCCTGCTCAGCAGCGCCAACATCGACCTGCTGGTGGTTCGCAACCACGGCGTCGACAACAGCTGATCCATCCCAGCCGTACATGCCGTCGGCTCAAACGCTGACGGCGCCCCGCCTCCCTCTGCCGCGCGCGACGGCCGATGTAGCCCTCGCAAACGATAACGGCGGCCAGATTGGCCGCCGTCCTGTTCATGGCTGTCAGGTCTGGCTGGAACCGGGCCCCAGGGCAAAAAGCCCTGGCCCGGCACCGCCCAGGCTTGCCCTCAGGCTTTACCCCTTCAGCGACAGACCGATACCGCTGTACTGCGGCAGGGCATCCCGCGGGATGAAGCGGCGACCATCGACCAGCGGCACCGCCTGCCGGCCCGCCCTGGCCTGCATCTCCGGCACGGCCTTGTACTCGGGCCAGCTGGTAATCAGCACCACCGCTTCGGCCGGCGCCAGTGCCTCTTCCAGCGACGGCTGGAACGTGTAGCTGCCATCGGCCACACCGAACTCGCGCAGCGCCTTCGGCCCTGTCTCGACCGCAATGGGATCGTGAGCAATCACTTTCGCCCCTTCCCGCACCAGAGCATCAATGACCGGCAAGGCCGGCGATTCACGCACATCATCGGTCCCCGGTTTGAAAGCCACACCCAGCACCGTCACCTGCCTGCCCTTCAGGTCATCGCCCAGCTGTTCCTTCAGCAGGCGCAACATCTGCGCAGGCTGCGTCTTGTTGGTCGACAGCACGGCATCCAGCATCGGCGTCTCGACGCCACGGTGAGCGGCATGCGCCGTGATGGCCTTCACATCCTTGGGGAAGCAGCTGCCACCAAACCCGCAGCCTGCCCACAGGAAGGACGACGCCCCCGCCACCTTCAGCTGACCGGCACCATCACGGTAGATCAGGTGCTTCATCAGGTGCAGCCCCTTGAAGACCTCGGCCGCATCCAGCTCGCCAATGCCGTCACAGATGCGGGCGATCTCGTTCGAGAACGAGATCATCGTCGCCATGAAGGCATTCGAGGTGTACTTGATCATCTCGGCCGTGCGCGGCGTGGTCTGGATGATCGGCGTGTTCTTGAACATCGCGTACATCTCGGCCAGCTGCTTCGTGCTGCGCGCATCGATGCCACCGACCACGATCCGGTCCGGCTGCTGAAAATCCTTGACGGCCACCCCTTCGGCCAGAAACTCCGGATTCATGCCCAGGCCAAAATCCTTGCCGGCCTTCAGCCCCGACACCTCTTCGATCGCCTGGCGCACTGCCGTGTCGGTGGTACCCGGCACCACGGTGCTCTTGACCGTCACCACGCAATAATGCGGCTCACGGCCCGCGGCCCGGGCCGCCTCGGCCTGCGCCTTCAGCACCTGACCGATCTCGCGCGAGACCTGCAGCACATAGCTCAGGTCGATCAGCTTGCCATCGAAAGGCGTGCCGACGCAGATCAGGGCGACGTCGGCTCCTTCCATCGCCTCGGCCAGCGAGGTCGTGGCGCGCAAGCGCTTGCCCACATTGGCCTTCAGCAGTTCTTCCAGCCCTTCCTCGTGGATCGGGGGCTCGCCCCGGTTGATGCGCTCAACCTTGGCCGGATCGACATCGACGCAGGCGACCTCATGCCCAACCGACGCCAGGCAGGTACCAGACACCAGACCGACATAGCCGGTCCCAACCACACACAGTTTCATTACGCAGCCTCGGCTTCGCGGTTGAAGTAATACCAGTTCAGGATGCGGCGCAGACCCGTGTCGACATCGACCTCCGGTGCATAACCCAGCTCGGTGCGCGCCTTCGTGATGATCGGGCAGCGGCGGTTCGGGTTGTCGGCCAGATAGACCTCGCCCTCGTCCGACAGCTTGTGGATGACCTTGCCTTCATAGCCCCACAGCTCATTGGCCAGCTTGCGAACCTTCTCGGCCAGCTCGCGCATCGTGATCTCCGGCGTCTCGATGCCGATGTTGTACGGTTCGCCACGGCGGCCGTTGACCAGCACCCGCAGATAGCCCGACAACGCATCCGTGATGTAGCAGAAGGTACGGGTCGGCGAACCGTCGGACAGCATCACGATGTCGCGGCCGGCCAGCACGTCCCGGGCGAAGTCGGGCAGCACCCGGCCGTCAGTGATCTTCAGGCCCGGACCATAGTTGTTGAAAGGCCGCGCCTGCGACACCGGCACCCCCTTGTTCTGGGCATAGAGCACGCACAGCGTCTCACCCACCCGCTTCGATTCGTCGTAGCAGGCACGCGGACCGGTGCACGAGACCAGGCCACGATAGGTTTCCGGCGTGGGGATCGCATCCGGCGTCGGATCACCATAGATCTCGCTGGTCGAGAAGAACAGGAAGCCCTTCATCGAGCCGGGCTCCTTCTGGTTGCGCTCGGCCGCGTAGTCGAGCATCAGCCGAAGGCCGTTCACGTTCGCGTCGATCGTCTCCAGCGGATACTTCCGGTAGTACATCGGCGAGGCGATCGAGGCAGCGTGGATGATGAAATTGGCCGGTGGCAGGTCTGCCGGAATCGGGTGCGTCACATCGTGCTTGCGCAGCACGATCTCGTCCGACTTGGCCCCTTCCAGCCAGGCCGGCACGCCACGCACATAGTTGTCCAGCACCGTCAGCCGGATCTTCTTGTCGGCCGGGGCCGTCTTGTTCCAGTGCCCGATCGACAGCACCAGGTAGTAACCCAGGAAGCCGGCCCCACCGGTCAGCCAGACCTGATGGCCTGCCATCGCCTCATACTGCGGGCGGGCCTTGCGGATCAGGTCATCCAGATCCTGATTGATGAGTTGGTCGATGGGCAGCAAGCCGGAAGGCGTCATCACATTCACCTATGGTTAGTAAGCACTGACTCATGACAGACGGAGCCGTGCCCGTAAAACGGTCGATCCATCAAATTATCGTCAATTTATCCGTCACTCGGGTGTAAATAGTTGGCAGAGGCCCACGCGCACCCGACGCCCGCGCCCCCCTTCCTTTGTCAGAGGTCCGCTCGCCGGCGTCATTTGACGCCGACAGTGCCCTCCAGCTCTCAGTTCGCCGCCCGCATCGCCTCCAGCCCTTCCTGCAAATCGGCAATCAGCACGGAAGCCGGCTCCAGCCCACAGTGAATGCGGATCAGCGGCCCGCCCGTCCACGGCTGCACCGATCGCACCCCCTGCAAATGGGCCGGCATGATGAGACTCTCGAATCCGCCCCACGAAAACCCCAGCGAGAAATGGCGCCGGCCATTGCACAGGGCCGCCACCGCCGCTTCGGACACCGGCTTCAGCTCAAAGGAGAACAAGCCGTTGCTCCCCAGAAAGTCCCGCTGAAAACGTTGGTGTTGCGGATGGCTGGGCAACCCGGGGTGTAGCACGCGCACAACGTCCGGCTGGGTTTCCAGCCAGCGCGCCACCGCCAGCGCGGTCTGCTCATGCTGCACCAGACGCGCATCCAGCGTCCTCAGGCCGCGCAGGACCAGCCAGGCCTCATCCCCTCCCACGGCCACACCCAGCAGCCGGACCGTTCGCCAGAGTTGCAGCCACAGGGCTTCGCGCACCACCACCGCCCCCATCAGCACGTCGGCGTGACCACACCAGTACTTGGTCAGTGCAATGATCGAGATATCGACGCCCCAATCGAAGGGGCGCGCCAATCGCGGCGAGGCATAGGTATTGTCGATCGCCGTGAGGATGCCGCGCTGCCGTGCCCAGGCGCAGATCGCCGGCACGTCCTGCACCTCGAAGGTATAGCTGCCCGGGCTTTCCAGGTAGATCATTCGAGTGCGAGCACTCACTAACTTTTCCAGGTCCTCGGGTGTGGCCAGCGGATCGAAATAGATCGTGCGCACCCCGAAACGCGCCAGCAGGCCATCGGCAAACTCCCGTGCCGGACCATAGACCGAGTCGCTCATCAACACTTCATCACCAGGGCTAGTGAATGCCCACATCGCTGTCGAAATCGCCAGCAGGCCCGTCGACATCAACGCTGCCCGCACCGGATGCAGTGCCCCTTCCAGCTCGGCCACCGCATCCATCAAGGCATGCGTCGTCTCGGTTCCGGCTGTGCCATAGGTCGAATAATGGCGCTCCCCCCGGCCTGTGTGACTACTTACTTCGCTGATCTGGGCCAACGAATCGAAGATCACGCTGGAGGCCCGCACCACCGGCGGATTCACGACCGGAATCGCCCGACTGATACGGCGCCCTGTCTCGATCAGCTCGTGCGAGCGACACTGCCAACGGCCCCCCTCCCCTGCCCCGGGCTCCCCGGCTGAACCGTTACGCCCTGCCAGCACATCCACCGCTCCACTCGCCCCGGCAGCCATGGATGCCCCCCGTTTCCCGCCATGCTTCATCCCGTCGCTCACAGCCCTGCTCCTCAAAAAGACCCTTCAATCAAAAGCAAGCACTTACTTACATGGCGAGAGGTGAAACGCCTGCTCCCCGCCATCACAACGCGCCAACCGCTTTTGCCCCGATGTTACCCAAAGCCATCTTCTGCCTGCTCTGCTTACCTGTCCTGCTACCAGCCCTGCCCCGTTGCCCTGCCAGCAAGGCAGGCCAACCGGCACACAGCGTCCGCCTCCCCCTCACCTGATCCTGCGTCGTTCCCTCCAGGAAGCCGGCGTGTACCCCCGCCTCCCAGATCACGCCTGACGATACTTTCACACGCCATTGACGTTGCCTTTTGGCAACAGGCTTGCATCGCCCAGATGAACTTTGTCAACAGAAGCTGAACTTTTCTGCCAATCCCCAGAGGAACCTCCTCTGGCTTGTCGGGCATCAATAGCTTCTATCCGCCAAAAGGCATACGATTACCAAAGTGACATGGCTTCAATGGAAGGGCCCCGGCCGGGATGGCTGTTCAAGAGGTTCCGGCTGCAAAGGAGGGTGCCGCAAGGCCTGGGTTCCTTCATGCGCCACGACAGGATTCGCAGTTTTTCTGATGACCCTGAACCAAAGGAACCGACATGACTCAAGAATCGCCGGCCACAGATATTGGCAACGTCCCGCCAGAGGTGAAGCACACCGGCATCATCAACTGGATCAAGGAGATCGTCGCCCTGACCCAGCCGGCCAACGTGGTCTGGGCTGATGGCAGCCAGGAAGAATACGACCGCCTCTGCGCCGAAATGGTGGACCGCGGCACTCTCATCAAGCTGAATCCTGCCAAGCGCCCCGGCTCCTATCTCGCCCGCTCGAACCCGTCGGACGTGGCGCGGGTCGAGGATCGCACCTTCATCTGCAGCGAACAGAAGATCGACGCGGGCCCGACCAACAACTGGGTCGATCCAGCCCAGATGCGGGCAACCCTCCAGCAGCTTTTCAAGGGGTGCATGCGGGGCCGCACGATGTATGTCGTGCCCTTCTCGATGGGCCCCCTGGGCAGCGACATCGCCCACATCGGCATCGAGCTGACCGACTCCCCGTACGTCGTCGCCAGCATGCGCATCATGACCCGCATGGGCAAGGCCGTCTGGGATGTGCTGGGTGAAGACGGAGACTTCGTGCCCGCCGTCCACAGCGTCGGCATGCCGCTGCTTGAAGGCGTCGACGAGGTGCCCTGGCCCTGCAATCCCGAAAAGTACATCGTCCACTTCCCCGAAACCCGCGAAATCTGGTCCTACGGTTCGGGTTACGGCGGCAATGCCCTGCTCGGCAAGAAGTGCTTTGCCCTGCGCATCGCCTCCAGCATGGGCAAGAAGGCCGCTTCCGGTGACAACCCCGGCTGGCTGGCCGAACACATGCTGATCCTCGGCGTCACCTCACCCGAAGGCAAGAAGTATCACGTCGCGGCCGCCTTCCCCTCGGCCTGCGGCAAGACCAACTTTGCCATGCTGATCCCGCCCAAGGGCTTCGAGGGCTGGAAAGTCACCACCGTGGGTGACGACATTGCCTGGATCAAGCCGGATGCCAACGGCCGCCTGCTGGCCATCAACCCGGAAGCCGGCTATTTCGGCGTCGCCCCGGGCACCAACGGCAAGAGCAACCCGAACTGCATCGCCGCCGTCCAGGAAAACGTGCTGTTCACCAATGTGGCCCTGACCGATGACGGCGACGTCTGGTGGGAAGGCCTGAGCGAGCCCCCGGCCCACCTGATCGACTGGCAGGGCAACGACTGGACCCCTGCCGACGGCAAGAATGGTCGCAAGGCAGCCCACGCCAACTCGCGCTTCACCACCGCAGCCACCAACAACCCTGCCGTCGACCCGGCCTGGGATGACCCGGCAGGCGTGCCGATCGATGCCTTCATCTTTGGCGGCCGCCGCTCCGACACCATCCCCCTCGTCACCAAGACCCGTACCTGGGAAGAGGGTGTCTACCTGGCCGCCACGATGGGCTCCGAAACCACGGCGGCTGCCGGTGGCAAGCAGGGCATCGTCCGCCGTGACCCCTTCGCCATGCTGCCCTTCTGCGGTTACAACATGGGCGATTACTTCCAGCACTGGCTGGATCTCGGTCAGTGGCTGGAAAAGAAAGGCGCCAAGATCCCGCCGATCTTCAACGTGAACTGGTTCCGCACCGACGACCAGGGCCGCTTCATCTGGCCAGGCTTCGGTGACAACATGCGCGTGCTGAAGTGGATGCTGGACTGCCTCGAAGGCAAGGGCAAAGGCACCGAACAGGTCTTCGGCATCACCCCTGCCTATGGCGACCTGCACTGGGACGGCCTGGACTTCAGCGAAGCGAACTACAAGCAGATCACCACGATCGACGCCGACAAGGTTCGTGCCGAATTCCAGCAGCACGATCAGCTGTTCGAGCGCCTGGGTGAGCGCCTGCCGGCCAAACTGAAAGAAATCCGCCAGCGCCTCGAAAAGCGTCTTGGCTAAGGCCCGCTAGTGCCTGATCCCAACCCCGGCATTCCCGCAGGATGCCGGGGTTTTTCATGCCCCATCCTCCCCCTGCCTCGGCCCTCCTGCCAGTTGACAGGGCAGCCTTCGGCGGCTCGCCACAGCATGCGCAGGCCGGCCCGCTGACAACCAGGGGCTCCATGCCCCCAGGCGATCCGCCCCCCGGAACAAGTGCCCCGGACGGAAGCGCCTCAGGGTTTGCTGGCCGAGAGCTGCTCCGCCATCCGCATCGCCGCCAGCATGCTGGCCGGATCCGCAACCCCCTGACCGGCAATATCAAATGCCGTGCCGTGATCCGGACTGGTGCGCACGAAAGGCAAGCCCACCGTCAGGTTCACGCCCTCTTCCACCCCCAGATACTTCACCGGAATCAGCCCCTGGTCGTGGTACATCGCGATCACCACATCAAACTGCCCAAAACCCCGCGCGCGCATGAACACCGTATCGGGGGGATAGGGGCCAGAGGCATCGATCCCAGACGCCCTGGCTGCCCGGATCGCCGGAGCGATGATCTCGGCCTCTTCCGTCCCCAGAAGGCCATCTTCTCCGGCGTGCGGATTCAACCCCGCCACCGCAATCCGCGGTGCCGCCATGCCCGTCCGGCGCAGAAACTCGTCCGTCAGCCGGATCGTCTCCAGAATCCCCGCCACAGACAGACTGGCCACCGCCTCCTTCAACGGCAGGTGAATGCTCACCAACACCGTCCGCAGCTCCTGATTGGCCAACATCATCCGCACCGGCACCCCACCCGCCAGCATCGCCAGAATCTCGGTATGCCCAGGAAACACATGGCCCGCCAGATTGATCGCCGCCTTACTCAACGGCGCCGTCACCACCGCCCGGACCTTGCCCGCCATCGCATCCAGCCCCGCCCGACGCACCGAACGGAAAGCCGCATCCCCTGCTTCCGCCGATACCTGCCCCAGCGCCAGATCCGGCGAAACCGAACAGCACGAAACCACCGCAGGAAGCTCACCAGAAGCCCCACAGCGCTGCGCAACAGCCCTCAGCCATTCTTGGCACCCATAAACCACAAACGGGCCTTCCAGGCCATTCTGGGGGGCTTTCTGCAAGGCCTTCAGGACAATCTCCGGCCCGATCCCCGCAGGGTCTCCCATCGTGACCGCCACCGGCAACCTGCTCTGACCTTCCAAAGCGCCCTGGCCTGGCCTGCCATCCTTGCGCATACGTTCTTACTCCCCGTCTACAGTTTCTACAGTCCACCGCGCTCTTCCCCAGGAAGGGAGAGTACCTAGGAGCCACAGCTGCTCATGGCGGCCTCCAGAAGGCGGCTGCTGAACCACAGCAGCCGTGAGTCACAACAGCCGTGAACCGCATCAGCCATCAGCCGTGAACATTAACCAATCAACCAATCAATCAATCAATCAGCCGTCAGCCGTCAGTGGCTGCAGTCAATCCCGCGCGCAAAAACATCACACGAAGTCCAGAAGCCCGCCAGTATCCCACAAGCCTCATTAAGTGAGCATTTACTCACATAATATGATTATGGCATGCAGTGCACGTGAAATGATTGGGGTGTAAACCGTTGTTGCTTTGTGTGCTGTCTCTGGTGTGCTCTCTGTTGAAGCGTTCCCCAAAAAACCCCCAACCAACCACCGCTGTGTCTGTTTCCCGTCTCCTTCTGCTTTTTCCAAGCACATATGAATGCCTGTGCCTGGGATAACTACCTGGGGCCCCGGCCCTGCCTATGCGATGAAATTCACCCCAAAGCAGAAGAGTGGAGAGCGGACGGCGGCGCGCGGCGGGGGGAAGCGGGGAGGGTAGTAGTAGGCAAGAAGGAACAGCTGAAGGCTTTTTCTGTGCACGCACATACCCCCTCTACTTTCTTTGCCTTGGAGGGGGCTCTTTCCATGGTGATTTTCCCTTGGGGCCTGGTAGGCTCTCTTGTGGACCTCCTCTCCTTTGGCCTAGGGAGGGTAGAAAAGGATGTGGGGCAGAGGGGATAATCTGGCGAGGAGGCAGGCAGCATATTGGGATGGGTGTGGTGGGGGATTTGAGGGGGGGAGTGTGCGAGTTGACGAGAAAAGGAGAATTGAAGATTGTGCGGAAAAGAAATTGAGCACGCTTCCAAGGTGGAAGCTCCCCCCTCCCTCCCCCTGCCTCTATCCCTCTGACCCTTCCTTCCCCTTCGCGCCTCCTTCCCCCCATTCGCTACCCCTCTTACCACCGCGCCCATCGCCGCCCCTTTTCCCTCTCCCCTCCTCCATTTGCTCCAGCAGCTCTCTGCCCCATCTCACACTTTCCCCCCTCTCTGCTGGCCCCTCCCTGCTACATAGCCTAGCCGCTGCTTGCTCCCTTCCTCTCTAATCCCTTGCCCCCGCAAGCCAACTTAGATTCCGGGAGCGGATGGAATGGAAGAAGCCGAAAAGCTGGCTCGGTGTTCTGATGATCCGCATCCATCGGGTTCTCAAACCAAAGGCATCCATCACGACAGCTTGATTTTCTTTAGCTCTGCGCCGCCCCTCTTTTTGGCCCGTGCGGCGAAAAACTCGGGAGTCTCGATTAGCTATCAAGATGCTCTCTCTCTTTTCATCCATCGGGATTCCCCTGCTCTCTACTTTCAGCACAGAAAATGCAATAAAGCACCTCCCCTTCTGTGCAAAAAGGCTCACATGTTTCATGAGCAACGAGGGACGAAGGGAGGGAGAAGAGATCCTGCTTGAATCATGCCGGATAGGTTAGGTTAGGTTAAGAGCAGCAGAAACAGAATAAAGGATATCTACGGCATGAGGGCTCAAAGCTGAGGAGGATATGTGCCTCTATCTTCAATGTTTCACGTGAAACACGCGAGCTTCTCTTTCACCCAAGCTGTGCTCTTCCCTGCTCAGATTGGAGCGGAAATATCACAACCTCTTCTCCCCCTTGCGTCTCTCCATACCTACGCCCGGAAATAGAAGGGCAGAAGAAGAAAGGAGCAGATTAATCCCAAGCGAGCCATTTTTCTCCTCCAACTCACATGGGAATAGGGAAGGAAGAGCCGGCCGCCGCGGGGCGGCCCCGCTGGCTAATCTGAAAGGTGAACCGCGCGCCCCCCAAAGTTCAGGATAACGGAACCACAGAAACGCATGTGACGCGAGACTGCTTAGCCTTTATACATACACCACCATCACCCCACACCCCGGAAGGGCGACTCTACCTTCCTTCCAATCCAGGACGACTGCTCTTAAGACGAGGAGAGAAGGCGCGGCCCCCGCGCATGCGCATGTCTTGTGACACCACACAGCCTGAACGAAAAGCTATAGAGTAAGTAGGAAGGCGGAGCTACACCCCGATGAGAGGAGGGCCTCTCTTTCTGTGCTGACATAGCTGTCAGTGCATTCAGTTGCCCCCTTTTTTAATCTTGCCTCATCATGTATGAAGCGGAGAAGAGAAGAAAAACAACTCGCTTCCTCACCACACTCCTGCGGCGGGTGGTTGGTACACACGCAACACACAATAAAAGGAGAAAGGGAATACCTCCCTTTCCCTTTTTCCCGCAACAGAGAGAGTTTGCTGATGTGGAAATCGGAATCCCCAGGAATGACAAGGGGAAAACGCCCCACAAACCCAACGACACCCGTCGTCCCTCCTCCCCCGGCGAGGGCCCCCCGATAACGTATACTGTAGAGCCTTACCTCTCATCAGAGTTTCCTTTCCAGCCGTTGCGGCAAATTTAGCTTTGATAAGAAGGTAGCGAGGGATAGGAGGAGTCGCACATGCTCCTCGTTCTGCCACTGGGAAGAGGAAGAGAAGGCCAGGGGCTAGCTCAGCATAAACAAAACACCGAAGAACAATCTTTTGTTCCACGTGAAACAGGGGAAAGTGTCCGGTACAACACGCATTCACAGCACAGAATAAAGCCCTTCTCTTCCCTAGAGACGCTACGCTCTTACGCACTGACCTGGTGGCCCCAACCAACCAACATTCTGCTCCTCGCTAACCCCCCCCACGAACAAAGGAGTGGCAATCAAAGGACATAAAAGCTGGTGGGGGACACAGGGTGCTTGCTTTGCCCGCGCCTGATCCAAAGCTGAAGCTGTACTGAAATGGAACGACTTTCTGCTCGAAGGTAGAGAAGTACAGCAGCATTGCCCCTCCTCTAGATCATCTTAGCTTGCTTTGGGCATTTTCAGGGCGTGTAAATCCTCTCCTCTACTCAACTTGAGAGACCTCAACCCACCCACCCGTGTCGGCCAGGCCAACACCAACTGATAACTTCCTTTCGTCGTCGCTTTGTAATTGGTGCGCGGGGTTCGTTCGCTTTTGTTGTGAGAGGTGGTTCCGCCCCTCCCTCCCTCTCCTCTCTCCCTTAGCGATTTTGCTTCCTCCGTTGATCGGTATGGTAGGACTTGTAGAATAGCTTTTCCCTATTTCTAGGTGGCGCGCTCAACATACTCAGCACCCCTGCCGCAGCATACCACCCCACCTATCTACCTCATAGCCGACGATCGTAATCGTGTGCTCTTGCTTCATGCCCCAAATGATAAGTGAGCACACGCTACGCCATTCGTCCATCATGCCAAGTAAGCCTCAGCTCAGGAAAAAATGTCAAGGAGGTGGGTCCCCCTCTACGCGGGGGCGCATTTTTTGCTTCTTGTATAAGGAAATGACGCGGAACATGGGCCCATCCGGGCGAATTTAAGACTTTTCAAGGGAAAGAACGCCCCCCGTGCTCTCTACTCGCCAGCAATTCGACCAAAGATGAGGGGCCATTTAGTACGGTACACAAGTGCGAGGGTGTTTCACGTGAAACACCACGAGAGGAAAAGAGCTGACAGAAGAGAGCGACAATGTAAGGCCAAAAGGGCGTAGGATCCGCTTGCCCCCTGCTGTGCCCAGGCAAGCAGCAAGGGTACCACCCCCCTTGGGGCCTCACTGCGCAGAGGTAATCGCGTTTCTATTCGTTCCAAGAGAGCCATGAGAGGAGAGTAGCCACCATCTCCATCGAACTTGTGCTGATTAAACCGTCTTCCTCTACTCGATACCCCCTTCTTCCCGTGCGCCGCACTTGATGACTAGCTAATGCACAATTGGCGGGCTTGGTTTGTAAGCTTGTGAAGCGCGCGCGCGGAGGAAACAACTCCTGCTCTTTATTTATCCCGCCCCCCCTCTCTTCTGGCACAGAGAACAGAACAAGAACAAAACACACTCGGCCCCGCGGCCCAACCCACACACTCCGAAGAATGGGCACAACGAACGCCATAATACGGCGCTCACTCGCTCCCCCGCGGCTGCATGCATGACGAACTTGTCTCCCCGGATCGCGAGCGCATGTGTGTGTATATTTTCGCGGAGTGTCTAGTCTATATCTAAAGCACGCACCCCCTCCGTTCCATGCATAAAGAAGCTCTCAAATATGGGGGCGATCAGTTTACCAGGCAGGGTTAAAATTCCTCGCCATCATGCTCCTTCTCATTTCTTCATTAAAGTAGTTTCTGTTCTTTCAGAGCGTAATGCCCCCCCGGGCCCGGAGCGGGCTTGGCCCGCGGGTATTCTTGTTCCACGTGAAACATCCCAGGCACTTGGGTAGATGCAAGGCCCCCTCTCTCTTTGACACCTGAAATCTTTATCTGCGCCTATGGCTCTGCATGGGGCCGGCCGGAGAGCCCAGCCCACCTGGCGTACTCCTAGCCTAGCGTAATTTACTGACAGAAAGAACTATTCATCTATCCCTCCACAGCCCTCGTCCGCCCAAATAACGGCCTCTCTCTCTTGTCACGGCGCGGCGTTGAAGGGAAGAAAGCTCTCTCCCATCCAGAGGCAGAGCCATCCCCATGCGCGTCGCCCTCTCTCACCCAGTACCAGTAGCGCGTGCATTGGCAAATACATCATTCAGCTTCCATCCATTTCGCATCCCGGGTTAGTAGCAGCCCCCTGCTTATTCCTCTTCTCCCCCTCCCAGCCCAATCCAGCTCAGCAACTAAGAATTTTTCCAAGGCCCTCACCACAAATCAAAGGGAGAGGGGTTTTCTCGAAAATCCCCTACACAAACACGGGAGAGTAGAAGAGGTGTAAATGTAGTGACGACCTGTCGGATGGAAGAAATATGAAAGAGAAGGGGGGCGTTGCTCTTGTGCTGCTTTCTGTCCTTACCCCCGTTTTTCCCTTAGTGTCAAACTTCTGGTAGGTCTTCCTCGCCTTCTTTCGCTGTTTCTAAGTAGCACTAGCTAGCTATCATTCACGCTTGTGTATATAAACCTTTACTCACTAACTGCGCCCGAGATGGGAATTTGATGGCGAGTGAACTCAATAAGAGTCGAATAGGTAAAGTTGCCCGAAGGAATGGGTCAGGAGACCGTGGGGGGAGAGAGGACTGTCGCCCCGGACGGGCGCTCTCTGGCTCTGGATGAATCTGGGATGGACCTCACTCACGGGATTGGAGTGCTCTGGGGCGCCAACCCTTTTCCGAAGGGCTGACAGGGGGGTGTCCGGACCGGATCCGGAGAAGGGAGAGGGGGAGAGACTGAAATCCAGAGCGGCAAGAACAAAACGATCCGTTCATGGAACAGCAACGAAAGGAATTGTCTGATTAATAGGCATCTTCTTGGCTTAGTGACGCGCCCCCCAGGGGAGAGAGAGGAGGAGAGAAGCCGAGAGGGCCCAATTCGACTAGAGCCCCCCTGATGAGCAAGCCAAGAAAGGCCTTCTCTTCTGGATGAAACCTCAGCAGCAACAAAGCCCAACACTTCAAAATCGACGCGCGGGGATTGTGGGATTGGTTTGCTAGAAACCCATAGACACCCACAACCACCATCAGAGGCGCAGGCAGACCAGAGGGCCAAAGGGCCTGTGACGAGATAGAGCGCTTCTTGTATTTGACACACAAGCTGGATAGCGCGGGGGGAATCAATCCTGCTCTCTCTCCACAGGACAGGCTTCTTCCAGCCAGCACAGCATCATTGGATATGCCGAAAATCGAAACAACGGGCCCTCTATCAGTAGTAAGTACTTGCTACCCTGTATATCTAATCGACCGTCAAGCTTCTCTCGTCGCCCCTCTTTTCTCCCACGACACTTTCTTCGGTCTTTCCAGGACTTCTTTCCCGCTGCTTCTTCTCGTTCTCAGCATCAAGAGGATCCCCCCACGCTGGCTGGTGGATTAAAAGAATGAGAAGGAGGAAGGAAAGGCCGGGTGAGCGCTGCTGCCGAGGAAAAAGAAGGATGTGTGAAGAAAAAAGGGAAGGTAGGAGGGAGAAGGCAGCTCGCGCCCCCTGGAGTCGGTTGGGCCGGCCCGCGCCGCCCCCACTCTCCTCCTCCCTCTCTCCTTCAGCAGCTCTTTCCCTTTTGCCCCTTCTTTCCCCGTTTCACCCTTTTTCCTACCCCCCTCCTCCCTTCCCTACGCTCCGCCCTTTTACCGTTTTCCCTCGTTTACCCCCCCTTTTTTTCCCATACCCCTTTCCCGCGGGCCCCTTCCCTCGCCTGTCTCGTCCAGCCCCCCCTCCCCTCCTCCTTCCTTCACTCCTCTCGCGCGCCCGCGCTGGCGCTCTGGCCTGCCCCCTCCTCTGCTTGGCATCCCCCTTCCCTCCCTCGGCCATACCCGCCTCGCGCCCTCTCTCCCTCTTCCCTCGGGGCCTTCCCCCCCTCCCTCTCCTTACCTTTTTACCTTTAGCCTTCTTCCTTCGCTCCCTCGGCCTTCCTTCCCCTTTTGCCGTGCCCCCCATTCTCCCCCCTTGCCCGCCTC
>JAUNLD010000004.1 GCA_030532425.1 Lautropia sp. | reverse complement strand
CAGGTGCATTTCATCGGCAAGGACATCATCTATTTCCACACGCTGTTCTGGCCGGCCATGCTGCGCTTTGCCGACCTGCATGTGCCCGACAACATTTTCGTGCACGGTTTCATGACGGTCAGCGGCGAGAAGATGTCGAAGTCGCGCGGCACCGGCCTGTCGCCGAAAAAGTACCTGGAGCTCGGCATGAACCCCGAATGGCTGCGCTATTACCTCGCAGCCAAGCTCAACAACCGCGTGGAGGATGTGGACTTCAACGCCGAGGATTTCGTCGCCCGCGTCAACAGCGACCTGATCGGCAAGCTCGTCAACATCGCCAGCCGCTCTGCCGGGTTCCTGACCAAGCGATTCGAGGGCAAACTGTCAGCCACCGATCCGGACACGATGCACGCCTTTGCCGACAGCTGGCCGGGCGCCGCCACCATCGCCGCGCTGTACGAACAGCGAGAGTACGCCAAGGCCATGCGCGCCCTGATGGGCCTGGCCGACCGCATCAACCAGTTCGTCGATACCGAAAAGCCCTGGGATCTGGCCAAGCAGCCGGATCAGACCGAACGCCTACACCAGGTCTGCTCGGACGCCCTGCGTGGCTTCTCGACACTGATCCTGATGCTCTCACCGGTGCTGCCCGACACCGCTGCCCGCGCAGCCGACTTCCTGAACCTGCCCAACGCCCAGCGCTGGGACGCGCTCGACGAGCCGCTGCCAGCCGGTCACGCCATCCAGCCCTATCGGCACCTGATGCAGCGGGTCGATCCGAAAATGCTCGACGCGCTGTTCGGCCGGGATCAGGACGCAGCGACCGACGGCGCCGGCAGGAAGGCTTCGGGCAAGGGCCAGAACGCCGGCAAGGACGCGGGCAAGGCTGGCGCCAAGGCAACCACCGCCACCCAGGCGGGGTCGGCCGGCGCCCAGCAGGCCGGTGATGCCCAGACCAGGGGCGCAGCCGGTGCTTCGGCGCAGGCGGACGACGCCTGGATCACCATCGACGACTTCCTGAAGCCCGAGCTGCGCATCGCCCGCATCGTCTCGGCCGAAGCTGTCGAAGGTTCGACGAAGCTGCTGCGCCTGATGCTCGATCTGGGCGACGGCAAACCCCGGCAGGTCTTCTCGGGCATCGCCGCCCATTACGATCCGGCCCAGCTCGTCGACCGGCTGACCATCGTCGTCGCCAACCTGAAGCCGCGCAAGATGAAGTTCGGCATCTCCGAAGGCATGGTGCTGGCCGCCTCGAATCCCGACGACAAGGGGGGCGTCTTCCTGCTGTCGCCCGACAGTGGCGCCACGCCGGGGATGCGGGTGAGCTGAGGCAGGGGGTGTTCCATGGATCGGACACCCTGTTCCAACCATGGAACACCGCCCGCAAAGCCAGTCGGCATGCGGATCGAGGGCTGGCGGATGCACGCAGCCGCCCTCTGGAATGGCCGGCCGGACGGGCTAGAATGCGCTTTTGTCCCGACTGGAGCAGACACCCCATGAAACTCTATTACGCCCCCGGCACCTGCGCCCTGGCCTGCTGGATTGCCCTGGAGTGGGCCAAGGCGGACTACGAGGCCGTGCGTGCCGATTATGCGTCCGAAGAATACCGGCGCATCAACCCGCTGGCCGCCGTGCCGGCACTGGACATCGGTGGTCCGCGCGCCATGACCCAGGCTGCGGCCATCCTGCAGTACATCGCCAGCAAGCATCCCGAAGCCGACATCGGTGCCAACGCCGGCCTGGAAAACGCCTTCGAGCTGAACGAGACGCTGTCGTTCCTGGCCAGCGACCTGCACCCGGCTTTCTGGCCGATCTTCTTCCCGCAGCGTTACACCACCGAAACCGGCGAGGCTGCCCTGGAGGCGGTCAAGACCGCAGCCCATGCCCGCATCGATCGCGCCATGCAACACCTGGACAAGCTGATCGCCCAGGGCAATGGCCATGTCTACCAGGGCAAGCGCAGCATTGCCGACGCCTATGCCTTCGTCATGGCCCGCTGGACCGACTATGTGCCCAAGACCTGGAAGGACTACCCCAACGTGGCCGCCTTCATGCAACGCATGCAGGACGATGCCAGCGTCCGGAAGGTGATGCAGGCCCAGAACGACTGAGGCCATCGGCCTGATGCCGGGCCCGACCGGCCAGGCCCGGGCCCGCCGGGTACGCGTGATGTCAGGCCGTGGCACCGGCACAACGCCGGCGCTAGAATGGGCGCTGTCATCGTTCTCTCCGGCAGGGCCTGCCTGGCCGGGGCATCCCACGCAACACGGCCCGCCGTCGCCGCTGTGCCGGCATCCGGCGAACCGCAGCAGCCCCCGCCCCGGCAACGCATGCCCGGCCATCTCCGGCCATGCAGCTCCCGTTCCGCGGTTTCCGCTTTCATCCCGCCCTGCTCGACACCCTGCGCGGCTACCGCCGCACGGATCTTTCAGCCGATCTGGGTGCCGGCCTCACCGTGGCCTGCGTGGCATTGCCACTGGCCATGGCCTTCGGCATCGCCAGTGGCGTCAAGCCCGAACAGGGCCTGATTACAGCCATCGTCGGCGGCCTGCTGGTCTCGCTGCTGGGCGGCTCACGCGTGCAGATCGGCGGACCGGCCGGTGCCTTCGTCGCCATGCTCTACGGCATCAGCCTGCAGTATGGGCTGGCCAACATGCTGCTGGCCACGATGATGGCCGGCGTGCTGCTCTTTATGATGGGGGCCCTGCGGATGGGACAGATCATCCGCTTCGTGCCGATCTCGATTGTCATCGGCTTCACCAACGGCATCGCCGTGGTCATCATGCTCTCGCAGCTGAAAGACTTTCTGGGGCTGCGCATCGAGGCGATGCCGGCCGATTTCTTCGGCCTGCTCGACACACTGATCCATTACCGCAACGGCATCAACCTGCCGGCGCTGGCGCTGGGCGTGCTCACCTTCGGGCTGCTGGCCATCTGGCCCACCCGGCCCGACCGGCAGGCCCAGCGTCAGAAGGCCTTGCGTGCCGGCCTCGAAGGCCGTGATCCGCAGCACGACCCAGAACCTGCCGCGGGCGACCGGCACGCTCCCGTGGACGAGCCCCCGTCCGGCCCGGCACGCGCCACCCCAATCCCCCCTGAGACTCCGGAGACCCCGGCCTCCACCGGCAGGGCCCGCCTGGGCCGCAGCCTGGCCCGCATCCCGGCTCCGCTGGTGGTGCTGGTGCTGGGCACGCTGGCCACCTGGTTCTGGCAACTGCCCGTCGAAACGATCGGCAGCCGCTTTGGCGGGATCCCGCAAAGCCTGCCCACTCCCGCGCTGCCCAGCTTCGAGTGGCAATCGGCCCGCCAGCTGCTGATGCCCACCCTGGCCATTGCGCTGCTGGGGGCCATCGAATCGCTGCTGTGTGCCCGCGTGGCCGACGGCATGACCCGTGACCGCCACGACGCCAATCAGGAACTGATGGCACAGGGCATCGCCAACTTCACCACGCCGCTGTTCGGCGGGATTGCCGTCACCGGCACCATCGCCCGCACCGTCACCAACATCCGCAGTGGCGGACGCACGCCAGTGGCAGGCATGGTGCATGCGCTGGCGCTGCTGGTGTTCATGCTGCTGCTGGCCCCGCTGGCCGTACACATCCCGATGGCGGTGCTGGCCGGCATCCTGATGTCGGTGGGCTTCAACATGGGTGACTGGCGGGCCTTTGCACGACTGCGCTATTTCACCCTCAATTACCGCACCATCCTGGTCAGCACCTTCCTGCTGACGGTGATCTTCGATCTGACCGTGGCGGTGGAAGTGGGTCTGCTGCTGGCCAGCCTGTTCTTCATTTACCGCGTATCCTCACTCACCCGCATCGAACGGATCACGCTGCCCGATGATCTGGCGCTGCTGCCCGATGGCCGCCGCGTGGGTGTCTGGCGCGCCTTCGGCTCGCTGTTCTTCGGCAGCATCGGCAAGATCGAGGCGCTGGCCGCCAGCCCGCAACCGCTGCCCGACGTGGTGGTGCTGGACATGCACCAGGTCATCAACCTCGACACCACGGGGCTGGATGCGCTGCAGGCACTGCACCGGGTGATCCGTGCCGAAGGGGGAGAACTGATTCTGGTGGCCCCCAACCGTCAGCCGATGTCGTTGATGACTCGCGCCGGCTTCATCCGCCAGCTGGGTCGGGCCAATGTCCACCGGCATCTGGATGATGTGTACCGGGCGTTGCGGCCCCAGGGCCTTCAGCCCTCGCGGTCGAAACAGAAACCGCTGTAGTCGTCGAGGCTGTATTCGGGCCGGCCGATGATCTCCATGCGCTTGCCGATGCTTTTCCACTGACTGCGCAGCCGGTAGCCCTGGTCGATCACGCCCTGCACGAAAGTCTGACGTGCCTCGACACGATAGCCGCAATAGGCCGAGCCGATGCTGTTGAGCGTGAAAAAGGCGTGCCGTTCGTGGACCGGCATGGTGTTGATGAGCAGGCGCCGGGGCGGATGCCTCATCTGTGCCAGGATCTCCGGCAGGGACTGATCCAGGTACTGGAGGACCCCGGATGCATAGAACAGGGCCATGCCGTCGGCCACGTACAGGTCGTCCGAGAAATGCAGCTGATGGCTGGCCCCCTGCCGCTCGGCAAAGGCGCGCCCCTCCCTGGCCACGGCGGGTACATCCACCACGGTCCAGTGCAGATCATCGGGATAGCTCAGAAATTCCTTGAAGGCAAAATACTTGATGCCTACCGCCCCGCCAATGTCGACCACGCTGCGCATGCCCTCACGCAGCGACTCTGCCACCCAGAACAGCGCCGGATAATCGTGTTCGTCGATCTGCAGGCGTTCCAGATACAAGCGCGCCGACTCGGGGTTGTCATAACTCAGCGGCGCGGTGGACGGCGCACTTTGCAGTGCTTCGTCAAAACTGTCGAAAACACCACGAAACAGGTGGGCACGCCGGGCATTGACGAATTGATGGTGTTTCCAGCAGGCACGTGCCCACTGGTACGGCCCGTACTGATGGGCCGTGCGAATCCCCGCGCCCAATGCTCGGACGATGCTCATGAAACCTCCTGCCGTTATCGGCTGATCCTGACTGTCTTGCCATGCCCGTCAAGCAAGCGGCACCACGGCAGGTATCAGCCATGCCCAGGCGCTTGTGCATGGCACAAAAGCCCATTCTAGGAAGCGAATGTCAACAAAAGGTTTCGCTGACGACAGGAAAGTGGAAAGCCTGTTGCAGCCCGTTCGAGCTTGTTGCGGGGCGACACGCCTGCCCCCCGGCCTCATCTCAGCGCGAGCCGCCCTCACGTCGCCAGTCGACCACCGTATCGGTTCGCTTGAGCAGCCCGGTGCCCAGATCGAAATGGGCATTGAAGAACATGATTCGCGTATCCACCGCCTTGAAACGCCACGACCACACCTCCTCCTGCTGGCGGGCAAAGCGCGTGATCTCCCCCGGCTTGCCCAGCACCTGCCGGACAGCATCACGGTCCATGCCGGGCTTCAGCGTGCGGAAGTGTTCCTCCACCAGCACCTGTTCCATCCTGCGGTAACGGCCATCCGGCCCCACCCACACCAGCCAGGTCTGTAGCCCCTGGGGACCACGCGGATACTCCAGGGTGCGGCTGCCGTCGTCATCTTCCCAGATCAGCTCAGGCTCACCCATCAGGCGCCGGACATCAGCCTCGGTGCTTTCACCCGCCACCAGCTTCTTCTGCGCCACGAAATCACAGGCACCCAGCGGCAGCAGCATGACGAGCAGTGCCCAGCCCCAGGCCAGGCGCGACAGCACTCCCCGTGCCTTCACCTGCCGCCCACTGCCGAGCCGGCGTCGCCGGCGCAGGCCTGCTGCCTGCTGCGCATCGCCCTGGCCCAGGTCCTCGCGTTGGTGCATCATCCGATCGAATCTCCTGCCATACGTGTGGCGCCGGACGGCGCCCCCCAGCCGCAAGCATACCCGAGTACCGGGGGCACCCTGCTTCCCGCTCTGCCTGCCTCGCCCTGACGCCCCGCCACCGGGCACGGGCCCCTGCATGCCGCCCCACGACACGACCGGTGCATGCCCCACCCCCGTCACCCGCTCCTGTCTGCGGCTGTCGCACTCCCGTCAGCCGCTGCGCAAGTGGCGGTCCCCTCCATTACAATGCCTTTCACCCACTGCCACCTGCATCATGGAATTGCCGTCATGGCCCTGTACGAGTCCGACGCCACCCGCTTCCTGAAGGAACTGAAGGCCCAGCGCCCCACGCTGGAAGCCGAGCAGCAGCGCGGCCGTGCCATCTGGTGGGACAAGGCCCCCATCGATCTGGCGCGCCGGGCCGAAGAAAACGCCTCCCGCGTGCTGCAAAAGCCCTACCCGTACCAGACCGACATGCCGGCCCCTGCGGCCGACACGGCCGGCTGAGCCTGCCGCAATGCGCGAACACGGCCCAGCCGACGCCCCCGCTTCCATGCCCGAGGCCGCTCCTCAAGCCGCCGATGCCGCCAGCCCGCCGGACGGTGTACCAGCGCCCCCGCCAGACAGCCTGTCCAATCCAGCAGCAGCTGCCAGGGCCACAACGGCAGCCACCAACCCCCCTTTGGTTGATGGCGGTCAGCCCCCCCCGCCCCCGGCTGCCGATGCAGCCGGCCCCACCGACAAGCCGGCCCCGGTGGCCGATGCCGACCTGCCAGTGCTGGCGCGCATCCATGGCGAGCCGCTGCGGCGCATCCCCAACGATCTCTACATCCCGCCCGACGCGCTGGAGGTGCTCCTCGACACCTTCGAGGGGCCGCTCGACCTGCTGCTCTACCTGATCCGCAAGCAGAACTTCGACATCCTCGACATCCCGATGGCGAAGGTCACGGCCCAGTACCTGGCCTATGTGGACGAGATCCGCAGCCGCAACCTCGAGCTGGCGGCCGAATACCTGCTGATGGCCGCCATGCTGATCGACATCAAGTCGCGGATGCTGCTGCCGGTGAAGAAGGCCGACAGTGACGAGGAAGTGGAAGACCCGCGTGCCGAGCTGGCGCGCCGGCTGCTGGAATACGAGCGCATCAAGTACGGTGCGGCCCAGATCGATGCCTTGCCAGTGGTCGGCCGCGACTTCGTGCGGGCGCAGGTACATCTGGATCACACCGCCGAGATCCGCCTGCCCGACGTGTCGGCCGACGACCTGCGCAGTGCCTTCGCCGATGTGCTGCGCCGCGCCCGGCTGGTGCAGCGCCACCAGGTGCGGCGCGAATCGCTGTCGGTGCGCGAGCACATGTCGGTGATCCTGCGCAAACTGCAGACGCGGCGCTTTGCCGAGTTTCACGAGCTGTTCGAGGTGGGCCAGGGTACTGCCAGCGTCGTCGTCACCTTCGTCGCCATGCTGGAGCTGGCCCGTGAAAGCCTCTTGCAGATCACGCAGGCCGAAGCCTTCGCGCCGATCTACGTGCGGCTCTCGTACCTGCCCAGCTGACCCCCTCTGATTGGCCTTCTCGCCGGCCCCCCACATGCCGGCGGCCACAGCCCCATGTCCGCCCCACCCGCTGTCCCACCCACCGTCCCGTCTGCCGTGCCTCCCTCCTCCCGCTCCCCGGTGCCCCCTGCTGCGTCCCCCTCCACGCCCCCTTCTGCTGCGGCATCCGTGGCCCCTGCCGGCCCGTCCGACGCAGCAGGCCCCCCCGTTGCCACCGGCACGGAAAACCGGCCTGATCCAGCGCCAACCGACGAGCCCGGCACGCTGGGCGGGCAGCGCAGGATGCACGGGCAGCACAGCCCCCTCAAGGTCTGGCGGCAGCTCGACCTGAAACCGCTCAACACCTTCGGCATCGCCGCCACGGCCGATTCGGTTCATGCGCTGGACAACATCGGCAGCGTGGACGAGGTACTGGCGGCCCTGAGACAGCAGCAGGACGCTGCCGGGCAGCGCCCCCTCATCCTGTCGGGCGGCAGCAACCTGCTGCTGGCGCGCGACCTGACGGAACCGGTGCTGCTGGTCCGCACACGGGGCCGGCAGCTCGTGGACCGGCAGGGGGACGAGGTGCTGATCGACGTGGCGGCGGGCGAGGTCTGGCACGACATCGTGCGCTGGACGCTCGATGAAGGCTATTACGGGCTGGAAAACCTGGCACTGATCCCGGGCCGCGCGGGCGCTGCGCCGTGGCAGAACATCGGGGCCTACGGCGTGGAGGCCGGTGATTGCATCGACTCGGTGGCTGCCATCCACCTGAACACCGGCGAGCGCCGCCGTTTCAGCCATGCCGACTGTGCCTTCGCCTACCGGCAGAGCTTCTTCAAGACCGCCGAAGGCCGGAACTGGCTGATCGTCTCGGTGCGCCTGCGGCTCTCGACCCGCTTCGAGCCCCGGCTGGCTTATGCCGAACTGGCCGCTGCCCTCGGCGTGCGGCCCGCGTCGACGCAACAGGGCCGCGATGGCAGCGACAGGCACACAGCCCCCCACACCCCGACTGGCCAGGCAGCCAGCCTCAGCGCCCACCTCGTGGCCGACACGGTCGAAGCCATTCGCCGCCGCAAGCTGCCCGACCCCGCCGTGCTGGGCAATGCCGGCAGTTTCTTCCACAACCCGGTCGTGTCGGCCGATACCGTCGAACGGCTGCGCAACCAGCACCCGGACATGCCGGCCCATCCGGCGACGCCGGCAGTTGCCGATCCTGCCCGTCGTCAGATCCCATCGTCCCGTTCCCCGACCGAACAGTCCAGTACCCCTGCACCGGGCGCCCAGCTTGCCTCCCACACCAGCGCCCATGTTGCGTCCCACCCCGTCGGCACCTCCTCCGCCCCGCTTGCCCCGGTCGATCCCGGCGCCGCCCCGTTCAAGCTGTCGGCCGGCTGGCTGATCGACCAGTGCGGGTGGAAGGGCTATCGGGACGGCGACGCCGGCGTCTCGCCCCACCATGCGCTCGTGCTCGTCAACCACGGCAACGCCAGCGGCCAGCAGCTCCTGCATCTGGCCGAACGCATCCAGCAGAGCGTCTTCGAGCGCTTCGGCGTGAGGCTGCACCCGGAGCCGGTGATCATCCGCTAACCCTGGCGCGGCCCGGTCCGCAGCCATGAGCAGCCATCGGGCCGTGCGCGCCAAGGCGGGGCATCCAGGCACCCGATCTGATCTGTTATATGCTCAACGACAATCAAGCCATTGTCCGACGACCATGCCCATGCGTGATACAGCCGATACAGCCCCCCAGGCACCTATTGCCTTGCCCATGCCCTTCGGCCAGATTCGCCGTGTCTCGATCGAAGGCTTCCGAAGTCTGAAAAAAGTCGAGCAACTGGAACTGCCGCAACTGGCGGTGCTGATCGGTGCGAACGGTGTGGGCAAATCCTCATTCATCCGCTTCTTCGAGATGTTGAGCTGGATGCTGCGCGCCCGAAAACTGGGTGAGTTCGTCCTGCGTCATGGCGGCGGTGATGACCAGTTCTTCATGGGCGCTCGAAGAACCCCTCGCCTTCACGCCGACATCCGGATCGAAACACCGCAGGGCAGCAACGACTACCGTTTCGACATGCTCCATCAGTCCGCCGGCGATGGCATCATCGTCATGAACGAGGCTTATCGGGGCAGCGATCCTTCGGGAGGAAAGGAAATCCCCTGGCGACAAATGGCTTCACTGGGCACGGAGGCACAATTGCCCGAACAACAGGATGAAACGGCCCGGTCCATCCTGAATGTACTGAAGCAATGCGCGACTTACCAATTTCACGACACCTCGGCCAATGCGAACATCCGCCTGCGCTGGGACGTCAGTGACGGCTTTCGCCTGCGCTCGGACGGCGGCAATCTGGCTGCCGTGCTGCTCGACCTGCACGAGCACGACAACGCACGCTACCAGTACATCATCCGGCAGATTCAGCGGGTTTTCCCCGCCCTGGACGATTTCGTGCTGGAGCCGGTGGCCGGCAAGGTTCTGCTGCGCTGGCAGAGCCGCCACAGCGACAAGACCTTCGGCGCACATCTCACCTCGGATGGTTCGCTTCGGCTGTTCTGTCTGATCACGCTGCTGAGCCTGCCTGAAGACCGTCTGCCTGCCGTGATGTTCCTGGACGAACCTGAGCTGGGCCTGCATCCGCACGCCATCGCCCTGGTGGCCGACATGACCAAGCAGGTGGCACAAAAACGGCAGGTTTTCATCGCCACCCAATCTCCCTACATGGTGGATTGCTTCGAGCTGGAGAACATCATCGTGGCCGAAGCCGACAACGATGGTGCAACCTCGTTGAGAAGCCTGCCTCGTGCCGACTATGACGCATGGCTGCAGGACGATTACAGCCTCTCGGACATCTGGCTTCGCTCACCGGTCGGTGGCCGCGTATGATCCGCGTCTGCATCGTCTGCGAAGGACAGACAGAAGTCGAGTTCGTCCGAAGCTGCATCGCGCCTCATCTGCTTTCGCACACCGTTCTGGCCTATCCCAGCCTGTTGCGTGCTCCGTCAGGCAGACACCGGGGCGGCCGGGTCACGGTGGAGAGGCTCGTCCGCTTCCTGTCGCGAGAGTATCGACATGCCGACCGCCTCACCACGCTGGTGGACTTGTATGGGTTTCAGGACAGACAGGCACGTTCGGCCGATGCCTTGCAGAACGCCATCTTGGCAGCCTTGAAGGCGTTACAACTCCCCGGCTTTCGCCCCGAATTCGTCATTCCCTACGTGCAACGCCACGAATTCGAAGCGCTGTTGTTCTCCGACGTCGAGCATTTTGGCGAACTGATCGACGGCTGGGATGAGCGAACACGACAGCGTCTGCAAGCTGTTCAGTCGGCCTACGAGAACCCGGAAGACATCAATGACAGCCCTGAAACCGCGCCTTCCAGACGGCTTCTGGACATTCTGCCCCCCGGCAGCTACCGAAAAACGCTGCATGGCCCATTGATTGCCGAAAGCATCGGACTGCCCCGAATCCGGCAGCGGTGTCCGCGCTTCGATCAATGGATAAGCATGCTGGAGCAATGGGGCGCGATTCACTGCTGACCAGGCCCATGTGTTTCCTGTCCACCAACCCCATTCAGGACCTGGGGGATCTGCTCCGATCCATGTACCGGCACCCCGGTGCCTGGATGATCCTGTGCCTGATCGTCGGTGCCATTTTTCTGGGGCTGAGTGCCTGGCATGGGCATCAACTCGCCCAGCTGGCACCCACGATGCCGAGCGCATCCCGGCTGAGCCACCGGGATGGGCTCGTGGTGCTGACGCCGCAATACTGGCAGCGCCGCGAGAACTCACCCCTGACCCGGGTGGCCCTTCGCTACCGTGATGCCCAGCACCGTGACCGCCGGATGGACGTGCTGCTGCCCGTGGCGCTGCGGCAGGAGCCCAGGCTGGCACTGAATCGGCGTGTGACACTGCTGCTGGACGAACAGGGCAGCAAACCCGTGCTCTGGGGCTTGCAGGATGAACACGGTCGGGCGCTGGTATCGGCCGAGGACAGCCAGGCCCATGTGCCGCACCTCAGCGCCCATCATCAGGGATCCCTGCGTGTCAGCATGGCCCTGGCGACGCTCTCCTTCGGCATGGCCGCACTCTTCAGGTGGCGGCTCGGGCGTAAGAAGCGACGGGCCGGCAACACGCCTGAAACGGGCTGATTCTGACTTCAGCCCCCTGCTCTCCCCGGCCTCTGATTCAGGTCACGAGAATGGCACGGATGTCGTTGACGTTCGTGCCGGTAGGCCCGGTGCGCACCAGATCGCCAAGGCCGTCAAAAAAGCGGTAGCTGTCATGCGTGCCAAGCAGGGCGCGTGCATCCAGGCCGGCCGCGTGGGCACGGTGCAGGCTGTCGGGCGTGATGAGGGCACCGGCCGCATCCTGCATGCCGTCGATGCCGTCGCTGTCACAGGCCAGCGCCCAGATGCCCGCTTCGCCCGACAGCGCCAGCGCCATCGCCAGCAGGCATTCGGTGTTGCGGCCGCCGCGCGGCCCGGCCTGAGCGCCCGCAGGCGCGCCACCTTCCTGCCCGGCATCAGCCGTTGCGGCACCCTGCCCCGGGCGCGCAGACGCAGGCCCGCTGACATGGGCATCCCCCAGCGAGACGGTAGCCTCCCCGCCCGAGAGCAGCACGGCCGGCCTGGGCACCGGTAACCCGAAGCGCGCCGCCGAACGGGCAATGCCCGACAGCACCTGCCCCATCTGCGCAGCCTCACCCTCCAGCGCATCACCCAGGATCAGCGGGGTCAGCCCTTCGGCGCGTGCCTGCGCGGCAGCCGCCTGCAAGGCCATCATCGGCGCGGCGATCACCTTCACCACATCGTGCGGACGCGCGGCCCGCCGCGGTGCCGGCGCGTCCAGCACGGCCTGGGCTGCGGCCGGCAGCGTGATGCGGTAGCGGGCGACGATCTCGCATGCCTGCTCGCGGGTGGAAGGGTCGGGGATCGTCGGCCCCGAGGCAACGGCGGCCGGGTCGTCTCCGGGCACGTCGGAAACGATCAGCGTCACCAGGCGCGCGTCCCCCACGGCCGCGGCCAACCCGCCCCCCTTGATGCCCGAGAGCTGACGCCGCAGCACATTCATCTCGCGGATGTTGGCACCACTGGCCAGCAGCGTGCGGTTGAGCTGCTGCTTGTCGGCCAGCGTCATCTGCCCGGCCGGCAGCACCAGCAGCGACGAGCCGCCCCCCGAGATCAGCGCCAGCACCAGATCATCGGCCCCCAGCCCCTGTACCGCCGACAGCAGGCGCCGTCCCGCCTGCACGCTGTGTTCGTCCGGCACCGGATGGGCAGCGGTGATGACCTCGATCCGCCCGGCCGGCCGGGCCTGGCCATGACGGGTGACCACCACGCCCGACACGTCGACGTCCGGCCAGGCCGCATCGACGGCCGCCGCCATGGCGGCAGCCCCCTTGCCGGCGCCCACCACCACGCAACGCCCCCTCGGCTTGGCTGGCAGGTGCTGGCGCACGGCCGCGCCGGGGTCGGCACTGCGCACCGCTGCCTCGAAGAGGCGCAGCAGCAGTGCACGCGCCCTGTCATCCGTCCATGGCTTCATCTCGGTCCTCCTCCTGTGTGGAACGGACTCAAGATACACCACGGCCGCCAGGACGCGCAGGCAGGCAGCAGGCAGCGGACAGCGGACAGCGGCAAAGATGATGCCTGCCTCGTTCCGGTGATGGCTGCATGCAAAGGCCCACGGCCAGCCCCGGCATTGCCGGATGCCGGCTGGCACTGCCCTGACAATCACTTCACCGGCTCATCGACGCGCCGGCCAATCACAGGAGCGGACCGGTTAACAGAACACGCTCCAGGGAGACCTCGAACATGAACAACAACAAGCCACGCTATATCATGGCCCTGGACCAGGGCACCACCTCATCCCGCGCCATCATCTTCAATCATCAGGGCGAAACGGTGGCCGTGGCCCAGCGCCCCTTCAACCAGTACTTCCCCAAGCCCGGTCTGGTCGAACACGATGGCAAGGAGATCTGGGCCTCTCAGGTGGCCGTACTGACCGAAGTGCTGGCCCGATCAGGACTCGATGCCGCCGACATCGCTGCCATCGGCATCACCAACCAGCGTGAAACCACCCTGGTCTGGGATCGCCACACCGGAGAACCGATCCACAATGCCATCGTCTGGCAGGACCGGCGCACGGCCAGATACTGCGACCAGATCCGTGACGAGCACGCAGCGCGCATCCGCGACAGGACCGGCCTGGTGCTGGATGCGTATTTTTCGGGCACCAAGGTGAAATGGCTGCTCGACAACGTCGAGGGGGCGCGGGCACGCGCCGAGCGCGGCGAGCTGTGCTTCGGCACCATCGACACCTGGCTGATCTGGAATTTCACCCGCGGCAAGGTGCATGTCACCGACCCCAGCAACGCCAGCCGGACGATGCTCTACAACATCCACACGCTGGACTGGGACGACGAGCTGCTGGCCCTGTTCGGCGTGCCACGCAGCATGCTGCCCGAGGTGAAGGGCTCCAGCGAGGTATACGGCGAAACCTCGACCCGCTACACCGAATGCGCGATCCCGATCGCGGGCATCGCCGGCGACCAGCAGGCCGCCCTGTTCGGCCAGCTCTGCACCGAGAAGGGCATGCTGAAGAACACCTACGGCACCGGCTGCTTCCTGTTGATGAACACCGGCGAAACCCCGGTCGACTCGAAGAACAACCTGCTCACCACCATCGCCTGGAAGATCGGTGACAAGGTCAGCTATGCCCTGGAGGGCGGTGTCTTCGTCGGTGGTGCGGCCATTCAGTGGCTGCGTGACGGTGCCCGGCTGATCCGTACCTCGGCCGACATCAACAACCTGGCAGCCACCGTCGAGGACAATGGCGGCGTCTACTTCGTGCCGGCGCTCACCGGCCTGGGAGCCCCCTGGTGGGACCAGTACGCCCGCGGTGCACTGCTGGGCATCACCCGGGGCACCACCGATGGGCACATCGCCCGTGCAACCCTGGAGGGGATCGCCTTTCAGGTCTATGACATCGTCAAGGCCATGGAAGCCGATGCGGGCGCCGCCACCGCCGAGCTGCGTGTCGACGGTGGCGCCTGCAAGAGCGACTACCTGATGCAGACGCAATCCGACCTGTTCTCATTCGATATCGTTCGCCCACGAACCATCGAGACCACCGCACTCGGTGCTGCCTATCTGGCCGGCCTGGCCACCGGTTACTGGCAGAACCTCGACGAGATCCGCGCGCAGTGGCAGGTGGACAAGGTCTTCAAGCCGCAGCTGCCCCCCGAGCGGGTGCAGGAGATGCTGCACTACTGGCACAAGGCCGTGCGCGCTGCCCGTCACTGGATCGAGGAGTGAAGGATGGACATCTTCACCGCAGAATTCATCGGCACCGCCATCCTGCTGCTGTTCGGCAATGGCGTGGTGGCCAGCTGCGCGCTCAAGCACACGCATGCCAGCGGGGTCGGCACCAACTGGATGGTCATCACCACCGCCTGGGGCCTGGCCGTCTTCCTGGGGGTGGTGGTGGCTGGCCCCACCAGCGGGGCGCACCTCAACCCGGCCGTCACGCTGGGGCTGGCCCTGGCAGACAAGGTATCGTGGTCGCTGGTACCCGTTTATGTGGCGGGCGAGATGCTGGGCGGCATGTTCGGTGCCTTTCTGGTCTGGCTGTACTTTCGTGACCAGTTCAAGGCCACCGAGGACGAGGGCGCCAGGCGGGCCTGTTTCTGCACCGGCCCCGCCATCGACAACCCGTCCAGCAACTTTTTCTGCGAGGTGCTGGCCACCTTCGTGCTGGTGTTCGTGATCTTTCACATCGCCGGCGGCTCGATCACCCTGCCGGGCAGCCACGAAAGCACGCCGATCGGCTTGGGCTCGATGGGGGCACTGCCGGCCGCGTTCCTGGTGTGGGCGCTGGGGCTGAGTCTGGGCAGCACCACCGGCTACGCCATGAACCCGGCCCGGGATACCGGCCCCCGTCTGGTACTGACGCTGCTGCCGATGAAGGTGCCGGCCCAGTGGGGCTACGCGTGGATTCCATGCCTGGGCCCGCTGCTTGGCGGTGCCCTGGCCGCCTGGGCCTACCAGGCGCTAAACTGATGGTGCGCACCCGGGGTCTGGCCGTACCCCCGGCGCAGGCCACAGGTGGCAGGCGCCGGGGGGTGGGGGGCAGGATTCAGCCCCTCCCGTACAGGCCCCGGGCGCAACCCGCAGCCGGCCAGACAGACGGCCGGCCCGCCCGGATCAGGCCGGCGGCCAGTCCCGGCGGCGGAAGACCCAGCGATCGTCGGTCGACACCTTCTCGTCAAGACGATAGCCGTCGCGGTCGAATGTCTTGAGCACGGCCGGATCGTCGCTGCCGCGATCGATGGCAAAGCGTGCCATCATGCCACGGGCCCGCTTGGCATTGAAGCTGATGACCTTCCACTTGCCGCCTTCGGGCACCTTGGGATCGTCGCGCCATTCCTCGAAGGCGATCTTGATGACGGGGTACTTCAGCGCAGCCACGTCGACCGCCCCAAAGTATTCGTCCGAGGCCAGGTTGACCAGGACCGGGTGTGCGTCATCGGCCAGCACCTGGTTGAGGCAGGCCGTGATGCGCGGCCGCCAGAAGGCATAGAGGTCCTTGCCGGCCGGATTCTCCAGCCGGGTGCCCATTTCCAGCCGGTAGGGCTGCATCCGGTCGAAGGGGCGCAGGACCCCGTAAAGGCCCGAGAGCATCAGGATCAGCTGGTTGGCCCGCGCGGCAGCGGCCGCATCCAGGGCACGGGCGTCCAGACCGTCATAGACATCACCATCGAAGGCAAACAGCGCCGGCCGGCTGTTGCCGTCATCGAAGTGGTCCGAAAAACGCTGGTAGCGGTCGGCGTTCTCGGCGGCCAGCTTGTCGCTGATCGACATCAGCCGGCCCAGCGCCGGCGCATCGTAGCCGCGCAGGATGTCGACCAGCTGCCGGGTCTGCGGCAGAAACTGCGGCAGGCTGGCGGGCACCGCGACGGCCGGCGTGGTGTAATCAAGGGATTTGGCAGGGGATAGCACTATCTTCATGTCGTTGATTATAGGTCTTCTGTATGAAAACGCTGGTGATCGACACCAACATCTGGCTGGATTTGCTGGTCTTCGATGATCCCCGTGCCCACCCCCTGCGTGACGGCCTGGCGGACGGACGCTACCGGGCCATCGGCACCGATGCCATGCGTGACGAGCTGGCCGCCGTGCTGGTACGCCCACAGTTCAGGCTGGATGCCCAACAGCAGGCCCGGGCGCTGCAACGCTGGGACACCCTGGTGCAACGCCGCGAGGTGCCCCCAGCCTGCAACCTGAGTTGCAGCGACCCGGACGACCGCAAGTTTCTCGACCTGGCGGTGGCCCACCGGGCCGACTGGCTGCTGTCGAAAGACCGTGCGCTGCTGGCCGCCCGCCGCTTTGCCCAGCGCCGTTTCGGGCTCGCCATCGGCCGGCTGGAGCAGATGCTGACGCAGGAGCGCGTGCCTGCTCCCGACAACGCGCCCCTGCCTGCCAGCGGGCCACGCTGGCACCTGCTCTGCCGCGTGATCGACAACTTTGGCGATGTGGGAGTGCTGTGGCGGCTGGCCCGGCAGCTGCACGATGAACACGGCCTGCTCATCGACTTCTTCATCGACCAGCCTGAGGCCCTGACCGGGATGGCGCCATCCGCCCGGCCGGGACACGCGCACGCGGGCATCCACCTGCACCGGCTGGACGAGGCAGCGCCGGTGGGCAAAGGCGCCGCGGTGGTGGTGGCGGGTTTTCAGGCACGCCTGCCGGAACAGGCCCGTGCCGCCCTGCGGCAGCAGGTACAGCCGCCCTTGCTGGTGCAGCTGGATTATCTGAGCGCCGAAGACTGGATCGACAGCTGTCACCGGTTGCCCAGCCTGCATCCCGATGGGCTGCGCGAGCATTTCTTCTGTCCCGGCTTCAGCCCGGCCAGCGGCGGACTGCTGCTGGAACGCGATCTGCTGGCACAGCGTGATGCCTTTCAGGCCGATCCGGACACGGCCCGGCAATGGCTGGCGGCGCACGGTGTTCATGTGCGGCCCGGCGAGCAGCTCGTCAGCGTGCTGGCCTATCCGGCCGCCCCGCTGCCGGCGCTGGTGGCGGGCTGGCTGGCCTGCCCCGGTACGCCTCCCCTGCATCTGCTGCTGCCGGGCGCCGGCATCCGCTCGCCCATGGGAGCGGGCCAGCCAGGGGCCACCTGCACCGCCCCCGACACCCAGCCCCATCAGGCGGCACTGCGGGCGCTGGCAGCCGGCCATGACGGCCGGCTGCGGGTATCGACCCTGCCCTTTCTGGCACAGCCGGATTTTGACCGCCTGCTGTGGAGCTGCGATCTGAACCTGGTGCGCGGCGAGGATTCGTGGCTGCGGGCCCTGTGGGCCGGCCGGCCATGGCTGTGGCAGGCCTATCCCCAGGCCGGCCAGGCCCATCACGACAAGCTGGCAGCCTTCCTGGCGCGCTTAGCCGGCTGGCTGCAACCGATGGCAGCACTGCCCGGCTGGCAAACAGCGATGCAGGCCTGGAACCAGCTGCCGGGGCTGGACGTGGCAGACATCCTGCCCTGGTGGCGGGATCCGGCCGCCCCGGCACTCGCCCAGCGGCTGGCCCGGACTGCCGCCGGACAGGCCGGCGATCTGGCCAGCCGGCTGGTGGCCTTTGCCGGGCAGGCGAGGCGGCCGGAACACCGTGTGTGAGCCGCGGCCCGGGCACCGTGTGTGAGCGGCCTGCGGCCAGGGACCTGGCCAGGTGGAGCAGGAAGCCGTGGCGGGGCGGGATGGGCCGCTGCCCCCCGGTTTGCTGCCCGCCCGCCCCCATGCCGGACCGCATCACGGCGGGCAACAGCCTGAGAAGATTCGCTGCAAAGCCCCCCGCAAGGGTCTATAATCACGGGTTTTCGACGCAACCCCTCTATACCGTACCAATGAAGACCGCTCAGGAACTGCGCGTTGGCAACGTAATCATGGTCGGCAACGATCCGATGGTCGTGGTCAAAGCCGAATACAACAAGTCTGGCCGCAACGCTGCGGTCGTCAAGCTGAAGATGAAGAACCTGCTGACGGGTTCGGGCTCTGAAAGCGTCTATCGTGCCGACGACAAGTTCGAGGTGCAGGTGCTGGAACGTACCGAGGTGACGTACTCGTACTTCTCCGAGCCGGCCTATGTCTTCATGGACGCCGAGTACAACCAGTACGAGGTCGACGGCGAGAACATGGGTGATGCCCTCAACTACCTTGAAGAAGGCATGCCCTGCGAAGTGGTGATGTACAACGGCCGTGCCATCTCGGTCGAGCTGCCCACCTCGCTGGTACGCGAAGTCGAATACACCGAACCCGCCGTGCGGGGCGACACCTCGGGCAAGGTGCTGAAGCCGGCCCGCATCAAGCCCACCGGCTTCGAGGTGCAGGTGCCCGCCTTCGTCGAAACCGGCGACAAGATCGAGATCGACACCCGCAACGGCGAATACCGCAGCCGCGTCAAGTGATCGACACCGGAAAGCCCGTCTGCCTGGTAGCGACGGGCTTTTCTGCCCGGGGCGCACGGGCCTGGCAAACCGGCTCCGGAAGGCGCTGCACCGATCAGCGCCAGACAGCTCAGCGCCGATAGAGACTGCCCGCCCCGTGGGGGGTGCCGTGCGCCATCTTGGCCATCATCGGCATGCCGGCAGGCAACGGCGCCCTCGCCCCCATCCCTGCCCCTGAACGGGCCGCCCTGGCACCTCGACGGCGTTCACGGTGAATGGTCAGCGGCGACACCATGGCCTGACCGACGTTGACGGCACAATGCGTGCTGCCCGGGCGCCAGATCGGCACCGCATTGGGGCTGAGCAGCAGCGAGTTCACCCGCGCCCCATCGCCATGGCTGCCGGCTTTCAGCTCGGCGTGCTGCCTGGCCTGCTCCAGGGCACGGCGGGCGCAATCGGCATCGCTGCCATGCGAGCGCAGGTACCTGAAGGCATGCTGGATGCGCTGACGGACGGCCTCGACCAGGCGCCACGGAAAAAAGGGCAGAACCTTGCCCTTCATGGTGTTGGCCATGGGGATCTCGCCAATGGCAGCACGCTGGCGACGATAGAGATTGCGCAGCAGGATGCGACGCGCGGTTGCATGCAGTGCGGGCACCGAGAGCGGCTTGACCAGATAGCCACTGCAACCGGCCAGCGCCGAGCGCAGCAGGTCGGGCAGACGCGAGCTGGCGCTGAACACCACCACCGGCACGCGCGAGCCGGTGGCCCGGCGGAAACGTCGCAACATCGTCAGGCCACACCCATCGGGCTGCTCGGGATCGACGATGACCAGATCATAGGTGCGGGTCGCCAGCACGTCGGCGGCCTGCTCCAGATTGCCGACCCCATCGACCTCGATGCCCAGCTGGCGCATGCCCACCGCCACCTGATGGCGGCTGGAAGGACTGGGATCGATGACCAGCACCCGCAGGGAATCCGGATCCAGCTCACCCGCCGGCACCTCCAGCGGCGACAGCCCCATCGGCGCACGCATGATCGTCCGGCACTGGGCGCGGGCAACCAGTGCATCGGCTGCCCGATTGAGCACGGTCATCACATCACGGGCAAACGAAGAAAACAGCAGATCATCGGCACCACGCAGACGGTTGGCCCGACGGCCGACACCGATGACGGGCAGCGCCCGCGGCAGGCTGCGCAGGCGGCGCGCGGTATCCACCCCGCCCGGCACCGTCAGATTGACAAGCGCAATGTCGAATTCGCCGGCGGTACGCAGATCGGCCAGCTGGTATCGATGTGCGGTGCTGGTGTCATGCTGGAAGATCATGTCGACCATGCGCATGAAGCGGGGCCCCAGCCCGAAGGCGGCCACCCGGAACGGCTGTCGTGCCGCCTGGGCAGGCGCCGACAGACCGTTGACGGCCAGCGGGGCTGAAGGGGTTGTTTGCGTGGTCCACATACCGTGCAATGTAATCGGAAAGCCAGCGGCAGGGCAATCCGCAAATTGCAAAATCGTTGTGAATTCATGCATTTAGCTACTTGGCTTACGACAAGACTGTAGCTTTTTGGACAGCGCACACAACCGCACACGGCGCACAAGCGCAAACATTGGTTAAATAGCTCAGTCGAGCGCTTCCGTCCTGAGCCGGTTGTCGAGGGCAAAGTTCAGCACGAAGTGGTGCGCCAGTGGCTCGATGTCATGCAGGCGGCGGTCGACGATCACGCACTTGAAGCCACCATGGCTGGAGGGCAGCACATAGGGCGAGTAGCACAGATGCTGCATGCCGGCGCCATGCCCGCTGCGCGACGGCCGACGTGGCCCAAAGCCCGACATCACCCCGGCCAGGCGCTCGGCCCAGTCACTGGGGCGGAAGGCCCGGCCATCGAGGGTCTGGCCGATGATGACGAATCGACGGGCATGGCGCACGTGTGCCAGCGGATCGGTGGCGGTGTCGGTGGTGGCCTGCCGGGGAGCCGGCGTCTCCGTGCCCGGTGCGGTGGCGCTGGCGGCAGCCTCGCCCGCCCGGGTCATTGCGATGTTCTGGTTTTGCTGCATGGAACGAATGATACCGATACCCGTACAATGGACACGCCGCAGTTTTCCGTCGTTTTCGATCTTGCCCTGACATGACCACGACTTCCCCCGCGCCACTGATGTCGACCTACCTTCGTCAACCCGTTGCCTTCGAGCGCGGCGAGGGTGCCATTCTGTTCGATACGCAGGGCAAGCGATACCTCGACTGCCTGAGCGGTATCGCCGTCAATACACTCGGTCATGCGCACCCGGTTCTGGTGCAGGCCCTGCGCGAGCAGGTGGGGCAGATGATCCATTGCTCCAACCTCTTCGAGGTGCCGCTGCAGGACGAGGTTGCCCGCCGCCTGGTGCGTCTGTCGGGGATGACCAACGTCTTTTTCTGCAACTCGGGCCTGGAAGCCAACGAGGCCGCCCTGAAGCTGGCCCGGCTGCACGGCCACCGCCAGGGCATCGCCGAGCCACACGTCATCGTCTTCGATCATGCCTTTCACGGGCGCTCGATCGCCACGCTCTCGGCCACCGGCAACCCCAAGGTGCAGAAGGGTTTCGAGCCGCTGGTACCGGGTTTCGTGCGCCTGCCGCTCAACGATCTGGCAGCCGTCGAGGCCGCCGGTGAGCGTGATCCGTCCATCTGTGCGGTCTTTCTCGAAGCCATCCAGGGCGAGGGCGGCATCACCGCGGCTTCCACGGCCTTCCTGCAGGGCCTGCGCCGGCTGTGCGATGCGCGCGGCTGGCTGCTGATGATCGACGAGGTCCAGTGCGGCATGGGCCGTACCGGCAAATGGTTTGCCCATCAGTGGGCCGGCATCGTCCCGGACGTGATGCCGCTGGCCAAGGGGCTGGGTTCGGGCGTGCCGGTCGGTGCCGTGGTGGCACATGGCGTGGCCGCCTCGCTGTTCCAGCCGGGCAGCCATGGCACCACCTTTGGCGGCAATCCGCTGGCGATGCGCGCGGCCCTGACCACGCTGACGGTGATGGAGGCCGATGACCTGGTGAGCCATGCCGGCCGCATCGGCGGACAGCTGCGCAGCACCTTCGAGCGGGAGCTGGCCGGCACCCCCGGCTTTGTCGAGGTACGGGGCCAGGGGCTGATGCTGGGCATCGTGCTCGACCGCCCCTGCGGCGAGCTAGTGGCCCAGGCCCTGGCCGAGGGGCTGGTGCTGAACGTGACGGCCGAGCGCGTGGTGCGGCTGCTGCCGCCGCTGATCTTCTCGGAAGCCAACGCCCGCGAGCTGTGCGAGCGGCTGGTGCCGTTGCTGCGCCGCTTCCTGGCCGGCTGACACCCGCCACCCGGTTGTGGCAGACGCGGTTGCGGCAGCCCCCGGCCCGGCGGCCCCGGCGCTGGCCCGCCCCTGCCCCGCTTCCACTGCCTCTGGCGACGTGCGCGCCCGGAGGTCATCCGTTTCAAGCCAAGCGCACATGGACCAGTGCCCCTGGCCACGCGCGCGCCGGTGCCGGGGCCACGCACCGCCCATACGCCACAACACGGCAGGCCAGCAGCCTGCCACAGGATCGAAACCATGATGATGACACCCCCGCCGACCCGGCATTTTCTGAAATTTGACGATTTCTCGCGTGAAGAGATCGAGTACCTGCTCAAGCGGGCTCTCGACATCAAGCGCCGCTTCAAGACCTACCAGACCTATCATCCGCTGCAGGACCGCACGCTGGTGATGGTCTTCGAAAAGGCGTCGACCCGCACCCGCCTCTCGTTCGAGACCGGCATGCTGCAACTGGGGGGCTCGGCCATCTACCTCAACACGCGCGATTCGCAGCTGGGCCGCGGTGAACCGGTGGACGATGCCGCCAAGGTGATCTCGCGGATGTGCGACATCATCATGATGCGCACCTTCGAGCAGGACATCGTCGAGCGTTTTGCCGCAGCCTCGCGGGTGCCAGTCATCAATGGCCTGACCAACGAGTATCACCCCTGTCAGGTGCTGGCCGACATCTTCACCTTCATGGAGCATCGCGGCAGCATCCAGGGCAAGACCGTGGCCTGGGTGGGCGATGCCAACAACATGAGCTACACCTGGGTGCAGGCTGCCCGCCTGCTGGATTTCACCGTCCATGTCTCGACCCCCGCGGGCTACGGACTCGACCCCGCCCGCATCAGCGAGGCCGAACGCCAGCACCTGCGTCATTTCGACGACCCGAACGAGGCCTGTGCCGGCGCCGATCTGGTCACGACCGACGTCTGGACCAGCATGGGCTACGAGGCCGAGAACGAAGCCCGGCTGAAGGCCTTTGCCGGTTTCTGCGTGGACGAGGCGATGATGGCCCGTGCCCATGCCGACGCCGTGTTCATGCACTGCCTGCCTGCCCACCGCGGTGAAGAAGTCACGGCGGGCGTCATCGACGGCCCGCAATCGGTCGTCTGGGATGAAGCCGAGAACCGCCTGCACGTGCAGAAGGCGCTGCTGGAATATCTGGTCATCGGCCGCCTGCCGGTCTGACCCGGCGGCATGCTTCACGACCGGCCCCGGATGCGCTTCGAGGCAGGCCCCTTTCCGGCCGGCCCCGGGTGTGCTGCCCGGACTGCCGTGTCGTGCCGGCCGGGATGCCGGCACATGCCCTCCTTGCCCCCTTGGCTCCGCCGGACGTCTCCCGGCCCTCAGGCCGGGCGTGTACGGCCATCGGCAAGTTTCGACGCCGTCCTGACGTGAGCTGCGGCCACAACCGTTAAAATCTCCAGGGCGCGCGACGAACCGGAGCTGTCCCTGAGCCCCGCCTGAAAGCCGGTGCCAGCCCGGCAGCAGACAACAGGCGGACAGGAGCAGCCGCCAGACCGTCTCGGGACACATGCCCTTGATGGCAAGGACCGGATTGCCCCTGCCGCGCGCTGCCCGCACGGCCCGCGCCGTGCAACCCCGCCGGAGACACCCTGATGACAGCCACCGACCCGACACGACGGGATGCCCTCCCCGCCCGCAAACGCCCAGCCTATTTTGTCTGGACCTCGCTGCTGTTTCTGGCGCTGACGGCGGTGGCCGTGCTGGCCCCCACCCTGCTCACCGGCACCATCGCCCAGGCCAGCACCTTCTTCTACCTCAAGTTCGACTGGCTGGTGATGTGGCTGCCGCTGCTGGCGCTGCTGTTGTGTCTGGCGGTGGCGCTATCCAGCCGCTTTGGCCACATCCGGCTGGGCGGTGCCGATGCCCGCCCGGAATACGGCTTTGGCTCGTGGATGAGCATGCTCTTCACCGCCGGCATCGGCGTGGGCGTGATCTTTTTCGGGCCCATCGAGGCGGTCTGGGCCTGGTTTCAGTCGCCCCTGGGCAAGGAGGCCACCCATCTGCCGCGCTACGAACAGGTGGGCAATTCGATGAGCGTGGCACTGCACATCTGGGGTGTGCCCGCCTGGTCGCTCTATACCTGCGTGGGCCTGGTGCTGGCCTACTTCAGCTACCAGCACAAGACCGAGCTGACACCGGCCGCCCCGCTGGAATTTGCCTTCCGGCGCAAGCGCTGGGCCAGACCATTGGGCATGTTCGTCACGGCAGTGGCCATCATCTCGATTGCCATCTCGGTCTCGTCTTCCATCGCCATGGCGGTCGAACAGATTTCCTCGGGGCTGAACGTGATCGCCGGCAAGACGCACTTCGACACGCTGGGCTGGAAGGCAGTGGTGCTGGCCGTGCTGGCAGGCGGCTACACCCTGGGAGCGCTGCTGCCCATCGACCGCGGCATGAAACGTCTGGGCAACGCCACCATCGTCCTGGCGATGCTCCTGCTGCTGTTCGTGATGCTGGTGGGCCCCACCCACTACTTTCTCAGCACCATCACGGTGGCCGTCGGCAACATCCTCACGAACACCCTGCACCACTCCTTCGAGCTGTACATGTTCCGCAACCGGGACTGGCTGGTGTGGTTTCCGATGACCTACTGGGTGTGGTGGATCACCTGGGCCCCCTTTGTCGGCATCTTTCTGGCCCGCATCTCGCGCGGACGCACGCTGCGCGAATTCGTGCTGGCCTCGATCCTGGTGCCCACCGGCTTCATCGTCGTGTGGTTCTCGGTGTTCTCGGGCTTCGCCCTGCTCGATACGGTGGAAGGCACCGGCCAGCTGGCGGCCGTGGCCAACAGCAAGGATTATGAGGGCACCTTCTACCACCTGCTGAACATGCTCCCGGTCAGCGGCCTCACCAAACCGCTGACGATCGTGCTCTTTCTCGGCTTCGTCATCACCACCGTCATCAGTGCCGCCATCTCGCTGGGGATCATGACCAGCACCGATGGGCGTCAGGAAAACCGTACCCGCGCCGCCATCTGGAGCCTGTTCATGACGATGATCGCCTATGCCGTGGTCTTTACCGGCAACATCGAAGGCATCAAGGCCGTCGGCTCCTTCTCGGGCTTTCCCTTCGTCTTCGTACTGTATCTGTGGATGGCGGCCCTGTGGCGCCAGCTGCGCCGTGACGCACCGCCCCCACCCATGGGCCCGATCCATTCCTCCCCCCTGCGAGGCTGACATGAATGCGACGCCCCCCTTCTTCTGGAACCAGCCGCTGGGCGACAACCTGATCGAAACCGCCCTGCTGGTGCTCGCCCTGCTCTTTCTGGGTTATGTGCTGCGGCTGGCCTTTTTCGACCACAACGACTGATTCATGGCTCAAGACACCGCGCCCACGCCCCGCCTGCCGATTCCCGAGCTGGACGACACCTGCCAGCGCTATCTGACGCAACTGCGCCCGCTGCTCGACGACGGGCAATTCGCCCGCACCGAAGCCATCGTCCGGGATTTTGCCTCCCACGAAGGGCCGGCCCTGCAAGCCGCCCTGCAGGCCTTCGATGCGACGATGGCCCCCCAGGGCAAGAGCTGGCTGATCGACGCCTGGCTGGAGAGCTATCTGGCCATCCGCACACCGCTGCCGCTCTCCAGCAACATCGGCGTGGCCGTTCCCATGCACGGGCACGATCTGGCCGACTGGGTGGCAGTCGTGGCGGCCGTCCATGCCGACCATCACCATCAGCGCATCGAAGCGCCACGCGCGCCCACCGGCGCCCCGGTGAGCATGACGCAATGGGCGATCCTGCAGGGTGCGGCCCGCATTCCCCAACCCGGCATCGACCACTTTCAGGTGGCGCCCACCCCGGGCCGCCATGTGGGGGTGCTGCATCACGGCTTCTATTACCGGCTGGCGGTGCTTGACGAGCAGGGCGAAGCCCTGCCGGCCACGGCCCTGCGCCCGGCGCTGGCTGCCATCCGGGCCGAGCGTGCACGCAACCCCTACCCGCTTGCCGTTCCCTGCTACCTGGGCAGCGATCGTGCCGCCGCGCTCCTGGCCCAGCTGCATGCCCAGCACCCCGACAATGCCCGCCTGCTGGCGTGCATCCACGACGACCTGTTTCACGTCTGCTTGCGTGACGAGGTGGCCGACGCCGACAGCGACCTGGCCGCGGCAAGCTTTCTGCGCGCACAGGATGTCTGGTGCTACAAGCCGGTCAGCCTGATCCACAATGCCGCCACCGGCCGGCTGCACCTGCACTGCGAGCACACGATGGAAGACGGGGCCACGCTGCTGGGCATCATGACACGCGCTGCCACACGGCTGAAGGCGCAGGCGTCGCCAGCCTCCCTGCCCGCCGCTCGCCCCGAAACCATCACCGGGCACGATGCCGGCAACCCGGCCCAGGCCGGCAGCCCTGACGGCACCGACGAGCCCGTCTGGCGCCAGGGCTGGCATCTGGATGACAGCCTGCAACAGGCCTGGTCCGGCTGGCAGGCCGACTATGCCCGGCAGGCGGACGCCCGGCATCTGCACAGCCTGCGCATTCCCTTCGATCCGCAGCGCATCCCGGCCGGCATCAGCCAGGATGCGTTGATGCAACTGGTGCTGCAATATGCCCAGCTGGCTACCTGGGGTGCGGTACGCAACACCTACGAAGCCGTCGATGCCAGCCACTTCGTGCAGGGACGGACCGAGTGCGTCCGGCCCGTGTCGCTGCCGTCGGTGGATTTCGTGCGCCGGCTACTGGCCGGCACGGCCGATGCCGGAACACTGAAGGCTGCGCTGGCCGAACACAAGGCCCGCATCAAGGCCTGCAAACAGGGGCTGGGCCCCAATCGCCACCTGCTGGGCCTGCAGCTGATGGCGCGGCAGCAGGACATGGCCATGCCGGCCCTGTTCAGCGATGAAGGCTACCGGGTCTTCACCACCGACGTGCTGTCGACCTCCACCCTGGGGCGTGGTGACGTGCTTCTCCAGATGGGCTTTGCCCCCACCAGCGAGGGGGGACTGGGTGTCAACTACACCCTCGATGAAGGCTGCTGGCTTTATACCGTCACCCATGTCGGTGACAGACCACCCCATACGGAACGCTTCATGCAGGCACTGGCCGAGGGAGCACAGCGCCTGCTGGACCTGCTGGAAGAGGTTTAACGGCACAGATGCAGGCGCACCCCCGGCCGGGTGTTGATGACGGCCGTGTTGCTGATGACGGTGCCCGTCTCGGGGGCGGGCACCGGCTGGTGACGCGGAATCGCCCGGCGGACTGCTTCCAGATTGGGCAACAGCGCCACGGTGCGATAGGAGCCCGACAGCAGCAGGTTCAGCTTGCGCAGCGGCGACAGCCGCTCGGCCCCTTCACCGATCGCTTCATCCAGACGCCTCATCAGCGCCATCATCGCCGGCATCTCCAGCACCTGCATCATCACCTGACGCAACGAACGATGATAGGTGACGCATTCGTCGAACACCGGCGACTCCGGCAGCGGGTGAAAACCGTAACGCGGCATCAGTTCGCGCACTTCCCGGTCGATCGTCGGCTGGTCCGGCTCCAGCAGGGCCAGGACCTCTGAAGCCACCGACTTCTCCACCTGACCGGTCAGCTCGCTGATCTGCATCAGCACATCCGGATAGTTGCGATTGGGCACGCGCCGGATGCTGTCGAGGATCAGGAACAGCTCCTGGCGCCGCATGCGCAGCTTGCCACGCATGCCCACATGGCGACACAGCCGACGTTGAAAATCGGCATCGTTGAGCACATCGGTGCTGCCAATGTTCTCCAGCAACCACAGGTGCTCGCGCGCGTCGGCAACCACCCGGCTCATCGTCTTCACAACTGCAATATCCAGGTCTCGCAGCAGACGCTCGGCAGCCGCCTGGGTAATGGTATATCTCGACATGGAGATGTGCCTCGTTTCAGTCCAGCCCCCATGATCTCGCTGCCGCTGCCCGCCCCCGTCCTGCCCGTGATGCGTGGACACCACTCGCGGATCAGCGGCAAGCCCCTTGTTGCATAAAACCACAGAATGTGGCAGCCATGCCACCGCCACACGATCAGGCCACGTCAGCCACGGATTCGCCCGCACGGATCGGCCTGCACGAATGGCGGGCAAAAAGAAACCAGCCGCCCCGTGAAGGGCGAGCCGGTTGTGGAGGGGTGAGCCCCGGGCGCTGTCGAAGCCGCTGGCGCGGCCAGGAGAGACGGCCGGCGCCGGGATTCGTGTGCAGCGCCCCGGAAAACGGACGTGAATCAGGTCTCGACCGTCTCGACTTCTTCCTCGCCCTCGGCTTCGGGCGCCGGTGGCTCGAAGGATTCGTGATAGCTCAGTGCCACCTTGCCTTCGCCATCCAGATCGACGGTGACCCGGCCCCCATGCTGCAGGCGGCCAAAGAGCAGCTCGTCGGCCAGCGCCTTGCGCACCGTATCCTGGATCAGCCGCTGCATCGGCCGTGCGCCCATCAGCGGGTCGAAGCCCTCGCGCGCCAGATAGCCGCGGAAGGCATCGGTGAAGACCACCTCCACCCGCTTTTCGTGCAGGGTTTCTTCCAGCTGCATCAGGAACTTGTCGACCACCCGCAGGATGATGTCCTGATCCAGCGGCTTGAAGCTGATGACGGCATCCAGACGGTTGCGGAACTCCGGCGAGAACAGCCGCCTGATCTCGGCCATCTCGTCACCCGGCTCGCGGGTGTCGGAGAAGCCGATCGAACGACGTTGCAGGTCGGCAGCGCCTGCATTGGTGGTCATGATGAGCACCACGTTGCGGAAATCGGCCTTGCGACCATTGTTGTCAGTGAGGGTGCCGTGGTCCATCACCTGCAACAGGATGTTGAAGATGTCCGGATGCGCCTTCTCGATCTCGTCGAGCAGCAGCACCGCATGCGGCTTCTTGGTGATCGCCTCGGTCAGCAGCCCGCCCTGGTCGAAACCGACATAGCCCGGCGGCGCCCCGATCAGGCGCGAGACCGCATGACGCTCCATGTACTCCGACATGTCGAAGCGCACCAGCTCGATGCCAAGCGTGAAGGCCAGCTGGCGGGCGACCTCGGTCTTGCCGACACCGGTGGGGCCCGAGAACAGGAAGGCCCCGATCGGCTTGCCCGGCCGGGCCAGGCCCGAGCGGGCCATCTTGATCGATGCCGCCAGCGCCTCGATGGAGGAGTCCTGGCCAAAGACGACGTTCTTCAGGTCGCGCTCAAGGTATTGCAGCTTGCTGCGGTCATCACTGGACACCGAGGTCGGCGGAATGCGGGCGATCTTCGAGACGATGGCCTCGATGTCGGCCTTGGCGATGACATCCTTGGCCTTGTCCTTCGGCAGCACCCGCTGCGCGGCCCCAGCCTCGTCGATGACGTCGATGGCCTTGTCGGGCAGATGCCGGTCGGTGATGTACTTGGCCGACAGCTCGGCTGCCGCCGTCAGCGCCGCTCCCGTGTAGCGGATGCCATGATGGCTCTCGAAATAGCTCTTGAGACCGCGCAGGATCTGCACCGTCTGCTCCACTGTCGGTTCGTTGACATCAATCTTCTGGAAACGGCGCGACAGCGCGTGATCCTTCTCGAAGATGCCACGATACTCGGTGAAGGTGGTGGCACCGATGCACTTGAGTTCGCCCGACGACAGCGCCGGCTTGAGCAGGTTGGACGCATCCAGGGTGCCGCCCGAGGCCGAACCGGCCCCGATCAGCGTATGGATCTCGTCGATGAACAGGATGGCATGGCGGTCGGCGCGCAGCTGCTTCAGCACGCCCTTGAGGCGCTGCTCGAAATCGCCACGATACTTGGTGCCGGCCAGCAGGGCCCCCATGTCGAGCGAATAGACGGTAGCGTCCTTCAGCACCTCGGGGGCATCCCCCTGGACGATGCGCCAGGCCAGCCCCTCGGCGATGGCGGTCTTGCCGACACCGGCCTCACCGACCAGCAGGGGGTTGTTCTTGCGGCGGCGCACCAGCACCTGGATCACCCGCTCCAGCTCGCTCTCGCGGCCGATCAGCGGATCGATCTTGCCGTCACGGGCCGACTGGTTGAGGTTGACCGTGTACTGTTCGAGCGCGCCCTGCGGGTTGGCCGCCTGCTCGGCCTCGACCTCCTGGCCATCTTCCTTGACCGCCTCGCGCGGCTGCGGTGCCTTGGCGATGCCGTGCGAGATGTAGTTGACCACGTCCAGCCGGGTGATGCCCTGCTGGTGCAGGTAATAGACGGCGTGGGAGTCCTTCTCGCCGAAGATGGCGACCAGCACATTGGCCCCGGTCACCTCCTTCTTGCCATTGGAGGTGGACTGCACGTGCATGATGGCACGCTGGATCACCCGCTGGAAACCCAGCGTGGGCTGCGTGTCGATCTCGCCGTTGCCCGGCACCACCGGCGTGTTTTCCTTGATGAAGCCCGTCAGGCTCTTGCGCAGCTCGTCGATGTTGGCCACGCAGGCACGCAGCACCTCGGCCGCCGAAGGGTTGTCCAGCAGCGAGAGCAGCAGGTGCTCGACCGTAATGAACTCATGACGCTGCTGCCGGGCCTCGACAAAGGCCATGTGCAAACTGACTTCCAACTCTTGGGCGATCATGCTTCCTCCATCACGCACTGAAGCGGATGCTGATGCTGACGGGCATATCCAACAACCTGCTCGACCTTGGTCGATGCAACGTCACGCGAGAACAGGCCACAGACGCCCCGCCCCTCGTGATGAACCTGCAACATGACTTCATTGGCTTTCTCCAGACTCATTCCGAAAAAGGTCTGCAGGACTTCCACCACGAAATCCATGGGCGTGAAGTCATCGTTCAGCATCAGCACCTGATAGAGGGGGGGCGGCCTGGCCACGACCCGCTGCTCTTCCAGGACGATCGAAGGGTCATTGGATATCGTCATCCGGTCGATTCTAGCGACTGATCCCGGCAGGGCAAGAGGAGAGCCGCCAGCCGGTCCTCCCATCGTGACATCCACCACAAGGGCGCAGGGCCAACCAACTGGACGGCTTGCCCCCGGCCTGTTCCTACTATGCGTCTGAGTCTGGATAAATCAAGCCCCACACCCCAGGAATGCGCTGAACAGGCCTGGCGGCGCGCTCATCCGCAGGAACTGTTCGGCGTGCCCCTGGCACACACGCCCATTGTGACGCATTCTGGGCTGGCCAAGGAGAAAAACGTCGACACGCGCCCGGGCAGAGCGCCCCCGCTCACCGGGCCGGGCGCGCCGCCCTGCCCCGGCATCGCGCTCGACGGCCCGGCTTGGCGGCCCATTTTCGCAGCGGCCTTCCCCCACATCTTGCTGCGAGGCACGGGGCTGGCCATCAGGCACATCCGGTACCCGGTGACCCCAGGCCCGGCGGGTACCATTTTTTCCATGGCGATTTCTGCTGCCCCGAAGCCCGGATGCTTTTCACGGCTTTCTTGCGCTGTTTTTTAATTTAGCTTTTATCTATGGTCACGATAGAAAATGGCATAAACAAAACCAGCCCCCATCGGTGCATTGCTGCCGGGGCCCGTCCGATGGCGCTCCACACCCCGGATCGACAAGAAAGCACCCGCACCGGAAGCGCTCACCTGAGGCCATCGGGCAGCATCCTGGTCGACGCTCCGTCCCAGCCGATACCTGCGTGAAAAACCGCACGCTGTCGTTCAGGCCCGCCGGGGGAATGCGGCGGCGGAAAAGGCGCCCGCCTGCCCGTTCGGCCCAGGCGCGCGTCGTTGCGCCTGCTGCATGCAGGCCCTCAGCCGCCGGGGCGCGCAGATGGCGCCGCAAGGCCTTGTACCGCACGCCATCCGCCACCTGCTCTCCCGTGCCCCAGGCGCGCTTTCCTTCAGGGCTTTGCCGCTGTTTCCGACACTGAGACAAGAAAGCCACAAAAAACTGATCGGGCAGTCAGTTATAAGACTTGTTGACGACCTCGGGCCGGGCCTTGCTCAGGCATTTTTCCCTGTTGAAACCGGCACTTAAGTCTGGTTCGCGATCCGTTGCCAAAAGTTCTGACACCCGATGAGACTTAAAAGTAAAAGCCTTTGCCCAAGCCCAAACGGCCATTCACGCAATAAAACTTGACGAGCGATCCAGATTTACCGAAAAATAGGCCAATGTTGGTTTTCGGGGTAAATCACGGCCAGCGCCCCCGAACACACAGCAATGTCTCAGCGCTGGTTCTTCAAGCAGGAATATCGAAAGTTATGGCAACGGGTACTGTCAAGTGGTTCAACGACGCTAAAGGCTTCGGCTTCATTACCCCGGACGAAGGTGGCGAAGATCTGTTCGCCCACTTCAGTTCGGTGCAGACACAGGGCTTCAAAACCCTGAAAGAAGGCCAGAAAGTCTCGTTTGATGTCGTCCAGGGCCCCAAAGGCAAGCAAGCCTCCAACATCCGCCCGGAAGCCTGATCGCTCAGCTTCACACGGTTTGACATTTTGAAGAAGGCTGGAGGACAACGCATCTCCAGCCTTTTTTCATGGCCTCGCGATGGCCGCTCATGGCCCCGGTGCATGGCCGGGCCGAAGGCAGAACGCCCGGCATCAGCTTCCTGATACCGGGCGTCCCGTCAAAGTCCCGGTCCGGTTGCAGGCCCTGTCAGTGCTTGTGGCCGTGGCTCCCATGGTCGTGATGCGACGCACGTCCCGCCTTGCCCGCCTCACGTACCTCGACCTGGACGGTCTGTTCACCCGCATCACGGAAGCGCAGCGTCAGGGGAAAGCGATCACCCGCCTTCAGCGGCTTGTCCAGCCCCATCACCATGATGTGGTAGCCGGCGCCCTTGCCCATGTCGACGCTGCCATATGCCGGCAACTCGATACCCGACACCTCTTTCATGTGCATCACCTGGCCATCCATCTTCATCACGTGCAGCTCGGTGCGCCGGCCGATCGGGGTCTGGGCCGCCACCAGCTGGTCGGCCTGCGGGCTGCCGTTGCTGACCTGCTCGAAATAGACGCCAATATTGGGGACGCCCGGCCGCGGTGCGAAGGTGTAGCCTCCCTTCACCACCACCCCCGAGGCGACGGGCGGTGCTTCGGCATGGTGTGCTGGGGCAGCATCATGCTCTTCACCATGATGACGGGCCGCCGCCGGCAGGACCACGGACAGCGCCAGCATCAGCCCACCCACGGCCGGCAGCACACGGGCCATGTGGCGGGTATCCCACCCGGTGCCCACACCTGCGGGGCGGAAGACGGATCGGCAAGCTTTGTTCATTGGGTTGTACTCCTGTGTCGGCGTGACGTTGCCGAAGGACGGTTGATGGCACGGGCATGCCCGGCCTGCTGCTTGGCAACGCCGGCAGCCCCATCCAGGTTGACAGGCCGCCATGGCCTGCAGCCTGGCAGGCAGCGCTGGCCCACGGCCGCGGGATGCTTCCTGCAGGCAGATCCCCCGGCCCACACCGGACTCACACCGTGCTCATGGCGGTCTGGCGTCCGGCAGGCGGAAGCGTCAGGGTCAGCTCCCCCCGTGGGCCATCCTGCCCTGCCATTCACGGACAAAACCGGAGTGGCAGGCACGTTCGGGCCGCTTCTGACCCGGTTCGGGCGTACCCACATGGATGAAGCCCAGCAGCTGCTCATCCTCGCCAAAGCCCAGGGCATCACGAACCGCAGGATCAAAGGTATTGGGGCCCGTGACCCAGATGGCCCCGTAGCCCAGCAGGTACAGGCCGTTGAGCAGGTTCATCACGGCAGCACCGGCCGCCAGCCACTGCTCGATCTCGGGCACCTTGGGAGATTCGGTCAGGCGTACCGCCGCGACGATGGTCAGCGGCGCCGCCATCGGCTTCTTGCGATAGCGCTCCGGATCATCGTGGCCACGCGCCCGCGCCGCTTCGACCAGCAACCCGGCCAGATCGGCCCGGGCCTCGTCACGCACCGTCAGGAAGCGCCAGGGTTGCAGGTGGCCGTGATCGGGGGCCCGCATCGCCAGATCGAAGGCCTGGGCCAGCTCGCCGGCACTGGGCGCAGGCGAGACCAGCGGCCAGACCGAGAACCGGCCCAGCAGCGCCGCGATGGCAATTTCCCCCGCCTCTTCGAGATCGGGATCGTAGTCGATCACGATTCAGCCCCGGCCGCGCTGCGGCGGGTTCTTCTGGCAGGTGGGGCAGACACCGTAGAGCGCCAGCCGGCGCTCGGACAGCTCGTAGCCATGCGCCTCGGCCACCTCGTACTGGATCTTCTCGATGGTGGGGTTGGTGAACTCCTCCACCCGGCCACAGCTGACACAGATGAGGTGATCGTGATGATCGCCCTCGTTCATCTCGAAGACGGCCTTGCCGCCATCGAAGACGTTGCGGCTCAGCAGGCCGGCACCTTCCAGCTGCGACAGTACGCGGTAGACCGTGGCCAGACCCACGTCATGTCCCTGCTCCAGCAGGCGCCGGAAGACGTCCTCGGCCGACAGGTGACGCTCTTCGCTGCCACGGATGATTTCCAAAACCTTGATGCGCGGCAAGGTCGCCTTCAGACCGACGCTGCGCAACTCCTGATCCTGTACGCTCATTGACTTTCCTGAGATAAAACGGCATTCGCCACCACGGTCTGGGTACCTGCGCCCCAGACAGCCCGTGGCAAATGAAGGGTTAACGGTCAGCATGTGCCCTGCCACGGCCTGCCAGGCCACGGCAACACCGGATGAAGCCTCAACCATCGTGGCGTGAGTCTTCATCCATCAACGCGTCAAACGCCATAGTATCCGGCATTCTGCGCCGCACTGCATCTGTCGTCGCATCATCAGCAGCCATCACGGGCGCCGCCGCCACGATTCTGTCCCGATTATGGATACGGACGATGCGCAGCGCCTCGGGCTGGGCAACCAGGACACAGGGCTTGTTGTGGCGCCGGCAATGGTCCTGCATCCGCCAGTAGGCCTGATGACTGAGGCATCCTGTCTGACAGATTACCAGATCGGCCTCGACCAGCCGTTCTTCAAGGTCGGGAATATCCTCGGCTTCTGGCGGCGGCCCCTCCTGGGCCGGCTGCCCTGCGGTCACGGGCGCCTGCGGCGCCACCGATGGCGCCCGCAGCGGCAGCGGGGCAGCCTCCTGCTCCGCCTCCGCCGGCGGCGGACAACGCGCCTCCAGCTTCAGCACCATCCGCACCAGCGCCTGCATCCTGACGGCCATCGCCTCGATCCGCGCTGCCAGGCGCACCCGTGACGGCAGTCCCGGCACCGTCGCCAGCAGCCGCGCCCGATCCTCGCGTGCCCAGGCCAGTGCCGTCTGGTGCGACATCAGTTGCGCACGCAGGCGCATCACTTCGGCCTCCAGTTCCTGATTGCGACGATGCAGGCGGCTCAGGCTGTCGGTGCAGCGCTGCTGCGCCGCCCCGTAGGCCTGGCGCAACGCCTTCAGCTCGGCCAGAGCCCCATCCAGGTGGGTCTGCCGGGGCTTCATCAGCCATTCCCCGCCGGAATGACGGGCGCGGCTGCCGACCGTGACGGCCAGGATGAATCGAACCGGACACGGATGTTTGCCAGCATGAGGTCTTCCTTTCAGGGTTAAAGATAGGGACTGGGATCGACGCACAGGCCAGGGGCCTTGCGCCCACGCTATTGGGGGCCTGGCCAGCACCGGCCCCCTCAAGCCCAGATCTGACCGGCATCCGGGTCAGCTGAGGCCAGCGTCATCGAGACTGATTTTACTTCTCATTCAGGACAGCAGGTGCACGGGCACCCTCGGTGCACGGTTTTTGAGACACCCGTCGCTGGCGCATGGACTGAAGGCAGGCGCCGCTGCGCACCCGCCCGGCCCCCGGCCTTCAGTCGCCGTCGATGAGCCCCAGATCGACCAGCGCATGAAAGACCCCGCCCTCGGCCTGCGGACGCGCCCGGAAATCGGCCCGGGCGATGGCCTGCGGGTGGCCATTGCCCATGGCCACGCCGAAGCCGGCCTCGGACAGCATCTCGATGTCGTTGAGCGAATCGCCGAACACCATCACGTTGTCCAGCGTCAGCCCCAGCGGCGCGATCATGTCGCGGATGCCGCGCACCTTCGAGCCTTCGACGTTGAGGACGTCCACCGCATCGGGGTGCCAGCGCACGGTCTTGAAGCGCCCGCCGTCCAGCACACCCGAGGCCTGCACCGCTGCCTCGCGGGATTCGTCATAGCCCGCGATCACCTGGTAGACCGCATGCCGCTCGGCAGCGTGCGGATCGACGGGATGCTCACGGGTGATGGGATCAAGTGCCGCATTGAAGCGGGGATCATCACGATCGACCGCCATCCGGGTGCGACCGGCAAAGGCCAGCGGCACCCCCTCCCCCTGGAAATACCGGACGATCCGCGCCACGTCATCGGCAGCGATCGGGTAGTCGGACACCAGATCCTGCCGATGCAGGTTCAGCTGGCCGTTGATGGTCACAAAGCGTTCGACCCCGGTGCGCGCCAGTACCGCCTCAAGGACCGGCGGAAAGATGTAGCGCGCCCGGCCGGTGGCAATGCCCGGCACGATGCCCCGCTGCTGCAACCGGGTGAAGACCTTTTCGATACCGGGCGACAGCTGATCGGTGTCCTTGCTGTAGATCGTGTCATCGATGTCGAAAAAGACCGCCTTGATCCGGTCGCGCAGTGTCTCGCTCATGCCTGAAGAATCCTGATCCGTTCACGAAAAGCCGCCGGGACAACGCCGTCGCCAGGGGCTGCCCCCCACCGCACGTCCAGCCGCCAGAGGCCCAGCCCAAGGCTCGCCCCGGCCAGGCCTCTTATTCTAGAGCCTGTCATGCCCGCAAAAGCACCACCGGGACCAGCGGGGACTGTCGACCGGGCCGGTGACCTGGTCTGGCCATCTGTCACTGGCCACGGGGCTGGTCTACCTGGGCCGGATGATCGCCGGACGGCGCAAGGCCAGCCGCCCCGTATTAACATCGCGCCATCCATCATTCCCTTTGCGGCGCGCCGGCCGGCACGCTGTTCAGATCATGACGCAGCACGCGCTTCTCGACCGGATCCGCCACATCGTCGGCCCCACCCATCTGCTGACCGATCCGGCCCACACCGAACCCTATCGCACCGGCTACCGCTTCGGCCAGGGCCAGGCCCTGGCCGTGGTTCGCCCCGGCACCCTGCTCGAATACTGGCAGGTGCTGCAGGCCTGCGTCGAGGCTGACGTCATCACCATCAGCCAGGCCGCCAACACCGGCCTGACCGGCGGCTCGACCCCGGCCGGCCAGGGCTATGACCGCGACCTGGTCATCATCAACACGATGCGCATGGACGGCATCCAGCTGCTGAACCGGGCCGAACAGGTGGTCTGCCTGCCCGGCGCCACGCTGAACGCCCTGGAGCAGCAGCTGAAGGAACATGGCCGCGAACCGCACTCGGTGATCGGTTCCTCGTGCATCGGTGCCTCGGTCATCGGCGGCATCTGCAACAACTCGGGCGGGGCACTGGTGCAGCGCGGGCCCGCCTACACCGAGATGGCACTCTACGCACAACGGGATGGCGACGGCCGCCTGCAGCTGGTCAACCACCTGGGCATCGACCTGGGCACCACCCCCGAGGAGATCCTGGGCCGCCTGCAAGCCGGCCGCTACCAGCCACGCGACGTGCTGCTGGGGGCCGGCAAGGGGCACGACCACGCCTACTGCCACCATGTGCGGCAGGTGGATGCCGACTCCCCCGCACGCTTCAATGCCGATCCGGCCCGTCATTACGAGGCCTCCGGCTCGGCGGGCCGGCTGGCGGTCTTCGCCGTGCGCCTCGACACCTTTCCGCTGGAGAAGGACACCGCCGTCTTCTACATCGGCACCCGCCACACCGCCGTGCTCAGCGAACTGCGCCGGCACATGCTCTCCCGCTTCCGCAACCTGCCGATCTCGGGCGAATACATCCATCGCGATGCCTTCGACATCGCCGCCACCTACGGCAAGGACACCTTCTGGCTCATCCGGAAACTGGGCACCCACCGCCTGCCCGCGCTCTTCGCCTTCAAGGCACGGATCGACCGCGTCGCCCGCCGCTTTCCGCTGCTGCCCCGGCATTGTGCCGACCGCGTCCTGCAGGCCTTCTCACGCCTGCTGCCCCAGCACCTGCCGGCCAGCCTGCGCCAGTACCGCGACCGCTACGAACATCATCTCGTGCTCAAGATGGGTGGCGAAGGCATCGACGAAGCCCGCCACTACCTGCAGGACTACTTCGCCCAGCCCGACCGGGGCGGCTTCATCGAATGCAGCCCCGACGAGGCCCAGGCCGCCATGCTGCACCGCTTCGCCGTGGCCTCGGCTGCCGTGCGCTATCGGGCCGTGCATGCCCGTGAGGTCGAGGACATCGTCGCCCTCGACATCGCCCTGCGCCGCAACGACCCCGACTGGTTCGAACAGCTGCCCCCCGAGATCGACAACCGCATCAGCCACAAGCTCTATTACGGCCACTTCATGTGCCACGTCTTCCATCAGGACTACATCGTCAGGAAGGGGCACGACCCGATGGCGCTGGAACACGAGATGCTGGCCCTGCTCGACGCCCGTGGTGCCCGCTACCCGGCCGAACACAACGTCGGCCATCTCTACCCGGCTGCCCCACCGCTCAGGCGCTTCTACCGCAAGCTTGACCCGACCAACAGCTTCAACCCCGGCATCGGCCAGACCTCGAAGAAAAAACACTGGGCCTGACCGCCGCTGGCCACGGTGCGGGCCGCTACACGGTGATGCCCGCCCAATGCCCGATCAGTGCGCAGAAGCCCATCGCACCCGCCCCCCAGAGCAGGATGCGGATCACCGCGCGTGCTGCCGGCGCACCGCCCAGACGGGCCGACAGCCACCCCAGCGCGCCCAGGCCGAGCATCGTGCTGGCCGGCAGCGACAGTCCCAGCACCCCCGCCGGCAGCAACGCCACGACCAGCAGCGGCAGGATGGCCCCGACACAGAAGGCCAGCGCCGAGGCCCAGGCCGCCTGGACCGGGTTGGTCTCGACGGTTTCACTGATGCCGATCTCGTCACGCGCATGGGCATTGAGCGCATCGTGCCGGGTCAGGCTTTCGGCGACCTGCCGGGCCAGCGCCGGGTCGAGACCGCGGGACTGATAGATCTGCGTCAGCTCCTGCAGCTCGGCCTCGGGGTTCGTGGCCAGCTCCTGCCTTTCCTTGTGCAGGTCGGCCTTCTCGGTATCGGCCTGACTGGACACCGACACGTATTCGCCCGCCGCCATCGACACGGCCCCGGCCACCATCGCCGAGATGCCGGCCAGCACCAGCGTCCGGCTGTCGGCTGCTGCGGCCACCATCCCCATCAGGAGACTCGCGGTCGAGATCAGGCCATCGTTGGCGCCCAGCACGCCGGCCCTCAGCCAGTTGTTGCGGCTGCTGTAATGTGATTCGGCATGAATGCTTCGGTTCATGTGTTTGACTCGATCCTGCTGGTGCGCTCGGCCCGCCACCCGACTCACCGGGGCCAGGCACGCCGGAAGGTGCCTCGCCAGACCATATCGGGAAAAGGGATCATGGCCTCAGCACAACACCGGGCTCAGACGATGATCTGCTTGCCGTAGCCCTGCAGGATGCTGGCGATGGCCTGCACGCGCGCCTTCGGCGGCGGTTTCACGCCGGCCAGCCGGTATTCGTCACCAAAATGCGCCCATTTGTGCACGCCCAGCTCGTGATAGGGCAGCAGCTCCACCGTGTCGACGTTGGGCATGTCTCCGATGAATTCACCCAGCAGATGGGCCGAACGGTCATCATCGGTATAGCCGGGCACGATCACGTAACGCACGCGCACCGGCTGCCCCCGCTCGGCCAGATGGCGGGCAAAGCGCAGCGGTTTCGTGTTCGGAATGCCGGTCAGCACCTTGTGGATCCCGGGGTCGATCTGCTTCAGGTCCAGCATCACCAGACGGGTGTGGTCGAGCAGATCATCGAGGATGTGGTCGTAATGGCGCGCGTAACCATTCGTGTCCAGACAGGTGTGGATGTCGTGCGCAGCACAGGCCCTGAACCAGTCCCGCACGAACTCGTCCTGCAGCAGCGGCTCGCCGCCACTGGCCGTGACGCCACCCCCCGTGGCCTTCAGATAATGACGGTACGAGAGCACCTGCTTCATCACCTCGTCCACGCTCATCTCCCGGGCCGTGTCCGGGTGCATGTCCCAGGTGTCACGGTTGTGGCAATACAGGCAGCGCATCAGGCAGCCCTGCAGGAACAGCACGAAGCGCAGGCCGGGCCCGTCCACCGTGCCGCAGGACTCGACCGAATGCACCAGCCCCGTGCCGTGGTAATGGCGCCGGTGCTCGTGATGATCGACGGCATGGCTGCCGTCCGGATGAGGGGCCCCGCTGGCATGCGGCGCGACTGGAACGATGGTTTTCATGGACAAGAAGAAGAGCCCGCCCGGGCAGGCCAGCCCAGTCACGACAATGCCGGGCCCAGGGCCCGGCACCGGCTGATGCGGACGGAGGCAGGCGCCGACGCCCCTGCCCGGCCCGCCCCTGTCACCTCAGATCGACGAGGTGAAGGTACGGGTAATCACGTCCTGCTGCTGCTCCCTGGTGAGCGAGTTGAAGCGCACCGCATAGCCCGATACCCGGATCGTCAGCTGCGGGTACTTCTCGGGGTCGTTCATCGCCTCGAGCAGCATCTCGCGGTTCAGCACGTTGACGTTCAGGTGCTGGCCACCCTCGACCCCATCCTCATGGTGGAAGTACCCATCCATCAGGCCGGCCAGGTTGCGCTCGCGGCTGGCCTCGTCCTTGCCCAGCGCGCCGGGCACGATCGAGAAGGTGTACGAGATGCCGTCCTTGGCGAACTCGAAGGGCAGCTTCGCCACCGAGCTGAGCGAGGCGACGGCACCGCAGACATCGCGGCCGTGCATCGGGTTGGCCCCGGGGCCGAAGGGTGCGCCGGCGCGGCGACCGCAAGGGGTGTTGCCGGTCTTCTTGCCGTAGACGACGTTGGAGGTGATCGTCAGCACCGATTGCGTCGGCGTGGCGTTGCGGTACATCGGGTGCGAGGCCACCTTCTTCATGAAGCGCTCGACCAGATCGCAGGCGATGCTGTCGACGCGGTCATCGTTGTTGCCGAACTGCGGGTACTCGCCTTCGATCTCGAAGTCGATCGCGACGTTGTTCTTGTCACGCACCGGGCGCACCCTGGCGTATTTGATCGCCGACAGCGAATCGGCCGCCACCGACAGACCGGCAACGCCGCAGGCCATCGTCCGCGCCACATCCCGGTCATGCAGGGCCATCAGTGCTGCCTCGTAGCAGTACTTGTCGTGCATGTAGTGGATGATGTTGAGCGAGGTGACATACTGGGTGGCCAGCCAGTCCATGAAGCTGTCGAGCCGCGCCATCACGGTGTCGTAATCAAGCACCTCGTCGAGGATCGGCTCGGTCTTCGGACCGACCTGCTCCTTGGTCTTCTCGTCGACACCGCCGTTGATCGCGTACAGCAGCGTCTTGGCGAGGTTGGCGCGGGCACCGAAGAACTGCATCTGCTTGCCCACCACCATCGGGCTCACGCAGCAGGCGATGGCGTAGTCATCGCTGTTGAAATCGGGGCGCATCAGGTCGTCGTTCTCGTACTGGATCGACGAGGTGTCGATCGACACCTTCGAGCAGAAGCGCTTGAAGCCATCGGGCAGCTGCTCCGACCACAGCACCGTCAGGTTCGGCTCGGGCGAGGCGCCCATCGTGTAGAGCGTATTCAGGAATCGGAAGCTGTTTTTCGTGACCAGCGTCCGGCCATCCAGCCCCATGCCGCCGATCGACTCGGTGGCCCAGATCGGATCGCCCGAGAAGAGCTGGTCGTACTCGGGCGTGCGCAGGAAACGCACCATCCGCAGCTTCATGACCAGATGGTCGATCAGCTCCTGGGCCTCGGACTCGGTCAGCGTACCGGCCTGCAGGTCGCGCTCGATGTAGATGTCGAGGAAGGACGAAACCCGGCCAAAGGACATGGCGGCCCCGTTCTGCGACTTCACGGCGGCCAGATAGGCAAAGTACGTCCACTGCACGGCTTCGCGGGCGTTGCGCGCCGGCCCGGAGATGTCAAAGCCGTAGCTGGCGGCCATCTCCTTCATCTGGCCCAGCGCCTTGTGCTGCTCGGCAATCTCCTCGCGCTGGCGGATGATGTCCTCAAGGTTGCGGCCCGCTTCCAGATCGGCCTGCAGCGAGTTGTACTGCTCGACCTTGTCGAGCATCAGCCGGTCGATGCCGTAGAGCGCCACACGGCGGTAGTCGCCGATGATGCGGCCGCGGCCATAGGCATCGGGCAGCCCGGTCAGCACGCCCGACTTGCGGCAGCGGCGGATGTCGGGCGTATAGACATCGAAGACGCCCTGATTGTGCGTCTTGCGATACTTGGTGAAGGTTTCGGTAACGACCGGATTCAGCGCCACGTCATAGATCTTGCAGGAATCCTGCACCATCTTCAGCCCGCCAAAGGGCATGATCGCCCGCTTGAGCGGCTCGTCGGTCTGCAGGCCGACGATGGTTTCCAGATCCTTGTCGATGTAGCCGGGGCCGTGGCTGGTGATGCCCGATACCACCTGCGCGTCGATCTTGTAGGGCGCATGGGTGCGGTTCTCGACCTTGATGCCCTCCATCACCTCGGCCCACAGCTGCTTCGTGGCGTCGGTGGCGGGCGCCAGGAAAGCGGCATCCCCCTCGTAAGGCGTGTAGTTCTTCTGGATGAAGTCACGCACATCGATCGTGTTTTCCCAATCGCCGGATTTGAAACCGGTCCAAGCGTTGGCGAGATCCTTGGTGGGGGCCAGCATGCTGCGCTCCTGATAATGCCTGATTGAAAATATCTCCTTAACGGACAGGATAACACCAGCGTATCTTTCCCGTATGAATAGTTGCTGTTCGGCACCGGCATGAGCACGAACGGTTCACGGAATTCCGTTTAATGAAAATGCGGCAACGCAACAAGCCATAATTGGCCAAATATTCGGCCAAAGCTCTCCGTCTGGCAAGGAAGCTCCCGTCAGACAAACTCGCCTGTGCGGACAATTGTGACCATAACCCAGAGCAGCATGCCCCTGGGCGACTGGGCAGTGAGATACTCGCGCAGCCGCTCCGTGGCCCACCGGCGAAACTGCGTGCCACGCGCGACCGGACCCGGTAGCCGACGGCCAGGATGGCGTCCAGGTTGTAGAACTCGACGGTGCGGCGAACCTGCCGGCCTCCCTCAGATCGAACCAGTAAGTAAGACTTACAAGTTGCCTCCAGAGCGATCTCCCCTTCTGAGTAAAGCGCCTTCAAATGAAGGGTGATGTTCTGTGGCGAGGTTTGGAACAGCTCGGCCATCAGCGCCTGCGTGAGCCACAGCGAGTCATCAACGAAGCGACACTCCACCCTGGTTCTGCCGTCTTCCGTTTCATAGAGCAAGAACTCTCCCGGACTGGGTATCTGGTCTTCGGTCATGGCTGCCTTACCCCACCAATCTGGATGACTGGGGATCATTGCGCCTGCGAACACACATGTACAGATATGAAAAAAGGCGCCCCATCCCCTGAAGATGGCGGCGCCCTGAGCAAGGAGAGGGGGCGGCAACGCCCCGGCAGCCTTACATGTTGTCGATCATCACCTGACCGAAGCCCGAGCACGACACCTGCTCGGCGTCCTTCATCAGGCGGGCAAAGTCATAGGTGACCTTCTTCGAGGCGATGGCCTTCTTCATCGACGAGATGATGAGGTCGGCCGCTTCGGTCCAGCCCATGTGACGCAGCATCATCTCGGCCGACAGGATCTCGGAACCGGGGTTCACGTAGTCCTTGCCAGCATACTTGGGTGCCGTGCCGTGCGTGGCCTCGAACATGGCGACCGAATCCGACAGGTTCGCACCCGGGGCGATGCCGATGCCACCGACCTGGGCAGCCAGCGCGTCGGAGATGTAGTCGCCGTTCAGGTTCAGCGTGGCGATCACCGAGTACTCGGCCGGGCGCAGCAGGATCTGCTGCAGGAAGGCATCGGCGATCGAGTCCTTGATGATGATCTCCTTGCCGGTCTTCGGGTTCTTCAGCTTCATCCATGGGCCGCCGTCCAGCAGCTCGGCGCCGAACTCGTTCCTGGCCAGTGCATAGCCCCAGTCACGGAAGCCGCCTTCGGTGAACTTCATGATGTTGCCCTTGTGCACCAGCGTGACCGACGGCTTGTCATTGTCGATCGCGTACTGGATGGCCTTGCGCACCAGACGCTCGGTGCCTTCGCGCGACACCGGCTTGACACCGATGCCCGAGGTCTCGGGGAAGCGGATCTTGTTGACACCCAGCTCGTTCTGCAGGAAGTCGATCAGTTTCTTCGCCTTGTCGGTCTCGGCCTCGTACTCGATGCCGGCGTAGATGTCTTCGGAATTCTCGCGGAAGATCACCATGTCGGTCTTCTGCGGCTCCTTCACCGGCGAGGGCACGCCGTCGAAGTACTGCACCGGCCGCAGGCAGACATAGAGGTCGAGCTGCTGGCGCAGGGCGACGTTCAGCGAACGGATGCCACCGCCGACCGGCGTGGTCAGCGGGCCCTTGATCGAGACGACATACTCGCGCAGCACGTCCAGCGTCTCGTCGGGCAGCCAGACGTCGGGGCCGTAGACCTGGGTGGACTTCTCACCGGCATAGATCTCCATCCAGTGGATCTTGCGCTTGCCGCCATAGGCTTTCTCGACGGCCGCATCCACCACCTTCAGCATCACCGGCGTGATGTCGATGCCGGTGCCATCGCCCTCGATGTAGGGAACGATCGGGTTGTCCGGCACGTTCAGGGAGAAATCCGGGTTGACGGTGATTTTCTGGCCTTCGGTGGGAACCTTGATATGTTTGTACATGTGCGATGGACCTTGGTACGGTTTGAAACCGGGGTAACACGGGCACGCAGCAACGCCCGGCGGGCTGCGGCTACGCATCAGAGAGGGTAAATTATGCCAAAGGCTTTCCGCGCCCGGTTCGCCATGGCGCCCATGGCCACCTTCTTTGCGCCCCGAATCAGGGAAAACACTATGAACCTTCCCCATCGCCGGCCGGGCCCTGCCCGGGCGTTGACCCTCACCCTGGCCCTGTGTGCCGCCCTGGCCTCGCAGCTGGCCGACCAGCCTGTCGCTGCGGCCCAGTACCGCCTGCCCCTGGCCGGGCTGCGCATCGGCCCGCATGAGATCAGGGCCGAGGTTGCTGCCACTCCCGCCGAGCGTGAGCGTGGGCTGATGCAGCGCAGCAGCATGCCGGAAAACCACGGCATGCTGTTCGTCTTCGAGCAGCCGGCGCGCTACTGCTTCTGGATGAAGAACACGCTGATCCCGCTGACCATCGCCTTCATCGACGAGACGGGCCGGATCACCAACCTGGCCGACATGCAGCCCGGGGACGAGGACAACCACCATTGCCCCAGCCGGCCGATACGGATGGCACTGGAGATGAATCAGGGCTGGTTTGCGGCCCGCGGCCTGGGCGAAGGGCACCAGGTGGACGGGCTGCCGGCAACCAACGCGCAGCCCACAAGCGACAACGCCCGCGCGAGGCCATGACGGCCTGCACGGGCGAGGTTGGGTGCGAGTGACGCGAAGGGGCTGCCTGGGCAGGCGCCCCTTGCGGTGAATGTCATCTGATCGACACCCCCCGATCAACACGGATCAGGCGGATTGTCCGGCCTTCAGGGCCGGTCGGATGACATGGGCCAGGCTCACTTCCTGCCAACCACCTTGCCGTAGATGAACAGCACCAGGATGGCGCCCAGCACCGAGGCAATCCAGCCAGCAGTTTCACCGACAGTGTACAAACCGATGGCGCCACCAACAAAGTTGGCAACGGCAGCACCGGCAATACCCAGGATGATGGTCATGATCCAGCCATGCGACTGGGTGCCCGGCATGATCGCACGCGCCAGCAGGCCGACGATCAGGCCCGTCACGCACATTTGGATGAATTCCATAGTCTTGATGCCTCTCGTTTTGGTTTTGGAAAGTTGCTCCCGAAAGAGCAGGAAGCCCTGTCGGCAGGATTGCCAACACGACCACGGAGCTGAACAGATGGGGAGCTCCCCGGTTTTTTCAAGGCGGGCACATCCACAAAAAGTGAACAAAAGACAAAAAATCAGACAAGCTACATGAGGATGACGGCAGTTGGCTACTGTTGAGATCAGCCACCTCCAGGGCTCAGTCACCTTCACCCGGCTTGGACGGCATGGTCCGGTTTCGCCGTACAGGCCCGGCCGTTCCAACCTTGCCAACCGCCCCCGCCTCTCCTGCCTTGCCGGCCTCTCCAGCGCTGCCTGGCCGCTCGGCCACGCCAGCCGTCCCGGCAGGCGCCGCGCTCCGGCCTGCCCCATCGGCCTGCCCGGCCGGAGCAGTCGCCTCCACCCGTGCCTGCACGTGGCCATCACGCAGGCGGATGTCGAGCCGCTCCCCCGGCCGCACGGCCGCAGCCGAGCCCAGCAGTGCCCCCGCCCCGTCACGGACGATGGCGTAGCCGCGCTCCAGCACGGCCAGGGGGCTGATGAGGCCCAGACTGGTTTCGGCCAGCGTCAGCCGGTTGTGCGCCCGCTGCCAGCACTGCCCGGCCGCGTGCACAAGCCGCTGCTCGGCCCGTGCCAGCCGGGCCCGGGCCTCGCTCAGCCGGGGCGCCTGCAGGCGGCCGGCCTGGCGCTGCCAACGCTGTTGCCGGGCAGCCAGCAGCCAGCGCATGCCCTGCTGCAGGCGTTGCACCGCCTGCGCCAGCTGCTGCTGGCGGGCCTGCACCTGCTGACGGGGCGAGCGCAGCAGCCGTTCGGCCACATCCAGCCGCTGCCCGCGCTGGGCCAGCGCCAGCCGCATGCCGTGATGCAGCCGCTGGCTCTGGCGATGCAGCCGTTGCAGGTCGGCCACCCGGTCGGGGCTGACCAGCTCGGCCGCCGCCGTCGGTGTCGGTGCCCGCACATCCGCCACGAAATCACAGATCGTGAAGTCGGATTCATGGCCGACCCCACTCACCACCGGCAGCGTGCAGGCCGCCAGCTGCCGGGCCAGCGCCTCGTCGTTGAAGGCGTCCAGATCCTCGAAAGAGCCCCCTCCGCGCACCAGCAGCAGCACATCACACTCCTGCCGCGCCTCGGCCGCAGCCAGTGCCCGCCGCAATTCGGCCGGCGCCTGCTGGCCCTGCACCGCCGCCGGGTAGATGATGACGCGCAGCTGCGGTGCCCGCCGTCTCAGCGTGGTCAGCACATCCTGGAGCGCAGCGGCCTTCAGCGAGCTGATGACCCCCACGGTATCGACCACCGGCGGCAGCAGCTGCTTGCGGCCGGGGTCGAACAGCCCCTCGGCCTGCAAGCGCGCCTTCAGGCGGGCAAAGCGCTGCCAGACATCCCCCGCCCCGGCACGCTGAAGCCGTTCCACCACCAGCTGGAAATCGCCCCGGGCCTCGTAAAGCGACACCCGTGCCCGCACCTCGACCCGATCGCCCTCACGTGGCACAAAATCGATCTGCTGGGCCACACCGCGGAACATCACGGCCCGCACGCTGGCCCCCGCCTCTTTCAGGGTGAAATACCAGTGCCCGCTGGCGGCACGGGTGACATTGGAAAGTTCGCCACTGACGCGCACGACCCCCAGCGTCTCCTGCAACAGACGGCCGGCCATCCGGTTCAACTGGCCGACTGTCAGGACGACATCTTTCGTAAATGGCTGCGGGCTGCCTGTAACAAGGCTGTCCTGTTGTTTCATCGGTACGCTTATCCACACAAGTGACGACAGTTCGTGTATGGGAAGCCGCCAACCGTCGGCAGCTGCCATTCACACCGCATTTTCACCAAATGATTGAATCTTATGGGCTTTTTGCTGTGATACAGCATGCAGCAACATCCATCCACCAGGCACTTTTCCAGTAATTACGCGGCCCGGACACCGATCTCCACAACGTTGTCCACAGGGCACCCCACCCCACCGACGAACGGCCATGCCACACTTGCCGACCGCGGTCAAAAAAACCGACAATCCCCAGCGTTCGCGCACAATGCTGCGCAGAAGATCACGCTTTACTGGAGTTTGCCCCTTGTTCTCCATCATCCAGGCCGCAGGCTGGCCCATCTGGTTCCTCATCATCGCATCGATCGCCACGGTTGCCCTGATCGTCGAACGCTCGCTGACGCTGCAGCGACGCAAGATCATTCCGCCCGGCCTGCTGGAGGAGGTGGTGGGCCTGCACCGCAACCGCCAGCTCAATGCCGAGATGCTTGGCCGCGTCGAGCGCTCCTCGGCACTGGGCCGGGTGCTGGCCAACGGCTTGCGCCACGAATTCGAGTCACGCGACATGATCAAGGACGCGATGGAAGAAAGCGGTCGTGCCGTCGCCCATGATCTGGAGCGCTTTCTGCCGACGCTGGGCACCCTGGCCACCGTCGCCCCGCTGCTGGGCCTGTTCGGCACCGTCATCGGCATGATCGAGATCTTCGGTTCGCAATCACCCACCGGCAACGACCCGACCAAGCTGGCCTATGGTATCTCGGTGGCGCTCTACAACACCGCCTTCGGGATCGGCGTGGCCATTCCGGCCCTGATCGCCTATCGCGCCTTCCGTGGCCGGGTGGATGATTTCCTGGTCGAGATGGAACAGCAGTCGCTGCGCCTGGTCGACGTCATCAAAGGTATCGGGAGCCGGCATTGAACTTTCGCCGATCGATCCGGCGTGAAGAGCCGGAAATCAATTTCATCCCGCTGATCGACCTGCTGCTGGTGATCCTCATCTTCCTGATGGTCACCACCACCTACAACCGCTACCGCGAACTGGCGGTGGATCTGCCTTCGGCCAGCGGCAAGCCGACGCCGGAGGCACCGCAACAGATCCTGGTCAGCATCACGGCCGACGGCCAGTACCGCATTGGGCAGCAGATCGTCGGACAGGCCGACCAGGCCATGCTGGCGGGCGAGCTGCAACGCGCCGCCGGTGAAGGCACCCCCACGGTGGTGATCTTTGCCGACGCCCAGGCGCCTCACCAGGCCGTCATCAACGTGATGGAAGGTGCCCGCATGGCCGGTCTGCCCAAGGTGAGCTTCGCCACACAGACCCGGGCGACGCAGTGACGTGATCCCTGAAGGTCTGCGCCAACGCCTCGAAGCCTGGCTGTTGCGTGTCTGGTTCCGCCAGACACGTGGCGCAGACCGCCTGCCGGCCCTGCTGCTGGCACCGCTTGCCCTGCCCCTCTCGTGGCTGGTGGCCGCCCTGGCCCGACGACGCAGCCGCACGATTCCCCGAACGCTTCCCGGCTCACCGCCACCGGCCGTCATCATCGTCGGCAACCTGGTGGTGGGCGGCAGTGGCAAGACCCCCATGGTACTGGCGCTCTGCCGCCAGCTGCGCGAACGCGGGCTGAAGGTGGGCCTGCTGGCCCGGGGCTATCGCACGGCCGACGAGGCCCCCCGGCTGGTGGATGCCGGCACGCCGGTGGCGGTAGCCGGCGACGAAGCGCTGCTGCTGGCCAGCCAGAGTGGTTGTCCGGTCGCGGTCAGCCCGCGGCGCAAGGCCGCGCTGGATCTGCTCACCCGGACCCACCCCGAACTGGATGTGGTGATTTCGGATGACGGGCTTCAGCACGTGGCCCTGCCCCGCCGGCTGGAACTGGTGCTGATGCACCCGCTGGGCCTGGGCAACGGCCACTGCCTGCCCGCCGGGCCGTTGCGTGAGCCGGCCTCGCGGCTGGCCAGCGTCGATGCGCTGCTGCTGCCCGGGCAGATGGCCCCGGCCGCCCGCCAGGCGCTGCCCCCCACCACCAGCGGCCGGCCACACGCTTTTGACACCCGCACCCGCACCACCGCCATCCGCAGCCTCGATGGCAGCCAGCGCTGGCTGCCCGCCGATTTCGTCGCCCGCCACCGCGGGCAGACCCTGGCTGCCGTGGCCGGCATCTCGCGGCCGGAGCGCTTCTTCGACACCCTGCGCACCCTGGGGCTGGACATCGTCGCCCATCCGCTGGCCGATCACGCACCGATCAGCGCCGCGTGGCTGGCCAGCCTGCCGCAACCGCAGATCATCATGACGGCCAAGGATGCCGTCAAATGCCAGGCTTTCGATGCCGCGTTGCGCCAGCGGTGCCGGGTGCTCGATATCGAGGCCGAGCCCGAGCCGGCACTGCTAGAATGGCTGATCGCCGAACTCGCTCCGCCTCCACGATCATGATGGCTCTCGACATTCTCGTCTGCCCGCTGTGCAAGGGTCCACTCGTGCACGACCGCACCCAGCAAACCCTCACCTGCAAGGCCGACCGCCTGGTCTTCCCGATCCGCGACGGCGTGCCGGTGATGATCGAGCAGGAAGCCACCCCACTGGCCGACGACACCACACCGCCCGCCGGCTCGTCCGCCACCTGAGCAAGCCGATGAGTGCCCGGCCCCCTGCCCCCTTTGTCGTGCTGATCCCGGCGCGGCTTGCCTCCACCCGCCTGCCCAACAAGCCGCTGGCCGACATCGCCGGCGTGCCGATGGTGATCCGGGTGGCCAATCAGGCCCGGCGCTCGCAGGCCACCCAGGTGGCCATCGCCACCGACAGCCCCGAGATCGCAGCCGTCGCCCGCCAGCACGGCCATGAGGTCGTCATGACACGCAGCGATCATGCCTCCGGCACCGAGCGGCTGGCCGAGGCGATCACGCTGATGGAGCTGGCCGAGGACACCATCGTCGTCAACGTCCAGGGTGACGAACCCGAAATCCCCCCGGCGCTGATCGACGATCTGGCGCAATGCCTGGCGCAGGATCCCGATTGCCCGATGGCCACCGCCGTCCACCCGGTGCAGACCCCGGCCGACTGGTTCAACCCCAACGTCGTCAAGGTGGTGGCCGACGCCCGCGACCGCGCCCTGCTGTTCTCGCGCGCACCGCTGCCCTGGCATCGCCAGCAGCTGGTCCACGGCATCGACCCCGACAGCCCGGCCAGCCACCAGGCCTTTGCCGAGGCACGGCCCTTGCGTCACATCGGCATGTATGCCTACCGGAGCGGCTTTCTCACCCGCTACGCGGCACTGCCCCCCTGTGCCCTCGAAGAGATCGAGGCACTGGAACAGCTGCGCGTGCTGCATCACGGTTATGGCGTCAAGCTGCTGCACTCCACCGAGGCCCCGCCGGCCGGCGTCGACACCCCGGCCGACCTCGAACGGGTCCGCGCCCGCTTCCGGGCCTGAACCCGGGCCCCGCCCCCTGAGCACCCGCCCCGCCTGCGGGCAAGTCCCCGGCAGCCGCCACGCGCGCCCTCACGCTACAATCGGCCCATGCCGCGACATCACGGCCCCCGGGGGCAGGCCTGTCGTCAGCGGCCCCGATTCATCCATCCCGGTCTCGTGGCTTCGGCCCACAGGGCGATTCAACAGGAAATCCTCATGCGACTGATTCTTCTCGGGCCTCCTGGCGCCGGCAAAGGCACCCAGGCCCAGTTCATCACCGAGCACTTCGGCATCCCCCAGATCTCCACCGGCGACATGCTGCGTGCCGCCATCAAGGCCGGCACCGAGCTGGGCCTGGCCGCCAAGAAAGTGATGGACCAGGGCCAGCTCGTGTCCGACGACATCATCATTGGCCTGGTCAAGGACCGTCTGCAACAGCCCGACTGCAAGAACGGCTACCTCTTCGACGGCTTCCCGCGCACCATCCCGCAGGCCGAGGCCCTGCGTGAATCGGGCATCCGCCTGGAGCACGTGCTGGAGTTGCGTGTGCCCGACAGCGACATCATCGAGCGCATGAGCGGCCGGCGCGTCCACCAGCCCAGTGGCCGCAGCTATCACATCCGCTTCAACCCGCCCAAGGTCGAAGGCAGGGACGACGTGACGGGCGAGCCACTGACCCAGCGCGACGACGACCGTGAAAACGTGGTCCGCAAGCGTCTGGATGTCTACCAGAGCCAGACCCGGCCGCTGGTCGACTTCTATCAGCAATGGGCCGCCACCGGCGACCCGCTGGCCCCACGCTACCACGCCCTCGAAGGTGTCGGCAGCGTCGAGACCATCAAGGATGCCATCTTCAAGGCACTGAAGGGCTGATCTCTCCCGCCCCGGCCAGCGCGGCCTCCAGCCAGGCCGCCAGTGCCAGCAGCGGGGCGTCGGCCCCGTGCCGCGCCACCACCTGCAACCCAAAGGGCATGGCCACCCCCTCCACGGCCACGGCACCGGCTGGCAGGCTGATGGCGGGCACCCCGGCAAACGAAAAGGGCAGCGTCTGCCCCAATACCGCCTCACGCACCGTCAGCCGCCCAGCCAGCGTATCGGCCTCGGTCTGGCCGCGAAGCGGTGTGACGATGGCCGAGGTCGGCAGCACCAGCGCATCCACCCCCTTCAGTACCGCATCCAGCTCACCGATGAACTGCTGGCGCGCCTGCATGGCGGCCAGATAATCTCCCAGGGCCAGCGCCTGCCCGGCCCGCAGCGGCGTCAGCACCCCCTCGGAAAAGCCCTCGCCCCCCGCCGCCAGCGCCTCGCGGTGCACCCAGGCGGCCTCGGCCCGCACGATGGGCGTGTAATGGCGCCACGGCAGCTGCATGTCGGCGGTTTCGGCAGCCACCAGCTCCACCTGCGCCTCCAGCACCGCCAGCACCCGCTCGAACTGTGCCGCCGTGCCGGCATCCAGCCGGGCCGCCAGCCAGCGCCGGGGCACGCCCAGCCGGGGCTTGCGCCCCAGCGCAGGCACCGGTGGCAGCCCCTCGTCCGCCAGGACCTCGTGCAGCAGCACCGCATCGGTCACCGAACGCGCCAGCGGCCCGGCGTGATCGCAGGTCCACGACAAGGGCAAGGCACCATCGAGCGGCACCCGGCCATGCGTCGGCTTGAAACCGACCACCCCACAGAAGGCCGCCGGGATGCGGATCGACCCGCCCGTGTCACTGCCGATCGAGGCACTGCCCAGGCCGGTGGCCACCGCCACGCCCGAGCCACTGGATGAGCCCCCCGACTGCCGGGCCGGATCGTGCGGGTTGCAGACATCACCGGTCCAGGGGTTTTCGCCAGTGGCCCCCAGGGCAATCTCATGCATGTTGGTCTTGGCAAAAACCAGCGCACCGGCCGCCTCCAGCCGCCGCACCACCGTGCACGAGGCATCCGCCATCGCCGGCAGCGCCGCCTGGGTACCGGCCCTCATCGGCGCCCCCTGCACGCCGAACAGGTCCTTGACGCTGATCCAGCAGCCCGCCAGCGGCTGGCCTGCCAGACTGGCATCACGCGTCCGCACGGCAGCATCCAGCTGCGCAGCCTGACGGCGGGCACGATCCCAATCCACCCAGGCCAGCGGCCGCAACGCCGCCACGGCCTCGGTCCGTCGTTCCAGCCAGCCCAGCTCGTCGACCAGATTGCGCTGGCCCGCCAGCAATTGGCGTACCTGCTGCCGCAGCGGCAACACCGTGGGAATCTGCTGCGTGTTCATGGCGATGAAAGCTCCCGGTTCAAGGACAGTTGCAGGGGATAGGCGCTATTATGAAAGCTCTTTGCAAGGTTGCCTTCGATGAAATACCTGTTACCGCATCGTGCCCTGAACGCCGGCAAGATCCGTTCGGCCGCTTATGACGAGAATCGGCAAATCCTCGAAATCGCCTTTCAGGATGGCGTGTTGCGCAGCTACCGCAGTTTGCCGGCCGAAGTGGCCCGGCGTTTTCTGGCGGCCCCCAACCCGGCTGCCTTCTGGGAAGACCGCATCGCCGAAGAGTATCCGATGACCCAGACACGGATGACCAGCGCTCCCCCACTGGGAGAACAGCCCAACCGCGACGACGCTCTGCAACGCCTGAATCAGCTGTTCCAGCGCACGGACGGCGCCTGACGACAACCGGACCCACCACGATGCCAGCGCTGCCCCCGATGCTGCAACTGCCGGCCGGCTTCGAGCCCGGCGGCGGAAGCGGGCATGCGCTCGATGACCCCGACAGCATCCTCTGCCTGTTTGCCGGCGATCAGCTGGTGCAGCGTCGTGACGGTCCGCCAGCCCGTGTGCTGGCCGACTACCGCCCGCTGCTCTCGGCCATCGGCAGCGTCGAGCTGATCGGCCACCACGCCGGCCGGCCCTGCCTGGCGGCCTCCCTGCCTGACGGCCTCGACCCTGCCAGCCTGCCCGGCGCCTGGCAGGCACAGGGCTTGCGGGCCTGGCTGGGCCGCCTGCCCGACGACGACATGGCCATCGCCATGCTGGGGGGGCAGCTGCTGGGCTGGCAGCGCACCCACCGTTTCTGCGGAGCCTGCGGCAGCCCCACGCAGCGCTGCCCGCGCGAACGGGCCATCGAATGTCCCCGCTGTAGCCTGCGCACCTACCCGCGCATCTCGCCCGCGATGATGGTGCTCATCAACCGGGGCCGACAGCTGCTGCTGGCCAGCAACCACACCTTTCCCGACGGTCGCTACAGCGCCCTCGCCGGCTTTCTCGAAGCCGGCGAATCGGTCGAGGCCGCCATCCACCGCGAAGTGCTCGAAGAAGTGGGCGTGCGTGTACACCGGCTGCGCTATGTCGGCAGCCAGAGCTGGCCCTTCCCGCATTCGCTGATGCTGGCCTTCACGGCCGAGTGGCTGGCGGGCGACATCCGCATCGACGCCGACGAGCTGCGCGATGCCCGCTGGTTCGACCTCGACCAGCTGCCCGACCTGCCCCCGCCCGGCATCAGCATCTCCCGCGCACTGATCGAGCACACCGCCGCCCGGCTGCGCCAGACCTTTCCCCGCTGACCCCAGGGTCCCGTCGCCGGCGATCCGTGCAGCCGGCCTGTCGATTTCACGCAGCCGGCCTGGCGCCCCCTGCAATCAGCCTGCCAATCGACGCAGCCAGCCAACCGATGCATGCCGCTGGCCTGTCCGTCCGCTTACGGAATGCTGCCCTGCCGATCCACCTGGCCCAGGCCTTCCCCTCCACTGCGTCACAAGCAGCACACGGGCTTCATCACCCGACGACTGTTCCTTTTTGATGACAGACGGCCGCTTCACACATCAGGAATCGCTTTTTAAACAACGTTTCTTGGCGGATTCTGCAAGTTTGTGCCATTTGAAACACACGATTCGCGCATCCTGGCGCACAGTCATGAATGAGTCATTCCCCCAGGATGCCAAGGTGTCTGCCGTGTTTCTCAAGCCTGACGTGCCTCGTCGCCGCTTTCATCGTGTCCGCGCCGGCATGGCCGCCCCCAGCGCTGCCGCAACCGCAGCCGGCCCTGCCGCCCAGGCGTGCCTTTCCGCCTGTCTGCCGATCATGCCCCCCACCCACACGCCCACACCGGAGCCAGCCATGCAGCCCCCTGCCCCCCCTGTCCGCGCGTCGATCCCCCCGGCCGGCCACCACACGGCCTCACGCCCGGCCTTTGCCCGCGGGCTGCTGACGCTGATGCTCTGTAGCGCCCTGGCCGCCTGTGGTGGCAGTGGCGGTGGTGGCGGTGGAGGCAACGGCCCGTCCGGCGGCAACACCATACCCCCTTCCGAACTTCCCCGCCCCACCGCGGTCACCCCCACCGTCAGCGGCGTGGCCCAGGGGCCGGCCTCGGCCGGGCAGGCTGCCGCCACGCGCCGGCCGCAGGAATCCACCCCGATTGCCTTCGATCAGCAGCCCACGCCCCGGCTGTGGGTCGTCAACCCCGACCAGGACAGCGTCAGCGTGCTGGACGGCAGCAGCCATGCGCTGCTGAAGGAAATCCCGGTCGGCACCGCCCCCCGTACGCTGGCCATCGACAACGCCGGCCATGTCTGGGTCAGCAACCGCGGCAGCGGCACCATCAGCATCATCGACCCCGCCTCGCTCGAAGTCGTCACCACCATCACGCTGTCCTCGTCTGCCCAGCCCTATGGCGTGGTCAACGCCCCCGATGGCAGCGGCGTCTGGGTCAGCCTGCTCGGCTCCGAAGAACTGCTGCAGTTCGATCCCGTCACCCGGGCCGTCAAGCAGCGGCTGTGGGTGGGCCCCGAAGTGCGCCACGTCTCGGTGGATGGCACCGGTGCCCGGCTGCTGGCCAGCCGTTTCATCTCGCCGCCCCTGCCGGGCGAAGACGGCCTGACGGTCCGCACCAGCGGTGAAGGTGTGCGCGGCGGCGAAGTGATGGTCATCGACGTGGCCAGCGCCACCATCAGCCACACCGTCGGCCTGGCCGTCAGCCTGCAGGAAGACACCGCACTCCAGGGCCGCGGCCTGCCCAACTACCTGGGTGCCGCCGCCATCTCGCCCGACGGCAAGACCGCCTGGGTGCCTTCCAAGCAGGACAACGTCCTGCGCGGCATGATGCGCGATCAGCGCCCGCTCAATTTCGAGAGCACCGTGCGCGCCATCGTCTCGCGCATCGAGCTGGCAGGCACCCCCACCGAAAACGTCGCGGGCCGGTTCGACCTCGACAACACCAGCCTGGCCAGCGCCGCCACCTACACCCCGGACGGCAGGTACGTCCTGGTCGCCCTCGAAACCTCGCGTGAGCTGGCGATCATGGATGCCGCCACCGGCCTTGAGGTTCATCGCATGGTCGTCGGCAACGCCCCGCAGGGCGTGGCCATCTCTGCCGATGGCCGGACGGTGGCCGTCTCCAACTTCATGGCCCGCAGCGTCAGCTTCGTCGACATGGCGCCGCTACTCGACCAGAACAGCCTCGGCCTGCTCACCCCCACCCGGCAGGTGCCCACCTTCACCAGCCCCGACAAGCTTGCCCCCCAGGTGCTGCTGGGCAAGCAGATCTTCTACGATGCCCTCAACCCGCTGCTGGCCCGCGACCGCTACATGAGCTGCGCCGCCTGCCACAACGACGGCTATGGCGATGGCCGGGTCTGGGACATGAGCGGCTTCGGTGAAGGCCTGCGCAAGACCATCTCGCTGCGCGGACATGGCGGCAAGAAGCAGCGCCTGCACTGGAGCGGCAACTTCGACGAAGTGCAGGATTTCGAGCAGCAGATCCGTGCACTGGCCGGTGGCGCCGGGCTGATGGATCCGGGCGAATTCCTGTCCGGTCGCCGGGCCGCTCCGCTGGGCAGCCCCAAGGCAGGCCGCTCGGAAGACCTCGATGCGCTGGCAGCCTACGTCAACAGCCTGAGCACCTATGCGCCCAGCCCCTTCCGTCCGGCCGACCGCAGCTTCAGCGCAGCTGCCCAGGGCGGCGAGGCACTGTTCAAGACCAAGGACTGCCAGAGCTGCCACCTCACCGAAGATCTGGGCGGCGACGGCCTGAAGCGCGAGAACATCGGCACGCTCAAGGCCACCAGCGGCCAGGTCTCGGGCGAAGCGCTCGATGGCATCGTCGCCCCCGGCCTGCGTGACGCCTGGTACAACGCGCCCTACCTGCACGACGGCTCGGCCCCCACGCTCGAAGCCGCCCTGAAGGCGCACAACAACGTCTCGCTGACCGAGGACGAAACCCGCAACCTGGCCAGCTACATCCGCGAGCTGGGCAACGGGCAGTAAGCCAGACAAGCGCACGCCGCGCGGCGCAGCCCCTGGTTGCGCCGCGCCGTTGCACCTTCTCCGCGATCCGCCTTTCTCAGCCTTGCGGGGAGCTCAGGCGCTCAAAGCCTGGCTCAGACGCCGTCACCCTCGCGCTGCGCCCGGCGGCGCTCATGCTCCTTCAGGAAGCGCTTGCGCAGGCGGATGCTCTTGGGTGTGATCTCGACCAGCTCGTCATCGGCGATGAACTCGACCGCCCGCTCCAGCGTCAGCTCGATCGGCGGCGTCAGGTTGATCGCCTCGTCCTTGCCCGAGGCGCGGACGTTGGTCAGCTTCTTCTCGCGGATCGGATTGACGACCAGATCGTTGTCACGGGTATGGATGCCGATGATCATGCCCTCGTAGAGCGCATCGTTGGGCTTGACGAACATCCGGCCGCGGTCCTGCAATTTCCACAGCGCATAGGCCACCGCCCCGCCATCATCCTGCGAGATCAGAACCCCCTGGCGGCGCCCCTCGATCTCGCCCGCCCACGGACCATAATCCTCGAAGACGTGGCTCATGATGCCGGTGCCGCGGGTGGTGTTGAGAAAATCGCTCTGGAAGCCGATCAGGCCCCGTGCCGGCACCCGGTACTCCAGCCGCACCCGGCCCTTGCCGTCCGGCTCCATGTTCTGCAGCTCGCCACGGCGGGTGCCCAGAATCTCCATCACCGCCCCCTGGTGGCTTTCTTCCAGGTCCATCGTCAGCTGCTCGTAGGGCTCCTGACGCTCACCGTCCACCACGCGCATCCGCGGCTTTGGCCGCGACACGGCCAGCTCGTAGCCCTCGCGGCGCATGTTCTCCAGCAGGATCGTCAGGTGCAGCTGCCCCCGGCCCGACACCACGAAGGTGTCGGCATCGGCAGTGAACTCCACCTTCAGCGCCACGTTGGCCTGCAGCTCCCGCTCCAGACGCTCGCGGATCTGACGGCTGGTGACGAACTTGCCTTCACGCCCAGCCAGCGGAGAGGTGTTGACCAGAAACTCCATCGTCAGCGTCGGCTCGTCGATGCGCAGCAGCGGCAGCGGATCGGGATTGCCCACCTTGCACAGCGTCGAGCCGATGTCGATGTCCTCGATGCCATTGATGGCAACGATGTCGCCAGCCTGCGCAAAGGGCACCACCTCACGCTCCAGCCCTCGGAAGCGCAGCACCTGGTTGACCTTGGCCGTCACCGGAGCCCGGTCACCGTGCAGCAGCAGCACCTGTTCGCCGCCCTTCAGCGTGCCCCGGTTGATGCGGCCGATGCCGATCCGGCCCACGTAGCTGGAATAATCCAGCGCCGAGATCTGGAACTGCAACGGCCCATCGACGTCGTCGGCACGCGCCGGCACGCGGTCGAGGATCGTCTGGAAGAGCGGCGCCATGCTGGGGGTCTCGGCCGACGCCGCCGCTTCGGCCTCATCCAGATCCGTCACCGCATAGCCTGCCAGACCCGAGGCGTACACCACCGGAAAATCCAGCTGCTCCTCGGTTGCACCCAGGCGGTCGAACAGGTCGAAGGTCTGGTCCACCACCCAGTGCGGGCGCGCCCCGGGACGGTCGATCTTGTTCACCACCACGATCGGCTTCAGGCCCAGCGCCAGCGCCTTGCGCGTGACGAAACGGGTCTGCGGCATCGGCCCGTCCATCGCGTCCACCAGCAGCAGCACGCCATCGACCATCGACAGCGCCCGCTCGACCTCGCCACCGAAATCGGCGTGGCCCGGCGTGTCGACGATGTTGATCCGCGTGCCGTCGTACTCGACCGCACAGTTCTTGGCCAGGATGGTGATGCCGCGTTCGCGTTCCAGATCGTTGGAGTCCATCACCCGCTCGTTCACCTGCTGGTTGGCGCGGAAGGTGCCGGACTGGCGCAGCAGCTGGTCGACCAGCGTGGTCTTGCCATGGTCGACGTGGGCAATGATCGCAATGTTGCGAATCGGCTGGGAAGAAGTATGTTTGGCGTCAGACACGCTCGGTCTCGATAAAAGGTTGTACAGCAAAAACAGGAAAGGATGCTTGTCCCGGCCCATGGGCCGCACACGCATCCCGTCATTCAGGCCTCAGTCGACGATCACCCGTGTCGGCAGCACCGCCGGCGCCCCGTCGGGCAGGACACCGTGACGCCCAAGCCCCAGCAGGCGTCCGCCCGACAGCACCGCCACCTGAGCGGCCTGCGGTGCAAAGCCCTCGGCCGCCAGAAAACGTGCCGCCGGCACCGCCTGGCCGTGGCCAAAGCGGGCGGCCTCGTCCGGCCCCAGCACCACCTGGGGCCAGCCCGCCACCAGGTGCAGCAAGCCGCGCAGATGCTGCGCCGCCGCCTCGGGGCCGTCATCGAGCAGCGCCGGCAACGGCACCGCGTCACGCACATCGAAAGCGCCCACCCGCGTGCGCCGCAGACCACTCAGGTGCGCGCCGCAGCCCAGCACCTCACCCAGGTCCCGGGCAATCGAACGGATATAGGTACCCTTGCCGCAATCGATGCGCAGCCGCGCACGCTCGCCATCGAAGGCCAGCAGCTCGATCACGTCAACCCGCACCTGGCGCGGGGCCGCCTCGATCGGGGCCCCCTCGCGGGCGTGGCGGTACATCGCCTTGCCCCCCACCTTCAGCGCCGAATACACCGGCGGCACCTGCTCGATCACGCCCTGAAAGCGCATCAGCGCGGCAGCCAGTGCCTCGGCCGTCGGCCGGGCATCCGAGCGGGCGATCACCTCGCCTTCGACATCATCGGTGGTGGTGCGCTCACCGAAGCGCACCTCGGCCTCGTAGGCCTTGTCATGGCTGAGCGCCGACCCGGCCAGCTTGCAGGCTTCACCAAACATCAGCGGCAACACGCCACTGGCCATCGGGTCCAGCGTGCCACCGTGTCCGGCCTTGTCGGCCGACAGCAGACGCCGCACCTTCTGCAGCGCCACGTTCGACGACAGGCCCAGCGGCTTGTCCAGCAGCAACAGCCCGTGGACCTTCAAGCGCGCTCCGCCGGCCCGTCCGCCGGTGCCGCCACATCGGCTGCATCACCCGGATCATCCGCCGCCCGCCGGGCATTGGCCTCGTCGATCAGCCGGCCCATCTCGATGCCACGCTGCGTCGACGCGTCGTGCCTGAAATGCAGCTCGGGCGTGGTGTGGATCCGCACCCGCCGGCCGATCTGCGCACGCAGGAACCCGGCCGCGGCACGCAGGCCTTCGAGGGTTTCGGCCACCCGCTCGGGATCGTCGGGCAAAACCGAAAACCACACCGTGGCGTGGGCATAGTCGGGCGTCAGCTGCACCCCCGTCACCGTCACCAGCCCCAGACGCGGGTCTTTCACTTCGGTCTGGATCAGCTGGGCCAGCTCCTGGTGCAGCAGTTCGGTCACACGCAACGCCCGTCCGGGCGTCGCTCCTGGTCTGCGTCGCATCGTTGCTTAACCCGGCGTCGAGGTTGAAGCCAGCGTCCGGGCAACTTCCTTCACCTCGAACACTTCCAGCTGGTCGCCTTCCTGGATGTCGCTGTAGTTCAGGAGCGTGATGCCGCACTCGAACCCTGCCTTGACCTCCTTGGCATCGTCCTTGAAGCGCTTGAGCGAATCGATCCGGCCCGACCAGATGACGGTGGAGTCGCGCAACAGGCGCACCTCGGAATCCCGGCGCACCAGCCCTTCGGTCACATAACAACCGGCCACCGTACCCACCTTGGTCACACGGAACACCTGACGGATCTCGACCATGCCGATGATGGTTTCGCGCTTCTCCGGCGAGAGCATGCCTTCCATCGCCGACTTCACGTCATCCACGGCATCGTAGATGATGTTGTAGTAGCGGATGTCGACACCGTTGGCCTCGGCCATCCGGCGTGCCGGCATGTCGGCACGCACGTTGAAGCCGATGACCACCGCCTTCGAGGCGATCGCCAGGTTGATGTCGCTCTCGGTGATGCCCCCCACCTGGGCGTGGACGATCTGCACCTTGATCTCGTCGTTGCCCAGCTTGAGCAGCGAATGCGCCAGCGCTTCCTGCGAGCCCTGCACGTCGGCCTTGATGATGAGGGCCAGCGTCTGCACCTCACCCTCGCCGATCTGGTCGAACATGTTCTCCAGCTTGGCAGCCTGCTGGCGTGCCAGCTTGACATCGCGGAACTTGCCCTGACGGAACAGGGCGATCTCGCGCGCCTTGCGCTCATCGGCCAGCGCCACCAGCTCCTCGCCCGCCTGCGGCACATCGTTCAGGCCCTGGATCTCGACCGGAATCGACGGCGTGGCCGAGGTGGCGGCCTTGCCCGCCTCGTCCATCATCGCCCGCACCCGGCCCCAGGTGGAGCCGACCAGCAGCGTGTCACCGCGCGACAGCGTGCCCGACTGCACCAGCACCGTCGCCACCGGACCACGTCCCTTGTCAAGGCGTGCCTCGATCACCAGGCCGCGCGCCGGCGCCTTCACCGGTGCCTTCAGCTCCAGGATCTCGGCCTGAAGCAGGACGTTTTCCAGCAGGTCGTCGATGCCGGCACCACTCTTGGCCGACACGCCCACGAAAGGCACGTCACCACCGTACTCCTCGGGCACCACGCTCTGCGCCACCAGCTCCTGACGGACCTTGTCCGGGTTGGCCTCCGGCTTGTCGATCTTGGTGATCGCCACCACCAGCGGCACCTCGGCCGCCCGGGCATGCGAGATCGCCTCGATCGTCTGCGGCATCACGCCATCATCGGCCGCCACCACCAGGATGACGATGTCCGTCGCCTTCGCTCCACGCGCACGCATCGCCGTGAAGGCCGCGTGACCCGGCGTGTCGAGGAAGGTGACGACGCCCCGCGGCGTCTCGACGTGATAGGCACCGATATGCTGGGTGATGCCACCGGCCTCACCCGAGGCAACCTTGGTGCGACGGATGTAATCCAGCAGCGAGGTCTTGCCATGATCGACGTGGCCCATCACCGTCACAACCGGCGGACGCGGCAGCATCGGCCCGATGTCCTCGCTGCTCACTTCATCGAGCATCGCCTCCGGATCATCCAGCTTGGCGGCAATGGCGGTATGGCCCATTTCCTCGACCAGGATCATCGCCGTTTCCTGATCGAGCACCTGGTTGATCGTCACCATCTGGCCCAGCTTCATCAGATGCTTGATGACCTCGGTGGCCTTCACCGCCATCTTGTGGGCCAGCTCGGCCACGGTGATGGTCTCGGGCACATGCACCTCGCGCACGATCGGGGTCTCGGGCTGCGCATGCGACGAGAAGCCGCCCCGGCCTCCCCGATCGTTGCCACGACGCGGGCCGCGCGTGCGCCAGCCCGTACCGGCACCGGCACCACTGTCGCTGCGCCCGCCCTTGGTGGGCCGGCGACGCTTGGAGGCATCATCCTGCCACGACGACGACAGCTTCTCGGACTTGACGTGCTTGCTGTTGCGACCGCCACCGGCATTGTCGCCCTGCCCCGCCGAGGCATCGGCACCCGGTGCACCACCCGCCGGGCGATGCAGCGTGCCGCCCGGACGACGGTTCTTGTCGCCGGCCGCAGCAGCGGGCGGAGCCGCCGGCGGCGCTGGCGGGGGTGGCGGCGGCGGCGGGCGCCGGCTGGCTTCCAGCAGACGGTTGATCGCCGCCACCTCGGCCTCGGCACGACGACGGGCAGCCGCCGAGGCATCGGCCTCTTCCTTGGCACGGCGGGCCTCTTCGGCCGCCTTCTCGGCAGCTGCCTTGGCCGCCTGCTGTGCGGCCTCGCGCTCGGCAGCCACCCTGGCAGCCTGTTCTTCGGCCTGCCTGCGCTCGTTCTCGCGCGCCGCAGCCTCGGCCTCACTGGCCTGGGCCTGGGCCTGCTGGGCCTCTTCCCGGATCGAACGCTGCAACGCCCGCGCCGCCGCGGCCTCACGCTCGGCATCGGCCTGCATCCTGGCCAGACGGTCCTGCTCGGCACGGGCAGCCGCTTCACGACGCTCGGCCTCGGCCGCCGCCTCGTTCTCGCGCTGGCGATCACGCTCCAGACGCTCGGTCTTGGCCCGCAGCTCGGCCGCCTGACGCTCCATCAGCGCGCGCTGGCGGCGTTCTTCTTCCTCGCGGCGGCGACGCTGCTCCTCGTCGATCACCGAGCTGGGCGACTTGGCCGGCGGCGGCGCCACCGGTGCGCTCTCGGGCGCCGGCACCACGCCACCACGGGCCTCATCATTCTTGACGAACGTGCGCTTGCGCCGGACCTCCACCTGGATGGTCCGGGCCTTGCCGGTGGCATCAGCCTGCTTGATTTCGGAGGTCTGCTTGCGCACCACCGTGATCTTCTGCCGCTTGGACTTGTCGGCGCCCCCGTGCGAAGCACGCAGCGACGACAGCAAACGCTCCTTGTCCGCTTCCGTCAACGGATCCGAGGGAGCTTTCTTGTCGACACCGGCGGCGCGCAACTGCTCCAGCAAAACTTCAGCAGGTACCTTCAATTCCGCAGCAAATGTCTCAACGTTCGTACTGGCCATTAGTTCCTTCCGCTACTACCTAATCATCATGTGCGCCACCCGTTACTGCCCCATGACGGGGCGGGTTACCGGAGCGCTCCAGGCTCGCCCGAGCCGCACCGTCTCACGCACGTTCATCGTCGACGAACCAGTGCTCGCGTGCCTTCAGGATCAAGACCTTCGCGCGTTCCTCGTCGATGTCAGCGATTTCAATCAGTTCATCCACCGCCAGCTCTGCCAGATCGTCACGGGTGCGGACATTGCCCTCGGCCAGCTTCACTGCCAGCTCGCGGTCCATGCCCTCCAGCGACAGCAGGTCTTCGGCCGTGTCGTTCAGCTTCTCTTCCGTGGCAATGGCCTGCGTCAGCAGCGCATTGCGGGCACGCTCACGCAGCTCGTTGACCGTGTCCTCGTCAAAGGCCTCGATCTCCAGCATTTCTTCCAGCGGCACATAGGCAATCTCTTCCAGGCTGGTGAAGCCCTCGTCGATCAGGATGTCGGCCACCTCGGCATCCACATCCAGACGATCCATGAAGACCGAACGGATGGCGGCACGCTCATCTTCCTGCTTCTTCTCGCTTTCCTCGGCCGACATCAGGTTGATCTGCCAGCCCGTCAGCTCGGAAGCCAGACGCACGTTGCGCCCCCCGGTACCGATCGCCAGCGCCAGGTTGTCCTCGTCGACGACCACGTCCATCACGTGCCGCTCCTCGTCCACCAGGATCGAAGTGACATTGGCCGGCGCCAGTGCACCGATGACGAACTGTGCCGGATCTTCCGACCACAGCACGATGTCGACACGCTCGCCGGCCAGCTCCTGCGTCACGGCCTGCACGCGCGAGCCACGCACGCCGACACAGGTACCGATCGGATCGACGCGACGATCGGCCGTGTGCACGGCAATCTTGGCCCGCACCCCCGGATCCCGCGCCGCCGCACGAATCTGCAGCAGCCCCTGCTCGATCTCGGGCACTTCAAGTTCAAACAGTTTCATGATGAACTCGGGCGCCGTGCGCGACAGGAACAGCTGCGGACCCCGGCCCTCCCGGTTGATCTTCGACACCCAGGCACGCACGCGGTCACCATTGCGCAGGTTTTCCTTCGGGATCATCTGGTCGCGCGGGAGACGGGCCTCGATCCGGCCCGACTCGACGATCGCACCCTCGCGGTCCACCCGCTTGACCGTTCCCGACAGCAGCGAATCGCCCCGGGCCAGGAAGTCGTTGATGATCTGCTCGCGCTCGGCGTCACGGATCTTCTGCAGGATCACCTGCTTGGCCGCCTGTGCACCGATGCGGCCAAACTCGATGTTTTCCAGCTCTTCCTCGATGAAAGCTTCGAGCTGGATGTCGGGATCCTGCTTGCGGGCCTCGCTCAGGATGATCTGGAGGTCGTGATCGTCCAGCTCACCGTCGGGCACCACCTGCCAGCGGCGGAAACCACGGTAGCTGCCATCCTCCCGGCTGATGACGACACGAATGTCCACCTCATCCTTGTAACGCTTTTTCATTGCCGATGCCAGCGCACTTTCGAGCGCCGCAAACACCACGTCGCGTGACACGTTCTTTTCACGCGCGAGCGCATCGACCATCAGCAACAATTCACGTCCCTGCATAACGACTCCCTAGAAAACCGGCTTCGGCACCAGCCGAGCCCGATCCACTTGCTCAAATCCAAATCGCAACCAATGACGGTCTGCCGTCAGCAGCGCCGCCTCGACCGGGTCGGCCGGCAACGGCCGGGGCTTGGGCGGGCGACGCCCCGGCACCCCTCGCGCGCGGACATGACCACGCGTGGCCGGCGCCTGCTCACGCCACAGCAGCAACCAGTCGGAAGCCGCTGGCGCCGCTCCCCCGGCCTGCACCACGGGCGGCAGCCCGGCCTCGGGCCCCAGCAGCTCGCGGGCACGGGCCAGGGCACGCTCGGCAGGCAGCAGCACCCCTTCAAAGACACGCCGGCCATCCTGCGGCAGACGCAGCCACAGCTTGATCTCGTCACCCGCAAAACGCTCGAAATCGGCAGGCTTGCGCAAGCGGCGATCCATGCCCGGCGAGGAAATTTCCAGTCGGTCGTAATCGACATCCTCGACCATGAACAGGTGCGACAGCTGTTCGCTCACCCGCTCGCAATCGTCCAGCGTGATCGGCACCTGATGATCGACGTTCTCGATCGTGATCCGCAGCAGCCCCCCCTGTGCAAACTCGACATCGACGACCTCATAGCCCATGCCCGACACCACTGGTTCGACCAGGGCCTCGACACCACCGCCTGTTGCTGGATTGGGACCCACCACCTTCTACCTGCCCTCATCATTGCGTACACACCGGCCTGCAAGCCGCATCCACAGGGCCAGCCCGGCGCCATCCGCGCGGCCGGCAACACGCCTGCATCCGGTAAAAAAAAATGGGCCTTTGCCAGCCCATTTCGCACAACATCGCGCACGGCGATATCGACCTGACAGCGGCCACCTGACCACTGCAACGCCGGCGATACGCTCCATCGAAGCAGACCCGGCAGAGGGGCAGCCCAAGGGCGCAACCCGCCAGGTAAGCCAGCAAACCGGGGGATTGAAAAACGCTCAAACCGCCCATTCAAGACTTTCGATTATAGCCGATGAACGGTTGGTGCACAAGGAAAGGCGGAAGGAGCCCGTGGCCCCGTTCGCGCCTCCAGCGCCCGTGCGGGCACACCGCCCGCGGAACCGCGCTTCAGCGCCCCCGGCCCCCGGCCTTGCGACGCGGCGAACGCGCAGCGCCCGCACCAGCATTGCCCCGCTTGCCGCCACGCGGCGCCCGTGTCCCGCCCGGCTTGGCCTTGTTGCCGGGCTGACGCGCCACCGCCGTGCGCCCCGCCCCCGCATTCGGATCCCAGGGCTGCCCCAGCCGCGCCGCAAAGCCCGGCGTTGCCCCCCAGCGCTGCTGGCGCTCATCACGCTTCATCGAACGTGTGATGCCTTCCAGGTGCGCCGAATCGGAGGTCGGCTGCCAGTTGTCGTCATCGTAATTGACACGTCGCGCCGCAGCCGGTGCCGGCCGTGAACGCGGCGCCACATTGCCATTGCGTTCACGCACCTTGCGCGGCCGGCTGCGATCCGGCAGCACCGTTTCTCGGGCGATCTTCGACCAGTCGGTATCTCCGCTGTAGGCAACCGCCTGCGGCAGGTAGCGTGTTTCGGTCCAGCCGCGACGCTCGCTTACCGTCAGGGACTTCTTTTCGGCCGTGGCTTCCAGCACCTTCACCGACACCATCTTCGGTGCCTCGACCCGCTCGGTGGCCGGCTGACGCGCCACCGAACGGCCCCGCCGTGCCGGCGTGCGCTGCGGCTTGCCCGTCGCATCCGCCGCCTCGACGCCGCCCGCAGCCGCACCGCCCTGACGACGCCCTCCGCCGCGACGGTTGCGTGCCGGCAGGGCATCCATCCCCCCGTCACCCGCCGCCTTGCGCCGCCCGCCCCGGGTCTTCCGGGGCAGCGCACCGGCCGGCAAGCCGCCTTCCGCGGCATCCGCACCCGGAGCCGTGTTCGCCCGCGCGCCGCGCAGCGCACGCCGGCGCGTCGCCGGATGCCGCGAGCCCGCCCCCGCATTCGCCGCCACCTGTCCACCAGACGCCGGGGCGGCCGCCACCGCCGCCACATGGCGGCGCACCTGCTGTTGCAGCTGCTGCACCTCGTCATCCGTCAGCGATTGCAGACGACCACGCGCCAGTCGCGGCGGCAGTGCCACCGGACCGAAGCGGATGCGCACCAGCCGCGACACCGTCAGCCCGACGGCCTCGAACAGGCGCCGCACCTCGCGGTTGCGCCCTTCGAGGATCACCACCCGGTACCAGTGGTTGGCCCCATCACCACCGATGTCCTCGATCGACTGCAGCACCGCCGGCCCATCGTCCAGCGTCACGCCCGTCAGCAGGCGCTGACGGATCTCGTCATCCACCCGGCCCAGCACCCGCACCGCATACTCGCGCTCCCAGCCGTAACGCGGGTGCATCAGCTTGTTGGCCAGATCCCCCGAGGTGGTGAAGATCAGCAGGCCCTCACTGTTCAGATCCAGGCGCCCCACCGCAATCCAGCGCGCCCCACGCAGCCTGGGCAGCCGGTCGAACACCTTCGGCCGGGCCTCGGGATCATCACGCGTCACCAGCTCACCCGTCGGCTTGTGGTAAAGCAGCACCTGCGGCACCCGTGCCGCCGCAGCAATCCGCTTGCGCGGCAGCGGCTTGCCATTGACGCGGATCACGTCATCCGGCCCCACCCGCTGGCCGATATGGGCCGGCAGGCCATTGACAGACACCCGGCCGGCCACGATCAGCTCTTCCATGTCGCGACGCGAACCGATGCCTGCATCGGCCAGAATCTTGTGCAGCTTCTCGGCCTCGGCTGCGGCCGCCGCAGCCTTCTTTCCACGCGCGCGCCCACTGTCCCGCAGGCCGATGGCGGCCTGCCGGGCAAAGAAGGGCACCGGCTCCGCCTCATCAGCGCCCGCCCCGCCCTCATCGGCGGCCTGGCCTGCAAGCAGCGGCATCCCGTCATCATCCGCCGTCACGCCGGGCAGGGTCCCGGCGTCATCAGCCACAGCCCCCTGGCGAGCCCCCCGGCCACGCCGCGGCGCCGCCTGACCATCAGCCGGCCGGCGCGTTCGCCGCAGCCCACGCCGGCGGGCCGGGCCACGGGCTGCAGCCTCCTCCGCCCCGGCCGCCGGCTGCGGGCCCTCCTGGCCTCCGACACCGGGCTCGTTCAGATCCAGACGCTGTTGCACGTCATCATCATGCTGTACGCTATTCATGCCACCACCACACTCAGGGCGTGTTGTCGGCGGATGCATCCGCCATCAAGTCTTCTTCCATCGCTGCCGCTGCGTCATCGGCACCGGTCCCGGCTGACTCGTCGGCCCCGGCAGCCGCCCGCACGGGCGATGCCTGTTCTTCATCATCGGGCGCCGCCCGTGCGGACGCCCCCTCATCATCGGGGGCCGTTTCGGCACCCGCCATCTCGTTCCCGGCCTGCTCCGTCCCCTCCGCCGGCAGCGCCAGGGCCTGCAATACATCGGCCGGCAGCGCCCCGTCATCCAGCGTCGGCAACTCGGTCAGTGCCCGCAGGTTCAGGTCATCCAGAAACTGCCGCGTCGTCCCGAACAGTGCCGGCCGGCCCGGCACGTCCTTCACACCGATCTGGTCGATCCAGCCCCGATCCTCAAGCGTCTTGATGATGTGCGACGAAACCGTCACACCGCGAATCTCCTCGATGTCGCCGCGCGTGACGGGCTGCCGGTAGGCGATGATCGCCAGCGTCTCCAGCACCGCCCGCGAATAACGCGGCGGCTTCTCGGGATTGAGCCGGGTCACGAAACGGGCGATGTCGGGCGCACTCTGAAAGCGCCAGCCCGTGGCCAGCGCCACCAGATGCAGCGATCGTCCCGCCCATTCGGTGCGCAGCATCTCCAGCACATCACGCACCGAATCGGCACCGATCTCGACATCGCCCGCAAACAGCTGACGCAGGTCGGACACGCTCAGCGGCTTGTTGGCACACAGCAGCGCCCCCTCGATGACTCGCTTGACCTCAGAGGTATTCATCAACCCGATCGTGACGGCAGAAAACAAGATGCGATCGCTGGCCGGCGCAGGCTTCATGTCGTACCCAGCCCCCAAGCCAAAACAGATGGCCCGGCATTCACCGTGCAGACATGAAGACATGAACGCCCGCATCCCGCGATCCTTCCGGGACATCTGGATGCAGACTGGAAAAATTCTGGCGGCCAGGGCGCGCAGCCCCGGCAGCCCACGCCAGCGGGACACGACAGACCCGGGCGCCTTTGCTGCTGGTGCTTTCAGGGAATGGGCGTGGCCCCCGCCACGCGCTGCCCGGCAGGACGGCCCATGGCGCCATGTGCAGGCGGCTGATGGCCCAGGATGTGAAGCGGCCACGCCACCGGCTGTCGCCGGGCACACATCAACGGCTGCCACGGCCCTGCGACGGGAAAACACCAGGAAACGGGTTAACGCAGGCGCATGCCACGCCCTCGTGGGGCGTGCCGTCAGGCCGGTTGCAGACAACCCGTCTTCGACAAGCGCCGATTCTACCCCAACTGGCAAGCCATGGCACACCGCCGTCGGGATGACGACACACGGGCCGGCGGCTCACCCCCCGTCCGTGGCCGGGCGCGCACTGGACCGGTCCACTGGACCGGACGCCGGAAGAAGGCAGCAAACAGGCTCACGACACGCACTAATACACGTAACTGACCAGCAGCGCACCGTAGGACGGCAGATGCTTCTGGCCATCGAACTCATGCGAGCGCAGCACCCACATGAAGCGCGCCGTCCAGGCCCCTTCCTGCACCGCCAGGCCCGCCCCCCCATCCACCACCAGAGGCTTGCGCCGCACGCTGTGACTGTCGTGACGGACATTGCCATCCAGGCTCAGATCCCAGGCCACCGCCCGCACCCCGGCCGTCACGAACCACACCCAGCGCGATGCACCCGGCCCATGCCAGTTGGTCTCGGCGGCCTCGTTCGAACCGGGGCGCACCGGTGCCGAGCCCCCATCGTCCTGCAGGCCCCGCCCCCAGCGCCACTCCAGGCCGGCAAAGGCACTGGTTTGCAGATTGCCCAGCCGCACCCCCCAGTGCCCCAGCAGATCGGTATCGCGGCCGGCAGGCTGCCAGCGGTGCGAGCGGTACTGCGCCAGCTCCAGCAGCGGCTCATCACGCAGCTGATGCGCCCAGCCCCTGAAACGCGGCGCATGGATGACCCGATGCAGCGAATTCTGGATCGACTCGCCCCGCAGCGAAGGCCCCACCCATCCCAGCCGCAGCACGTTGCGCACATGCTGGGCCCCCTGCCTGCGCGTGCCCGAGAAGCCCAGCATCAGCGTCGCCGCATAGGGACGGTCATCCGTCACCAGCCACGTGGCAGCACTGCGCACCGGCGTGTACATCGCCGTGTCCAGCTGCACCGCCACCTGCTCGGTGGGGTGCTCGCCCCCTCCCAGCCAGCGCCAGAACGGGCACATCCAGCCCTCGGAGGCAGCCGCCACCGTCCCGGCATCCGCCAGGCGGGTGCGCGCCGCCACCTCCAGCATCAGCCCGGCGCTATAACCATAATCCTGTCCGCTGACCAGGTCGTTGTCGATACGAAAGCCGGTCTGACCCGCCGCCGCCGGCCCACAGCCCGGTCCGCTGGGCAGGGGCCGCCAGGCCATGCGCGGCGCATCCCCGGCGACAGCCGCCGCCCCACCGGAAGGCCCCCCCAGCACGGGCAAGGCCGGCTGCACGTCACGAGGACCAGGCCTTCCCTGCGCTCCCCCACGCGCACGCGCGTCCGCACCGGCACCATCATCACCATGCACCGCCGCTGCCGGCGCACGGCCATCCGCGCCCCCCGGATCGCGGCCAACGTCAGGCGGATCTCCCGGAAAACGCACGGCCGGCAACGCCGACCCGGCCTGTGGCACCTGCGCCATCACCGCCCCGGCCATTCCGATCAGCACCGCGGCCAGGCATGCCTGGCCGGCCCCTGCCATCCGCCCGGCACCGTCGCTCCGGCCACGCCTGTCCTGTCCTTCCATCCGTTCCGGCACCCTGCCCCCGTGCATCGCGTTCCAAAAAGCGCATGGTGCCAGAAGCCGGCAGACATACAAGCCCAAGCCCCCGCATTCACTCCCTGTAACAGCCGGCGCGCCACACGTGTCGGCCCATCACGGGGCAGCACCGCGGTCACTGCGCCCCGCTCACTGCGGCAATGCCGCCCGCCCAGGCCCCTGGGCCGCGAAAGCCCCCCGCATGTCCACACCGCTGGGCTGCTGATACAGACGCAGGCCAAACACCGGCATGATCGCCAGCACATGGTCGAAGATGTCGGACTGGATGCCCTCGTACACCGCCCACGCCGTGCTGGCGGTAAAGCAGTACAGCTCCAGCGGCACCCCTTCCGGCGAAGGCTCCTGCAGGCGCACCAGCAGCGTCATGTCCTGATTGATGCCCGGGTGCGCGCGCAGATAGGCCTGCACATAGGCCCGGAACGTGCCCAGATTCGTCAGCCGCCGCTGATTGGCCAGCTGCGCGGCCCGTGCACCCAGCCGGCCACGCCGCTCCTGGTTCGAGGCCTCAACCTCACGTGCCTTTCGGTCAAGATAATCCGCCAGCAGCTCGATATCGGCCAGCCGGCGGATGTCCTCCTCTTCCAGAAAGGCCACCGTCGTCACATCGATGCGCAGGGTGCGCTTGATGCGCCGCCCGCCCGACTCCGACATGCCGCGCCAGTTGCGAAAACTCTCCGCCATCAGCCGCCAGGTCGGAATCATCGTGAAGGTCTTGTCCCAGTTCTGCACCTTCACCGTGTGCAGGGCAATGTCCACCACATCACCATCGGCCCCCACCTGGGGCATCTCGATCCAGTCCCCCACCCGCAGCGTGTCCGACGAGGTCAGTTGCAGCCCGGCCGTGAAACTCAGCAGCGTGTCCTTGAACACCAGCAGCAGCACCGCCGACATCGCCCCCAGCCCCGAAAGCAGCAGGAGCGGCGACTGGTCGCTCAGCACCGCCACGATCAGCACGATCGCCAGCCCGTACATCAGCAGCTTCAGCAGCTGGATCGAGCTTTTCAGCGAACGCCCCGGTCGTCCGTTGCGCTGGCGCAAGGCCAGATAGGCCGACAACAGGGCGTCCAGCGTGCGCACGAGGCGAAAGATCATCATCGCCAGCGACACGTTGTAGATCAGCGTCACCAGCACCGGATTCAGCCCCGGCACCAGATGGATGCCCAGCTGCCACACCAGCACCGGCAGGATCATCGCCGCCCGCGCCAGAAACTCTCCATCCACCAGCACCCGTGCCCGCGGATCATTCACATGACGCTGCACCAGTTCCACCAGACGGCGCACCACCCGCCCCGCCCCGAAATGCACCAGCAATCCTGCCAGCATCAGCACCAGCAAGCCCAGTGCCCCCTGCAACCACGGGTAGCGCTCATACCAGTACGCCAGTTCGATCTGCAAGGCTTCCATCTCGCACTCCTCTTCGTCGGGCTGCGCCCGTCACCACCACAACACGCCAGCCACCGCCCGCGCATCCACCAGCATCCGATGCTGCCACGGCAGGCGCAGCGGCAATCAGCGCCCCCGGCCAGCGCCGTCCGCCGCCGACCAACGGTACCCTCAGCCCCCTGCCACCGCCGGGGTGTCGACATCGACGCAACACCCGGGCACACCACGTTCCCCAGCCGCAAAAAAACGGGCGCAGCCCCGGCTGTCGCCGGCACTGCGCCCGTCAGGATGCGCATGTTGTGCTCTTGATGAGGTCTTCACTTGTCTTATAGGCAGTCCTCCCTGGTTGGATGATGAATACCGGCCCCCCGGCCTGCAGGCAGGGGCAGCCGGCCGTGCCCACTCAGGGATTGCTGCACTCGGGCACCGGCAACCCCAGCGTCTCCTTGTAAAAGGCCTCGATGTCCGGCTCGAAATCGTGGATGACCGGATACCACGGTGTCGGCGCCTCCACATCCAGCAGGTCGCCGCTCTTCGGGCAATAGTATTCGCGGATCACCTGCCAGCCCTCGGTCGGCGCCATCAGCTTCGGATACAGCTCGTCAAGCTTCTCCTGCGTGTCACGCACATAGACCACGGCGTGCAGCTTCCAGTTGTCCTTCCAGTCGCAAAAGACATGACCGGCTTCAGACTTGATGACCCAGCGGTTGCTGCCTTTCTCCTGCACCACAAACAGCTTGGGGCCCAGCGGCAGGATGATCCTGTCATCCCAGCCGACCCGCTCCTGCAGGACCGAAACATAGGTTTCAAAGCGCTCGGGATCCTTGGGGGTCGACTGCATCTGATGCAGCGTGTCACGGTCGATGGTGCCGTCGATCAGGTCGGCAATCTTGGAACGTTCATACGACATGGTTGTCTCCTGGTTCTGTCGTCGCCCCGGCATCTGGCCGGGGTCACAAGCATGCGGGATGGACATCGGCACGCGACAGCGCGGCCGCCGATGTCCGGATCGGGAACCGGCGGGCCGGCCCGGGCCACCGGGAACACCTGCCCCGGCAGCCCCGGCCCACGCCTGCCGGACGGCCTCACTCCTCCACGAACTGCACCACCTTCACATCCGGCAATTCCGAGATGTCCATGTGATGCGTGGCGCCGTAATGCGGGATGCCGATATCTTCCTCGCGCAGTTCCCAGTCCTTGGGCAGATCCCAGAACTTGCGGAACTCGGCCTCGAACTTCGGCCCCAGCCGGAACGACGAGGCAAACATCTGCTGCACCTGCGTGCCGGCCTGCTTGGCCAGGATGCGCTCACGCTCACCCTTCATCCATTCCCGGGTCGGCACGGCGCGGGCCAGCCGCTGCTTGCGGATCTCGGCACGCCTGGCCTTGGTGGCGGCCTCGTCAGCCTCCCAGGTGCCGTCTCCCTTTTCCCGGGCGATCACGCCATAGATGCTTTCGGCAAAGCGCGGCAGGATGAAACCGCCTTCCAGATCGGCCAGCACCGCACGCGGGTCCCGGTCGAGCGGATCGCCAAAACCCGGCCCCCCCTTCATCGTGTTCAGGTACAGGTCATAGTCCTTGAACATCGCCTCGGTGGTGATCGCCTGCTTGTCGCGCTTGACCCTGGCCTCAGGAATCAGCTTCTCGTAGGCGCGCTCGCCCGGATCGACATCACCGCCCAGCGGGATCGGCTTGCCGTCGGCGATGATCTTCTTCAGGCCGGTGTCATGCGCCTCGAAGCGGTAACCCGACGCAGCCGGGAAGCCGCCCATCAGCCCCCAGTCGCTGCTCATGTTGCCGTTGCCCATGAAGAACATCGTCCAGTCCTTGGCATTCCAGACCAGGCGCAGGCTCTCCCAGCCGCAACCACCGCGGTACTTGCCCGAACCACCCGACGAAGCCTTGATCTGGCGGCCCAGATAGACCAGCGGCTCGGCCAGCTCCCAGATCTCCATGTCGCCCATGTCGCCTTCGGGGTTCCAGATGGCGGCCGCGTGGCTGATGCCGTCGGCATAGGCCGAGGCACCGACCCCGTTGGCCGCACACTCGAAGCTGTTGACGGCGTGGATCTCGTCGTACTGGTTGAAGCCCCCGCCCTGCAGCCAGTTCGAGGTGTTGGCATTGCCGGCAT
>JAUNLD010000070.1 GCA_030532425.1 Lautropia sp. | reverse complement strand
CAGGTGCCCCCCCGCCCGTGTCCCCCTGATGCGGGACGCTACGGGGCGGCCCGGCCCGCTTCTCCGCCGGCCCGTCCCCCCCTTTTTTTCAGGAGCTTTGATGATGTCCCGCCGCCGTCTTCTGGCCTCGCTGGCCGCTGCCACCGCCCTGGCCACGGTTGCCCTGCCACAGAGCACGCTTGCCCAGGGCAAGTACAAGTCCGAATACAAGATGTCGCTGGTGCTGGGCACGGCCTATCCCTGGGGCAAGGGTGGCGAGATCTGGGCCAACCTGGTCCGCGAACGTACCGATGGCCGGATCAACATCAAGCTCTATCCGGGCATGTCGCTGTTGCAGGGAGATCAGACCCGCGAATTCAGCGCCCTGCGTCAGGGCGTCATCGACATGGCGATCGGCTCGACCATCAACTGGTCGCCACAGCTCAAGCCGCTGAACCTGTTCTCCCTGCCCTTCCTGATGCCCGATCATGCCGCCATCGACGCCCTCACCCAGGGCGAGGTCGGCCAGCAGCTCTTCGCCACACTCGAAAAGGCCGGGGTGGTGCCGCTGGCCTGGGGCGAGAACGGCTTCCGGGAGATTTCCAATTCGAAGCACCCGATCAGGACTCCGGCCGACCTCAAGGGCATGAAGATCCGCGTCGTCGGCTCGCCGCTGTACCTGGAGACCTTCTCGGCCCTGGGGGCCAACCCGACACAGATGAGCTGGGCCGATGCCCAGCCGGCCATGGCCAGCGGCGCCGTCGACGGCCAGGAAAACCCGATCTCGGTCTACATGGCCGCCAAACTGAACAACATCGGCCAGAAGCACATGACGCTCTGGGGCTACGTGGCCGATCCGCTGATCTTCGTCGTCAACAGGCGCATCTGGGCCTCCTGGACGCCGGAAGACCAGAAGATCGTCCGTCAGGCCGCCGTGGATGCCGCCCGCGAACAGGTGACCATTGCCCGCAAGGGCCTGGTCGAGCCGGGCCAGCCGCTGGTGAAGGCGCTGCAAGCGCAGGGGGTGACGGTGACCCAGCTCTCGCCTGCCGAGCGTGACGCCTTCGTCAACGCCACGCGTCCGGTCTTCGACAAATGGAAGACACAGATTGGTGCCGAGCTGGTGGACAAGGCCGAACAGGTGATCGCCGCCCGCACCAAGCCCTGAAGCCTCGGGCCTACACGGCCCGCGCCTCCGTAGCCCGGCCGTCAGCGCCGGTCGTCATCCCCGTCGCGATCGCGTCCATCGTCACGGTCGCGACGCCGGCCACGGTCGTCATCATCCCGGTCATCATCGCGCCCGTCCCGGTCATGGCGGTCGCCATCGCGATCCCGCCGGTCATCATCGTCGCGATCATCATCACGGTCGCGGCGGTCGTCGTCATCGTGGCGATCCCGGTCACCATCACGGCCGTAGCGGTCGTCACGGTCATCACCGCGGCCATCATCGTCACGGTCCCGACCATCACGGTCGTCGCCATCACGATCATCCCGATAATCGTCCCTTACCAGCTCCTCCTGGCGCCGGCCATCGGCCTGGGCCTGTGCAGCACCGGGATCAAACACGGCATTGGCACTTTCGCGCACCTGATCCGCCTTGCGGCCGATGTCGGCCACGGTGTCAGGCACGACATTGTCGGTGCAGGCCGTCAGCGACAGTGCAATCGCCGGCAACAGGAACAGCCGGCTGGTACGCAACACGCGCGCCTTGGCCGCCTTCATCGTGATCGGGGTTGTCTTCAATCGCGGAACCTTGTCATTTCGCATGCGGTCTCCTGGTTCAGAGAGGTCCGGGCCGAAGTTGCCGGCACCGGAACAACGGACATTCATTTCATGAACGACCACCATAACGGTCAATGGGCGGCCATGCAGAAATGCCGGCATGCGTCGGCGGGGTTCCGCCCACGCTTGCCGCCAGGGATGGCAGAGCGGGCGCATGCCTGCTATGCTCGCGTCCGCATCCGCAACCCCGTCTCATTCCTCTCTGCCGGCCTGGCCACATCACCGCCCCGTGGCTGGCACGGCTCCCGTCAATGCACACACTGCTCATCAACGCCCATCCCAATCCCCACGCACCGGCATCCTTCAGCAATCGTCTGCTGCACCACCTGCACACCCGCCTTCCCGCGCACAGCACCCAACGGCTCGCCCTCTATGAAAGCGCCATTCCCGAGCTGGATGCCGAGATGATGGAGATTTCGCGCCGACGCCGGGCCGGAGAAGCGCTGAACGACCGCCAGCAGGCCAGCGCCGCACGCTCGGCTGAACTGCTGGCGCAGTTCAAGGCAGCCCAGCGGGTGGTCATCAGTCTGCCGCTGCACAATTTCAATGTGCCGGCCCGCCTCAAGAGCTATGTCGACAACATCGCCGTACCGGGCCAGACCTTCCGCTACACAGCCGACGGCCAGGTGCAGGGCCTGATGAACGATGGCCGCAAGCTGCTGGTGATCCAGGCCAGCGGCAGCGTCTGCTCCGGGCGGCACGCACAACAGGGTGCCGAGCCAAGCATCGCCTTCCTGCAGACGGTGTTTCAGGAATTCATGGGCTTTGACGGCTTCGAGCTGCTGCGGGCCGAAGGCACGCAGACGGCCGGCCTCGATCCGGAACGGATCCTGGCCGAGGCCAAACAGCGGCTGGACGCGCTGCTGCCAGCCTTTCTTGCGGCCTGACGCCCCTGCCCCGCCTGACGCCCTGGCGACGTGCAGCCTGCCCTCAGCCGTTGCCTGAGGGCACAGCCTGTTTCTTTCGGTGGGTGTTCCTGGACTTGGGTCTGGATTTGGGCTTGGGCAGTGGCAGCACGGCGGCTGTGGCCTCCAGCAGCGCCGCCAGTGCCGACGGCTGGTCCAGCAGCTCGTCGGCCACCAGATACGGTTTTGACCCCGGATAGGCCTCCCCCCTGGGCAGGCGTTGCGCCCACGCATCGCTGGCGGTGGTGATCTTGATGAAAAGGCTGTTGTCGCAGGCAAAGCCCACCACCTTGTCATCAAGATACAGCGCATACTCGCCGAACATCCGGCGAGAGCTCAGCCGGGGAAACAGCCCCGCCTGATCCAGCACGTAATCCACGAAATCCTGTCGGGTTGCCAACGTGGTACCTCCGTCTGTCCACCAGCGTATGCGCCGCCCTGGGCCAGGGCGCGGTTGATGAGGCGCGTTAACTGGACACCACCTTGATGCCCAGCGCCACCATGACGCCGCCCAGCACGCGGTCGACCCAATGGCCGGCGCGCTGGAACTTGCGGTTGACCGAAGGAATCGACAGCAGAAAGGCCACGGCCGCGAACCAGGCGAACTGCAGCAGCATCATCCACAGGCCGTAGGCCACCAGCTGCCATGGCGGCATGGCGGGCGACAGCACCACGGTGAAGACGGACACGAAATACACCGGCGCCTTGGGGTTGAGCACGTTGCACAGACAGCCGCGCCACAGCGTGCGGCCCATGCCTTCGGAGGCGGCACGTCCGGCCTGAAGCTCGATCACCTCACCCCGGGCGCGGGCACGCAAGCCCTGGATGCCCAGCCACACCAGATAGGCGCCACCCACGATCTTGATGAGGATCAGCAGCCAGCTGGCCTGGGCGATGATGACGGCCAGCCCCAGCACCGAATAGACGATGTGCACGCCCAGCCCCAGGGCCACGCCCAGCGCACAGACCAGGCCGGCCAGGCGCCCACGGCTGAGCGTCTGCTGCGAGACGAAGATGAAGTCCGGCCCCGGCGACATGGCCGCCAGCAGATGAATGCCGGTGACAAGCAGAAAACCTTGCCAGAAATCCATCGCATTTTCTCCCTGGTCTTCAGGCCGGGCTGAGCCACATTCTAAGTGCAAAGCCGATGAACATCAGGCCCACCAGCATCAGCCCGGCAGCCGCCAGCCGGTGCCGGCCCCGAACCCCCTGCACCAGCCGCTGACCGGCAAAGACCAGCAGGTTGAGGTAGGCAAAGCTCACCAGCTGCAACAGGCAGGCCAGCACCAGAAAACTGAGGGCCGGATACGGGTAGGCCGGATCGACGAACTGTACGAAAAAGGACAGGAAGAACAGGATCGCCTTGGGATTGGTGAGGCTGAGCAGCAACGCATGCCGAAAGGCATGCCGGCTGCGCAGCACCGGGGTGGCGTGCCCGGCCGGCTGGGCATGGCGCTGCTGCCAGCGCTGCCAGGCCGCCCGCAGCAGGTTGATGCCGAGCCAGAGCAGATACAGGCCCCCCACCAGCCGGATACCGGCGAACAGCCCGGAATGGAGGCGCAGCACCGAGCCGGCCCCCAGCGCCGTGGCGGCCATCAGGATCGCGTCGCCGAGCAGGATGCCGGCAATCACCCGGTAGCCCGCGGCCGCGCCATGCTGGCCGGCCACCGCCAGGCAATACATCGAGTTGGGGCCGGGCAACAGGATCACGGCCACCACGCCGATCAGATAGGTGCTCAGGTCGGTGATGCCGAACATCGGTGATCCCGCTCAGTCCTGCCCACCCGGTCCGGAGCGGCTCGCCTCGGCATCCCACTGGCGCAGCTGGGCCAGCTTCTCGCCGATCCTGATCTCCAGCCCACGGGGCACCGGCTGATACCAGCGCGGCTCCCGCATGCCCTCGGGCAGATAGGTCTCGCCCGCCGCATAGGCATGGGGTTCGTCGTGCGCATAACGGTAGGCATGGCCGTGCCCCAGTTCCTTCATCAGCCTGGTGGGGGCATTGCGCAGATGCACCGGCACCTCGCGGGACTTGTCCTTGCCGACAAAGGCCACCGCCTGCTTGTAGGCCTTGTAGCCGGCGTTGCTCTTGGCGGCCATCGCCAGGTAGATGACGGCCTGCCCCAGGGCCAGCTCGCCCTCGGGCGAGCCCAGGCGCTCGTAGGTGGCGGCAGCGTCGTTGGCGATCTGCATCGCCCGAGGATCGGCCAGACCGATGTCCTCCCAGGCCATGCGGATGATGCGCCGTGACAGGTAGCGCGGATCGGCCCCGCCATCGAGCATCCGCGTCAGCCAGTAGAGCGCCGCATCGGGGTGCGAGCCGCGCACCGATTTGTGCAGGGCCGAGATCTGGTCATAGAAACTGTCGCCGCCCTTGTCGAAGCGGCGGGCATTGAGGCTGAGCGACTGCTGGATGAAGGCGGCATCGACCTCGGTGACACCGGCGGCACGGGCGGCAATGGCGCATTGCTCCAGCAGGTTCAGGCTGCGACGGGCATCCCCATCGGCATAGCCCACCAGCGTGTCGCATGCAGCCGCATCCAGATGCAGCTCCGGCATGAAGCGCTGGCGGGCGTTGTCCAGCAGCTGCTTCAGCTCGTCGTCGGTCAGCGATTTCAGTACATGGACCTGGGCCCGCGACAGCAGTGCCGAATTGACCTCGAAGGACGGGTTCTCGGTGGTGGCACCAATCAGCGTGATGAGACCCGATTCGGCGTAGGGCAGCAGCGCATCCTGCTGCGACTTGTTGAAACGGTGGATCTCGTCGATGAAGAGGATGGTGTGGCGGCCGGCTGCCAGATTGCGCTCGGCCTGTTCCATCGCCGCGCGGATGTCCCTGACCCCGGAAAACACCGCCGACAGCGCAATGAACTGGTGGCCAAAGGCCGTGGCGGTCAGCCGTGCCAGCGTGGTCTTGCCCACGCCCGGCGGCCCCCACAGGATCATCGAATGCGGCTGGCCGGACTCGAAGGCCAGCCGCAGCGGCCGCTCTGGCCCCAGCAGGTGACGCTGGCCGACCACCTCGTCAAGTGTGCGCGGCCGCATCAGCTCGGCCAGGGGCACGCCCCCCTGGCGCCAGGCCCCGGATGCCGCCGGCTGGCCCCTCCCGGCATCCGCGGCAGGTGCTGCCGATGCACCGGCATCCATCCCGTCCACCGCTCGCGCCACATCCGCCGCCTCGGGCAGCGGCTTGCCGGCCAAGGGCTGCGGCCCCTGCTCGCCACCCTCGGGGGGCAGCGCATCGAACAAGTCTGCCATCTCGCTGTCTCTCCTTGAGGCGAATATACCGCAGCCCCTGCCCGGGCACGGGCTTATGCCAAAATCGGGCACGATGGCGACAATCGGCCCCAGCTGGCACAGGGAACCCGATTCGCCACCGCATGCCCGGACAACGGGGCAGGAAGCGGGGCAGCTGGACCGGTGCCGTCAAGGCATTCCCGTGCATGTCCTGCCCCCGTGCAGCAGGGCATCCCGCACCACAGGCAGGAACAGGACGATGAACAGGGACACGAACGAATTCCGGCAGGGCATCTGGTATGCGCTGGCCTGTTACGGAATCTGGGGCCTGTTTCCGCTTTACTGGTATCCGCTCAACCACAGCGCCATCCCCCCCGACCAGATCCTCGCCCAGCGGGTGATATGGTCAGCGCTTTTTTCGGTGCTGCTGGTGGTGGTGACCGGCCAGGGCAAGCGGCTGCTGTCGGCCATGCGCCGCCCTCGCCTGCTGGCGGCCTTCGCCGCCTCGGCCGTGCTGATCGGCATCAACTGGCTGACCTATCTGTGGGCCATCGTCAACAGCCATGTGCTGGATGCCAGCCTGGGCTATTTCATCAGCCCGCTGGCCAACGTGCTGCTGGGGCGGCTGCTCTTTGGCGAGCGGCTGGGCCTGCTGCAATGGGGTGCGGTGGGGCTGGCCAGCATCGGCATCCTCTGGCTGGCGGTACCGGCCGGTCAGGTGCCGTGGGTGGCCATGCTGCTGGCACTCAGCTTCAGCCTCTATGGCGCGGTGCGCAAGCGTGCCCCGCTGGAGGCCATGCCGGGCATGGCGCTCGAAACCCTGGTACTGCTGCCCTTTGCCGCCGCCTGGCTGCTGTGGGCCCGGCAGGCGGGCACGCTGGTGTTCGATGAGCTGTCGGCGCTGCAACAGGCGGTGCTGCTGGGAGCGGGGGCGGCCACCACCGTGCCGCTGCTCTGCTTTGCCGGCGCCGCCCATCGCATCCCGTTGTCGATGCTGGGGATGCTGCAATACTTTTCACCCACGCTGCAGCTGGTACTGGGCCTGGTGCTCTTCAACGAACAGTTCAGCCTGCAACGGCTGATCGGCTACGGCTGGGTCTGGGCCGGCGTGGCACTGTTTTTCGGCGGCATGCTGCTGCACACCCGCCAGCGTCGGGCCCCAGGCCAGGCGGCCGGGCGTCAGCGCCTGTCATGAACCTGTCTGCCCCCGCGCCGGCCCAGGAACCACGTCCTGAGCAGGCGCCACGTGCGGCCAGGGCTGGGTGTCCGCTCTCATGCCAGGGCCTCGCGACCCCCGCCTCCCCGGGCCTCGTGCAGCCAGTCCCTGGATTCAGCTCACTCCAGCACGTCGACGCCCGCCGGCGGCACGAAGCGGAACAGCTTCTCGGGCAGCTTGACCCCGGTCTTCAGCTCCGAGAACTGATAGCGGTTGACCTGGCCAAAGGCGTCGCTCACCTCCATCGCCACCGGCTGGCCATTGCGCAGGCCCACACGGATGCGGTCAAAACCGCTGTCGGCCCGCTTGGGCACGGCTTCGACCCAGGCCACACCACCATGCACGCCCAGCTCGCTCAGCCGGAAACTGTCGTTCAGGTCGCCAAAACCGAAAAGCACGGCAGCCGGTGTGGCCTGAATGGCCTCGCCGGCGGCGCGCACCGTCACCTGGCGCAGCTCCTTGTCATAGAAATGCAGCTTCTTGCCATCGGTGACGATCAGCTGCTGGTCGGGTGATTCGATCTCCCAGCGGAAGTTGCCGGGGCGGGAGAAGGCAAACTGGCCGCGGGTGGTGCCGGCCTGACGCCCCCCCACCGGCATCTGCACGAAACGGCCGCTGGCAGCCTGGGTGCTGGCAGCAAAGCGGCGCAGCTGGGTGATGGCCTCGCCGCTGCGGACCGTGCTGGCGGGCTGCGCGCGCCTGCCGCTGCCATCGCCCGCGGCATCCGCCTGCCCGCCGCCCTGCACGGTCGTTACCGTCCGCGGGCCTGTCAGGTGCTCAAGCGGCGCGGCGGAACGGGATGGCGGCTCGGTCGCTGCGTGCGCGGCTGCCATGGCAGCGCCCGTATCGGCCGCCATTGCCGGCACGGCAGACAGAAGGGACACCAGCAACAGCAGCGGGCGGGCAAGACGACGGGGCGCGGCCGGGCCGCGACGGATCGGAAGGGTCATGGGCATGAGGCTGATGGATGGAGACAGGAACCGGAGGCGCCGGAAGGCTGCCGGGCCGGCGCTTGAGGATACACCGCCTAGCTTATCAGCATTGGCGGGCCCGCCACCGTGCGGCACGCAAGGCCCAGCCCTGTCGTGCACCGCTGGGCGTGTTTTCCGTTAGGATCGGGGATTCGACAGGGAGCGCCAGCATGCCAGACCACCCGTCCCCGCCCCGCCCGCCTTCACCGCGGGCATCCCGCCTGTGCCGCGCCCTGGCCGGCTTCGGCGCATCCCGTCACCCCGGCGCGCATCCTGCCGCATGGGTCACGGCAGCCGGCTGGCGCCCTCCCGCATCCCCCGTCCCGACCCGGCAGGCACCCACCCCGCTCCGCACGGGCAGACGCCCCCTGGCCGCGCTACTGTGTGCGGCTGCGCTGACGCTGGCCGGCTGCGACCACCAGTCCCCTGCCGCCGGACAGGCCCACAAGGGCGGCAAGGGCACCCTCACCGTGCTGACGCACGATTCCTTCGAGCTGCCCGCCGAGCTGCTGCAACGCTTCGAGCAACAGAGCGGCTATCGGCTGAAGACCACCCCGGCCGGTGATGCCGGCGTGGCCAACCAGCTGGTGCTGACCAAAGCCAACCCGCGCTTCGATGCGGTCTATGGCATCGACACCTATTCGGCCGGCCTGGCCCAGCGTGAAGGGGTGCTGCAGGACCATGCCCCTGCCCACCTCCCGCCTTCGGCCCGCCCCTATGTCCTGCCGGGGCTGACGCCGGTCGACCTTGGCGATGTCTGCATCAACATCGACACCGCCTGGTTCCGCGCGCACAAGCAGGCGCCCCCCACCGGCTTCGACGATCTGCTCAAGCCCGAATACGCCCGGCTGCTGGTGTTGCCCAACCCCGCCACCTCGTCGCCCGGCTTTGCAATGCTGGCCGGCATCCACACCCTGAAGGGCGATGGCGCCGAAGCCTGGCTGCGGCAATTGCTGGCGGGCGGCACCCGGGTGGCAGCCGGCTGGTCGGATGCCTACAACGTGCAGTTTTCGGGGGGTGAAGGCAAAGGTGCCTACCCGCTGGTGCTGTCCTATGCCTCGTCACCGGCAGCCAGTGGCGGTGCCACCGGGGTGGTGGAGGCCACCTGCGTGCGTCAGGTGGAATATGCGGGTGTGGTGCAGGGCACGGCCCAGGCCGAAGGCGCCCGTGCCTTCATCGACTTCCTGCTCTCGCCCGAGGTGCAGGCGGCCATCCCCGAAGCGATGTATGTCCATCCGGTGGATGAGCGCGTGCCGCTGCCGGCGGCCTGGCAGCAGCACGCACGGCTGGCCGCCCATCCGGTGCTGCCCGATGCCGCCCAGGTGGCCCAGCAGCGTCGGGCCTGGCTGAAGCAGTGGCAGGCCCTGTACGAATCACGCCCTTGATGACAGCGGCGCCGGCACGCCTGCCCACGGCCCGGGGCGCACACCTGGCCCTGCTGGCGGCCTGTGGCCTGCCGCTGCTGGTGCTGCTGCTGTGCTTTGTCTGGCCGGTGGCGGCCATGCTGGTGCGCGGGCTGGACAGTGCCGCGCTGGATGTGCTGACCGAGGCGCGCACCTGGCGGATCACCGCCGTCACGCTGGGGCTGGCACTGGCCGGCACCACGGCTTCGGTGCTGCTGGGCGTCCCCGGCGCCTGGGTGCTGTACGTGGCCCGCCTGCCGGGCCAGAGGCTGCTGAGGGCGCTGGCCACCATTCCTTTCGTGCTGCCCACCGTCGTCGTCGGCATCGCCTTTCGCTTTCTGCTTGGGCATGGCGGGCCCTATGCGGGCCTGGGGCTGGATGGTTCACCCGTCGCCATCGTGGCCGCCATGGTCTTCTTCAATTTCTCGGTGGTGGTGCGCACCGTGGGCGCGATGTGGGCCAACCTCGATCCACGGATGGCCGACGCGGCGCTGATGCTGGGCGCACGACCGGCGCGGGTGTTTTTCACCGTGACGCTGCCGGCACTGCAGGGCGCGATCGCCTCGGCGGCCTCGCTGGTCTTCCTGTTCTGTGCCAGTGCCTATGGCATCGTCATGACCCTGGGCGGTCTGTCCACCCTGGAAAGCGAGATCTGGGCACAAAGCCATCTGCTGGATTTCGACACGGCAGCGGGGCTGTCGCTGGTGCAGTTCGTCATCGTTGCGCTGGCGCTGGGGCTGTCGGCACGGGCTGGGCGCAGCACACCACAGTGTTTGCGGCAGGTGCGCCCCCGCCGCTTGCGGCCTGCGCAGCTGCCCGCGGTGCTGCTGACACTTCTGGTGCTGCTGGGCCTGATCGTGGCGCCGATGCTGACGCTGGTGCTGCGCTCGCTGCGCCAGGGGGGCCAATGGACGCTGGACAACTATCGCCTGCTGGCGGGTACGGGCCGGGGCTTCAGCGGCGGTACCACGGTGCTGGAGGCCTTGCAGAACTCGTTGCAGACGGCAACGCTGGCCACCCTGCTGGCGCTGGCCGTGGGGATACCGCTGGCCCTGGCGCTGTCGCGCCCACTGCGCCAGCCACGGGCCCGGCGCGCCCAGCTGCTGCTGGAGGGACTGGCGATGGCGCCGCTGGGCGTATCGGCCGTCACGCTGGGTTTCGGCATGCTCATCAGCCTGCAGGCGCCACCGCTGCGCCTGGGCAGCGTGCTGGTGCCGGTGGCACAGGCGATGGTGGCGATGCCGATGGTGCTGCGTGCCCTGCTGCCGGTGCTGCGTGCGATCAACCCGCGCCTGCGCGATGCGGCCCTCCTGCTGGGGGCCAGCCCGGCGCGGGTGCTGCTGACGGTCGACCTGCCGCTGGCCCGCCGCGGGCTGGGGCTGGCCGCCGGCTTTGCCTTTGCGATGTCGCTGGGCGAATTTGGTGCCGCCAGTTTTCTGGCCACCGGCAACGACATCACCCTGCCGGTACTGATCGCCCGGCTGCTGGGCCGCCCCGGTTCCGCCAACTATGGCATGGCCATGGCGGCCAGCGTCATCCTCGGGCTGGTGACGGCGCTGGTGATGGCGCTGTGCGAAAACCGGAAGACAGAACATGTTGCTTGACGTCGAGATGCTGAGCGTCACCTATCCCGACGGCTTCGTCGCCATCCACGATGCCTGCCTGCAACTGCCCGAGGGCCAGGTATTCGCCCTGCTGGGCGGGTCCGGCTCGGGCAAGTCCAGCCTGCTGCGCGGCATTGCCGGCCTGGAGGCCACCACCGGCACCGTCCGCATCCGGGGCCGGGATGTCTCGGCCACCCCGGCCTGGCGACGCGATTGCGGCATGGTTTTTCAGGAAAGCCTGCTCTTTCCACACCGCAACGTGGCCGGCAACATCGCCTATGGCATCGAGGGACGCAGCATCGACACACGGGCGCGCGTGGCCGAGCTGCTGGCGCTGGTCGGGTTGCCCGGTTTTGAAGCCCGCGCGGTAGCCACCCTCTCGGGAGGACAGGCGCAGCGGGTGGCGCTGGCCCGCGCGCTGGCCCGCCGGCCGGCACTGATGCTGCTGGACGAGCCGCTGTCGGCACTGGATCGCGCGCTGCGCGAGACGCTGGCCCGCGCCCTGCGGCGCATCCTGACCGAAACCGGCACGGCCGCACTCTACGTCACCCACGACCACGAGGAGGCCGCCACCGTGGCCGACCGCATCCTGCGGGTGGAAGATGGCCGCTTGCTGCCGGCCGACGGCAAAAGCACGGGCTGACGGCATTTTGCCCATCCCGTCACGATGGCTGCGCCGAAGGCCACCCGATGGCGTGGCGCGCCCGGCCCTGCGTGCCGAACCGCGAATGCGCGACTGTCCGGGGATGTCCGCTGCGCGGACTTGTGCCGCGTATTCATTCGGCCACATGAAGCCGATCATGCTCATGAATGAACGCCCAGTGGTGCAGGAAAAGCGCCCACCAATCGGCCTGCCCTGTTGATTTATTAAGCCGAGCGCTTCCCTAGGGTTTGAAAAATCATTGAAAATGATGAAAGTTTTTCTCCCTGGATAATGCCCATGCACGTAGCGACAGCAGACATCATCGTGATCGGTGGCGGAGGGGCAGGCCTGCGGGCCGCCATTGCCGCTGCCGAACTGAACCCGAAACTGGAGATCGCGCTGGTATCCAAGGCCGTGCCGATGCGTTCGCACACGGTGGCAGCCGAAGGCGGCTCGGCCGGTGTGATCCGCGAGGACGACAGCCTCGACAACCACTTCGATGACACGGTCTCGGGCGGTGACTGGCTGTGCGAGCAGGACGTGGTCGAATATTTCGTGCGCCACTGTACCGAAGAGATGGTCCAGCTCGAACAGTGGGGCTGCCCCTGGAGCCGCAAGCCCGATGGCGACATCAACGTGCGTTTCTTTGGCGGCATGAAGGTGCAACGCACCTGGTTTGCGGCCGACCGCAGTGGTTTCCACATCCTGCACACGCTGTTCCAGACCTCGCTCAAGTATCCGCAGATCCGCCGCTACGACGAGTACTTCTGCTCGCGGCTGCTGGTGGAAGACGGTCAGGTGCGCGGTGTGCTGGCCATCGAGATCGCCAGCGGTGAACGCGTGGCCATCCTGGCCAATGCCGTGGTCATGGCCACCGGCGGTGCCGGCCGCGTCTATCGGCAGAACACCAATGCCGGCACCCTGACCGGCGACGGCATGGGCATGGCCTACCGTGCCGGGGTGCCGCTGCGCGACATGGAGTTCGTGCAGTATCACCCCACCTGCCTGCCCGGCTCGGGCATCCTGATGACCGAGGGCTGCCGGGGCGAAGGCGGCATTCTCGTCAACAGGGAAGGCTACCGCTACCTGCAGGATTACGGCCTGGGGCCCCTCGATCCGTGGCCACGGCCCAAGGCGATGGAGCTGGGGCCGCGCGACCGTCTCTCGCAGGCCTTCTGGCACGAGATGAAGAAGGGGCGCACCGTCGACACGCCGCATGGCCCGGCCGTGCTGCTCGATCTGCGTCATCTGGGCGAGAAGAAGATCCACGAGCGCCTGCCGCTCATCACCGAGGCCGCCGAGACCTTTGCCGGCGTCGATCCGGTCAAGGAACCGATCCCGGTCTGCCCGGCCGTCCACTACACGATGGGCGGCATCATGACCGACGGCCAGTGTGCCACCCCGGTTCATGGCCTCTTTGCCGCCGGCGAATGTGCCAGCGTCGGCATCCACGGCGCCAACCGGCTGGGTTCCAACTCGCTGTCCGAGCTGCTGGTGTTTGGTCGGGTGGCCGGCGAAGGTGCTGCCCGGGTGGCGGCCGAAATGGGCCGTGGGCGTCAGAGCGGCAGCGTGCTGGCCCAGGCCGAGGGTGCCGAGCGTGAGGTGATGGCGCTGCTCGACCCCGACCGGCTGAAAGGCCGCAAGGGCGAGCGCCCGGCCACGATCCGCGAGGAGATGAAGCACAGCATGGAAGCCGGTGTCGGCATCTATCGCGAAGAACCCGCCATGCAGGCCACCTGCGACAAGATCGCCGAGCTGCGCGAGCGCTACCGCCAGGTCGGCCTCGACGACCACAGCCCGGTGTTCAACACCGACTGGCTCAACACCATCGAGCTGGGCTTCTCGCTGGAAGTGGCGCAGGCGATGGCCAATTCGGCCGTGCGCCGCAAGGAATCGCGCGGCGCCCACCAGCGCCTGGACGGCTTCACCGAGCGTGACGACGAGAATTTCCTCTGCCATTCGCTGGCTCATTACACCGGCGAGGCCGAGCCGTCGATCACGACGCAACCGGTGGTCATCACCAAGTCGCCGCCGCGCGCCCGTGTTTACGGTGGTGCCGGCAAGAAGGCCGAAATGACCTGAGGGGCATCGAGATCATGAACAGTCAACAAGAAAAAGTCATCACCATCGAGTGCCTGCGCTTCAATCCTGCCGAAGACCAGGCGCCGCGCTATGTGCGCTACGAGGTGCCCTTCTCCCACGACATGTCGGTGCTGGAGGGGCTGCAATACATCAAGGACCACCTGGACGGCAGCCTGACCTTCCGCTGGTCGTGCCGGATGGCGGTGTGCGGCAGCTGCGGCAAGATGGTCAACGGCATGCCGGTGCTCAGCTGCCAGACCTTCCTGCGTGATTACTACCCCGATGGGGTGCGGGTCGAGCCGCTGTCGCACTTCCCGATCGTGCGCGATCTGGCGGTGGACCAGAGCAATTTCCTCTACAAGCTGGAAACGATCAAGCCCTACATCATCCCCGACAAGCCGCAGACGCCGGCCGACGGCCCCAACCGGCAGACGCCGCGGCAGATGGAGCAGTACTACCAGTTCTCGCAGTGCATCAACTGTCTGCTCTGCTATGCCGCCTGCCCGCAGTACGGTCTCAACGAGGAATTCACCGGCCCGGCCGCGCTGGCACTGCTGCAACGCTACAACGCCGATTCGCGCGATCACGGCAAGGCGCAGCGGATGGATGTCATCAATGACGAGCGCGGTGTCTGGGGCTGCACGCTGGTCGGTGAATGCTCGGCCGTCTGTCCGAAAGGCGTCGACCCGGCCCACGCCATCAACATCAACAAGATCAACTCCACCGAAAACTACTTCCTGCGCTTCCTGCAACCCAAGGCGATGCACGAGGAGAAGAAGCCATGACACAGCCCCAGCGGGTCGTCCCGCCCGTCAAGCCCGTCGCCGGCTATCGGCGCCCGATGAAAGGCTGGTATCTGCATGCCCGCCCGCCCTATCGCATCTACCTGCTGCGTGAGGCCACCTGCCTGGCCGTGGCGTATTTTGCGCTGCTGGTCATCGTGGGGCTGTTCCGCCTGAAGGCCGGCCCCGAGGCCTGGGAAGCCTTTCTGGCCTGCCTGCGTTCGCCCCTGATGGTCGTCGTCAACCTGGCGGCTGCCGGCCTGATCGGCTTTCATGCCATCACCTGGTTCATGGTCATGCCCAAGACCATGCCCTTCATCTTCATCGGCGGCAAGCGACTGCAACCGCACCTCATCGTGGCCGGCGGCATCGCCGGCATGATCGGCGCCTCGCTGGCCCTGCTGATTGCCTTCTGGATGACCGCACCATGAGCCATTCCACCTCGCATCACGGCGCCCCGGCGCCCTTCAAGCGCTCGAACGAGCCAATCTTCTGGTCCCTGTTCGGCGGTGGCGGCGTGCTGTCGGCACTGTTCGGCCCCATGCTGGTGCTGATTACCACCGTGCTGGTGCCGCTGGGCATCCTGCTGCCCGCCGAGACGATGAGCTACGCCCGCGTGCTGGCCTTCGTGCAGTGGTGGCCCGGCAAACTGGCGGTCTTCGTCGTCGTCTGGCTGTTCCTGTTCCATGCCATGCACCGGCTGGGCTTCACCCTGCACGACCTGGGCGTGCCCGGTGGCCATGCCCTGAAAGCCGTCTGCTACAGCTTCGCCGGCGTGATGAGCGCCGTCTGTGCCTGGCTGCTGCTGACGGTCTGAGCGACGGCAGCGTGCCGGTGCCGGCATGCTGCCCTGCCCAGCAGCACGGCACGACGCCGTCGTCACCACACCCCCAGCGCGCACCACCGCCCCGCTCACGCGACACGCGACACGCGACAGGCGACAGGCGGCTGGCGACTGGCGGAAATGAATTCCGCCACACCGATGCCGCTCACCACCCTGGGCATGGCCTCGGGCGAAAGCCTGTATCTGCAGGGCAGCGTGTACGACGTACCTCTGGACATCCGTTTCGAACGACTGCATGGAGTCAAGGGAGGCTGGACCCCGGATGGGAGCGCGTACACCGAATTCAGGAACGGCACGGCCACCCGCCACACCCGCCATGGCGGCGTCCGGCGCATTGAACGCGCCTACCTCCATGTCAGAACCTCACGCCTGACGCGGACCCCTTCTGGCTGAAGGACGAGGCAGTGCCACCGCTGGCCGGTACCCCCGCTTTCGCCCCGACCGGTACACTGGTGGTGGACGGCCAATGGTATTACCTGAACTCGCTCGCCGGCAGCGCCTGGCATGCCAGCCAGGGCCTGCACGTGGGCCAGCTGGAACGAGCCCATCTTCTGCTCCCTGTCTGGCGGCGGTGGTTTCATGTCGGCGCTGTTGCGGCAGCCTGCAGGCG
>JAUNLD010000125.1 GCA_030532425.1 Lautropia sp. | reverse complement strand
TGCCGGCGGCGATGAGTTTGTCCAGATGCAGCATGGCGCGGTCGATGCGGGCAAAGGCGGCTTCTTTCACTTTTTGCTGCGCTTCCTTGCTCTCGTCGGTGGTGTAACGCTGCGGGAAGAACAGCGGCCAGAAGGCCGGGTGCAAATCGCTGGCGAGGAAGGACAGGGTTTCGTTCATTTCGAATTCGTTGACCAAGCCTTCATTGGCGCCAATGCCTGCTTGCGGGTGCAGGCCGACGATGTATTGCAGGATGGCGGGCGCTTGCGTGACGGCACGCTGGCCGCCAATGTCCAGCGCGGGCACGGCGGCCAGCGGGTTGATGCGTTTGTATTCTTCCGAGGCGTAGTCGGCGCGGATGGCTTCGTATTCTGCGCCGGCCCATTCCAGGGCGATCCAGCAGGCCAGGGCGCAGGTACCGGGGGCGTAATAGAGTTTCATGTCGAGGCTCCTTGTGGTTGGGGGATGAATGATCGAGCCGCTGCTCCAAACGCCGGGCGGGCGTTTGATGTTTGGACGTGGCAGCGGGTGGCTGGCAGCCTTGCCAGAACAGATTCTGATGCTGCGCAGGCGTTCAGTGCCAGCGCACCATCAGCAGAAAAAGAACAGTGGCAGGCGGTGCATGCGCCCGGCGGGCTGGTGGCACGGCAGGCCTTTATTGCGTGGGGTGCAGCACCGATGGGCCATGCGGATTCAAGGCGGGCCAGCCCAATCGCTTGGCGGTTGGCCCGAACGGCGTTCATCGGCCTTGCACACGCGCCGGTCTGTTACTCGGCCGGTTTCAGCTGGCGCGGCGCATGGGCACTTCCATCAGCAGCACCTCGGCGTCTTGCAGGGCGGTGATGTCCAGGCTGGCGGTTTCCCACACGCCCAAGCCATCGCGCGCTTGCAGCACGGTATCGCCGATCTGGACACTGCCGCTGAGTACGAAGGCATACACCCCGTGGTCGGCTTGGTGCAGGCGATAGCTTTTCTGCACGCCGGCATCCAGCCGCGCAATCGAGAACCAGGCGTCCTGATGAATCCACGCCCCCTCGTCATCGGCATTGGGCGAAAGGATTTGCTGAAAGTCGTTGGCCTTGGCCCCTTCGGCAATGCTCAGCTGCTGGTAGCGGGGCTCCACACCGCGCTTGTTGGGCAGCACCCAGATCTGCAGGAACTTGACGGGCTCTTCGGCGCTGGCGTTGTGCTCGCTGTGGGCGATGCCGGTACCGGCCGACATGACCTGGATATCGCCCTGGCGAATCACGCCGCCGTGGCCCGTGCTGTCCTGGTGGGCCAGCGCGCCTTGCAGCGGGATGGAGATGATTTCCATATTGTCGTGCGGGTGGGTGCCAAAGCCCCGGCCACCGGCCACGATGTCGTCGTTGATCACGCGCAGCGCGCCAAAGCCCATGCGATCGGGGTCGTAGTAGTGGGCAAAGCTGAAGGTGTGGCGGCTGTGCAGCCAGCCGTGGTTGGCGTTGCCGCGCGAATCGGCGGCGTGAAAAACGGTTTTCATG
>JAUNLD010000069.1:688-16584 GCA_030532425.1 Lautropia sp. | reverse complement strand
GGTGGCCATCCTTCTCGGTCATGTCCACTTCCAGGTCGGAGACGGCCGTCTGCAGCACCGGGTCCCAGTTGACGAGGCGCTTGCCGCGATAGATGAGCCCGTCCTCGTAGAGGCGCACGAAGACCTCGGCCACCGCCTTCGACAGCTTCGGGTCCATCGTGAAGTAGCCCGAGCGGGTGCCCAGCGAGTCGGCATAGTCCCAGTTGGCCGAGTCGCCCAGCCGGCGCATCTGCCGGCTGATGGCGCCGCCCGATTCGTTCTTCCAGGCCCAGACCCGGTCGATGAAGTCCGGGCGGGGCAGGTCATGGCGCGAGATGCCCTCGGCGGCCAGCTGGCGCTCGACGACGATCTGGGTGGCGATGCCGGCGTGGTCGCTGCCGACCACCCAGTTGGTGTCCTTGCCCTTCATGCGCTGCTGGCGGATCAGCGTGTCCATCAGCGTCTGCTGGAAGGCATGACCCATGTGCAGCGTGCCGGTGACGTTGGGCGGCGGCAGCTGGATGCAGTAGGCGTCGGCGGCGGCCTGATCGGCCGGCTGGTGGTTGTCGGCGGGCCGGTTGGCGAAATAACCGCGTTCCTCCCAGACCGGGTACCAGCGCGCCTCGATGGCGGCGGGCTCGAAGCTCTTGGGCAGGGTGTCGGCACCGGAGGCGTCCGGGCTGGGCGCGGTGTGGTCAGCTTGGCTCATGAATGGCTGGACGGGAGGTGGGTCTGTCTGTTTCTGAAGGCATCGGCACGGCAACGGCTGGGCCGGTGGGCGCCGCACCGGGGATCACGTCGTGCCTGAATGATAGATGCGGGCGCACCCGGCCGCCAACCAGCGCGGGCCTGAGCCGTGATCCCGCGGGGCGTGTTCGGGCGCCACGTGCCCGCCGGCCAGGCCGTGAGGCAGCCGGGAGGCCGGTGGGCGGACGGGGCCGCACGCGGCGCGGGCACATGCCTGTCCGCAGGGCCGGGGAGCCGGCTGGAGGGCTTCAGCCGCCGTGGTTCTGGCGGGCCATCTCGGCGTGCAGCCGGGTGATTTCCTCGGTGACGGCGCGGGCGACGATGTCGCGGATCAGCCGGTTGAGGGTGTCGTGCATGTCGCGGCTCATCGTTTCGATGGCGCGGGAAATGACCGGGGCCAGTGCCTGGCTGACCTGGGCGTCGAGCAGGATGTCGCCCCGGCGCAGCAGGCGCTCCAGCACGTTCTCGCGCACCTGGCCGGCCAGCTCGCCCCAGTCCACGTCCTCGAAGTTGCGCGGCAGCTGCTCGGGATGATAGCGCTGGACGTTGACGACATCGGTCAGCATCGGGATGCTGTCCTCGTCCTGGTTGATGGCCCGGGCGTCGCGCAGGGGGGGCGGCACCGGTGTCCGCGGGGGGGGCGGTGCGGGGGGCGGGAGGGTGTCACGCACCGACGGGAAGGGTGCACGGGGCGGCACGGCATCGTGCGCAGCCGCTGACGAGATGCCGACATCGAGCAGGCGCATCGAATGCACCAGCTTGTCGATCAGCGCCCGGTCTTCCTCGGTCAGCGGGGGCAGCGTGGCCAGTGCCGCATCCTCGTCGAGCGGGCCGGCCTCGTCATCCTCGAGGTAGTCGTCATCCGAATCGTCGGGAAAGCGGAAGGGTGAGGGTGCGCTGCCGGCGGCCGGGGGCGGCGGGCTGGTGGCCGGGGGCGTGTCGCCCGGAAAGTGGCGGGGCATGTCATCGGCTGCCATCGCGTTCCTCCACGTCGTGCGTGTGCGGTGTGAAGCCCTGCTCCCGGTAGAAACGGAAGCGGGCACGGGCGGCCTGGCGGCTGGCGGCATCGGTGCCCACCAGCTCCACCACCCGTTGGTAATCGGCAAAGGCAGGCGGCGTGGGGCCGCCCAGGTTGACCAGCACCTGCCGGTGGCTGGCCGGAATCCCGGTGGCCGAGGCGCTGAGCAGCACCGGGGTGAGGCTGGCCAGCGGGTGTCGCACCGGGACGTGCGGCACGAAGGCCAGCGGTGCGAAGGTCCACAACGCCCGGTCGAACTGCGCCAGCCGCCGGGTGTCGTCACAATAGACCACCACCCGGTGGCCGGTCTGCCAGGCCTTGCGAACCAGACGGCAGCCATAGAGGCTGACATCGGGCACGTTGACGTGGAAGTCGACCTGGGTCATGGCGTGGGACGTCGTGGGCCGTGGAACGGGGGCACCCGGCTCAGCTGGCGGCGCGGTCCATCAGGAAGCGGGTGAGCAGTGCCACCGGCCGGCCGGTGGAGCCCTTGGCCGCGCCCGAGCGCCAGGCCACACCGGCGATGTCGAGGTGTGCCCACGGGTAGGCGCCGGCAAAGCGCGACAGGTAGCAGGCGGCCGTGATGGCACCTGCGGCGCGACCACCGATGTTGGCCATGTCGGCAAAGGGCGAGCGCAGCTGTTCCTGATAGGCCTCGTCCAGCGGCATCGGCCAGCAGGTGTCGCCGATGCGCTTGCCGGCCGCCTCCAGCTGGGCACCCAGCGATTCGTCGTTGCTGAACAGGCCGGCGTGGTGGTTGCCCAGGGCGATCACGCAGGCGCCGGTGAGCGTGGCCACGTCGATGACGGCGGCCGGCTTGAAGCGTTCGGCGTAGGTGAGGGCATCGCAGAGCACCAGACGGCCCTCGGCGTCGGTGTTGAGGATCTCGACCGTCTTGCCGGACATCGTCGTGACGATGTCGCCCGGCCGCGTGGCGGTGCCCGAGGGCATGTTCTCGGCGGCGGCGATGATGACCGTCAGGTTGATCCTGAGCTTCATCTGCGCCACGGCCTGCATCACGCCAAAGACCGAGCCGGCGCCGGACATGTCGTACTTCATCTCGTCCATGTCGGCCGAGGGCTTGATCGAGATGCCGCCGGTGTCGAAGGTGATGCCCTTGCCCACCAGCACCACCGGTGCCTGGCGGGCGCCGGCCCCCTTGTAGTGCATGACGATCAGGCGTGGCGGCTGGGCCGAGCCCTGGGCGACGGCCAGCATCGCCCCCATGCCCAGCGAGGCCATCTTCTTCGGGTCGAGGATCTCGACCTTCAGCTTGTGCTTGCGGCCCAGGCGCTGCGCCTGGGTGGCCAGATAGACGGGGTTGCAGACGTTGGGCGGCTGGTTGCCCAGGTCGCGGGCGGTGTCGATGCCGTCGGCCAGGCAGCCCATCTGCTCGACGACGCTGGCCAGTGCCTTCTGCTCGTCGGCCGGTACCGGCAGCATGATGTCGTTGAGGGCCGGCGCGGCTTCCGGCCGGGATTTGTAGGCATCGAAGCGATAGCTGACATCGCGTGCCAGCAGCACCACCTGACCCACCTTCCAGGCCAGCTCACGCAGCTCGACGGCGGTTTCGTGCAGCAGGCAGATGGCAGACTTGGCGGCCGTGCCGGCCAGCGTGCGGATGGCGGCGCGCACGGCCTCGGCAAACTTCGGGGCAGCCAGCGTGCTGCCTTCGCCCATCGAGACCAGCAGCACGCGCGGCAGGCCGTTGTCACCGGCCACCAGCAGGGTGGCACCGGGCTTCCTGCCCAGGTCGCCCCGCTTGAGGGCGGCTGTCAGCGCCTGGCCCAGGCGGGCGTCGACGGCCTCGCCGGTGGGCGTCAGGCGGCCGTCCTGAACAGGCAGCACGACGCAGGGGCTACGGAACTTGTCGGCGGAAGTGGTCTTGAGCGTGAACAGCATCGTCTTGGTCGCTTGAGTGCAGGATACGGTCTGTTGGGAAAGGCTCGTGGCCGGGCCACGGCGGGCACGGGCAGGGCGGGCGTTGCCCGTGGGAGACCCGCGGCAACCGGCGCAGGCGGCCGCAGGGCTGAACCGCGCCATTATAGGCTGGGGCTTGCGCGCAACGCCCGTCCGGGCGGTTGAATGGCATCCCAACACAGGTAAACTACCACGATGATCTTTCGCCAGTCGTTGCGCCGTGACCTGAACAGCGTCGCTGGCGTCATGTTCGCCACGCTGTTCACCATCCTGGTCACGACGTCGCTGATCCGTTTTCTCAACCGGGCCACCAGCGACCGCATCGCCAGCTCCGACATCCTGCCGATGATCGCCTTCAACGCGATCGGCTTCATTCCGGTGCTGCTGGTGCTCACCGTCTTCCTGTCGGTGCTGATGGTGCTGGCCCGGTCGTGGCGCGATTCGGAAATGGTCATCTGGTTTGCCAGCGGCCAGAGTCTGACGGCCTGGGTCCGGCCGGTGACGATGTTCGTGCTGCCCTATGCGCTGGTGGTGGGGGCGGTGGCGCTGGTGATCTCGCCCTGGGCCAACCAGCAGATCGCCGACCTGCGCGAGCGCTTCAATCAGCGCGAGGACGTGTCGATGGTGGCGCCGGGCCAGTTCCGTGAATCCTCATCCTCCAACCGCGTGTTCTTCGTCGAGTCGCTCAGCGCCGACCGTGAACAGGTTTCCAATGTCTTCGTCGTCCAGCGCGACGGGGAGCGGATGCTGGTGGTGTCCTCGCATGGCGGGCGCGTCCAGCTCGAAAAGAACGGCGACCGCTTTCTGGTGCTCGAAGACGGCCGGCGCTATGACGGAACCTGGGGCGGGGCCGAGTATTCGCTGATGGAGTTCGAGCGCTATGGCGTGCGCCTCGACCCCAAGCCGGTCAATGCCCAGGCCGAGAGCATCCGCGGCATGTCCACCTTCGAGCTGATCGGTCACGGCAGCCCGGCCGCGCAGGGCGAACTGGCCTACCGCATCGGCCTGCCGGTCTCGGTGTTCATCATCGCCCTGCTGGCGATCCCGCTGTCCTACGTCAACCCCCGGCTGGGCCGTTCGGTCAACATCATCATCGGTGTGCTGATCTACTTCACTTATTCCAACCTCAACAGCGTGATGCGCTCGTGGATCGCGCAGGAGCGCATCAGCTTCGGGGTGGGGGTGTGGATCACCCACCTGCTGGTGCTGCTGCTGGCGATCCATCTGTTCCGCCGCCGGATGTCGGTACCACGGGTGAGCGTGGGCAAGCTGCTGGCCTGGGTGCGCGGGGCCGGGCGCCGGCCGGCGCTGGCGGCAGCCGGCGCCCCGGCCAGCCCGGTCGCCGGGGTGGATGCCGGGCAGGCGGAAGGGGAGACCAGGGCCGATGCGGCCGGCAGTGGCAGGGCGGCACGCAGTGCCGACGTGGCGGATCCGGGCGCTTCCGGCGGGAAGGATGATGGCCGGGAGACACGCGGATGAAACTGATCGGCCGTTATCTGACGCGCGAGATCGCCGGTGGCGTGCTGGCGGTGTTGCTGGGCTTTCTGGGGCTGTTCGCCTTCTTCGACCTCATCAACGAACTGGATGACATCGGCCAGGGGGGCTATCGGCTGCCCCAGGCGATCCTGTACGTGCTGCTGGGCCTGCCCAGCCACATTTACGAGCTGATGCCGGTGGCCGCCCTGATCGGCTGCATCTATGCCCTGGCCCAGTTTGCGCAGAATTCCGAATTCACCGCCATGCGCGCGGCCGGCATGAGCCGGCAGCTGGCGCTGCGGGGGGTACTGGTGCTGGGGGTGGTGCTGGCCGTGCTGACGGCGGTGGCCGGTGAATGGATCGCACCGATGGCCGAGCAGCAGGCGCAGCAGCTGCGCCTGAACGTGCTGGGCAGGAGTCCCGGGGGATCCTTCCGCTCGGGGCTGTGGCTGAAGGACAGTGTCCGCGATGCCAGTGGCCAGCGCCTGCAAAGCCGCTTCGTCAATATTGGCCGGCTGGAGGCCGATGGTGCCCTGGAGCGCGTGGTCATCTATGAATTCGACCGGGATTTCCGGTTGCGTTCGGTGATCCAGGCGACACAGGGGCGCTACCAGCCCGCGGCGCAGGGGCGGGCGGCAGGCTGGCTGCTGTCCGGGGTCGAGACCACGCGCTTCCGGGTGCAGAAGACCGGAAGCGGTCACGAGGCACTGCGTGCCTCGGTCGAACGGGCCGAACGGCTGGAATGGGCTTCGGAACTGAACCCGGCGTTGCTGTCGGTGCTGGCCATCGCGCCCGACCGCATGTCGGCCTGGGCCCTGTGGCGCTACACCTCGCACCTGAAGGAAAACGCCCAGAACGCCAACCGCTACGAGCTGGCGCTCTGGAAGAAGATCGTCTACCCGCTGGCCATCATCGTCATGCTGATGCTGGCACTGCCCTTTGGCTATCTGCAGGCGCGGGCCGGTGGCATTGGCCTGAAGCTCTTTCTGGGCATCTCGCTGGGGGTGGCCTTCTACATCATGAACGGGCTGTTCTCCAACCTCGGCCTCATCAACACCTGGCCGCCCTGGCTGGCCGTCAGTATCCCCTCCATCGTCTTTCTGGTGCTGGCGCTGGTGATGCTGTTTCGGGTGGGACGCACCTGATGCGGGCCCGGTCGTGTCCGGGCAGGCACGCATCCCGGAGCGGCGCCTGCCACGAGCGGGAAGGCAGGGGGCAGGCCCGCACCGGCGCCCTGGCTGTGAGGGGGCGTGGTGCCGACGGGGTGTGCGTGGTGGCAAGTGTGGCCTTCGGGTTTCCACCAACAGGTGGCTAAGGGTTTGTCCTAGGCGTTTTGGCCTGATAAATCCGGCCGTTGGGAGTAATATCCTCTTCACCAAAGGGGGCGTTGATTCACCGCAACGCGGTCGCAATCACCCCTGTTGAGGAGGAGGAGAGGCAGCCGTGCTGCCGCTATTCGGGCGCACCCGTGCAACATGGGTGCGCCTTTTTTCTTGTGCGCCCGTCATCGTCCAGAGCGGCTGCCATCGGGCGGATTTCATACCCACGCGGCTATCGTGGTCATTTGCGCTATAAATTGGATTGAAGAAGGGGGGCTCGCTATACTGCATCCATCCCTCGCCACCCTGTGCCGGCCGATCTCCGCCGGGCAGGAGTCAATGGACTGGCCGCTGCCCTGGGCTGCGGGCTTTCCGGCGTTCATTCATCACAACCCGCCTCTGGAGTGCATCAGAACATGGCAATCAACATCGGCATGTCCGACCAACAGCGTGAAACCGTCGCCAAGGGCCTGTCCAAGCTGCTGGCCGATTCGTACAGCCTGTACCTGAAGACCCACAACTACCACTGGAACGTGACGGGGCCGCAGTTCAACTCGCTGCACACCATGTTCGAGACCCAGTACACCGAGCTGGCCACCGCCGTCGACGAGATCGCCGAGCGCATCCGTGCCCTGGGCCACCTGGCACCCGGCTCGTACAAGGAGTTCAGCGCACTGTCCAGCGTGACCGAAGGCAACAGCGGGCTGTCGGCCAACGAGATGATCAAGGACCTGGTCGAGAGCCAGGAAGCGGTGGTGCGCACCTGCCGTGGTGTGTTCCCGGCCGCCGAGGAAGCCAGCGACGAGCCCAGCTGCGACCTGCTCACCACCCGCATGCAGCTGCACGAGAAGAACGCCTGGATGCTGCGTTCGCTGCTGGAGAAGTGATCCCGCCCGACCGGAAGCCCGGGGTGGCTTTCGGTCGTGTGCACGGGCCGGGCCCCGGATGCCTGACAGGCGTTGACCCGGCTGGTGCCGCTGTTTATCATCATGATGATCGTGGGGACGTAGCTCAGCTGGGAGAGCGCGGCGTTCGCAATGCCGAGGTCGGGAGTTCGATCCTCCTCGTCTCCACCACCCCTCACGCCCGACGCTCAACGCCCGGGCGTTTTCGTCTGGGGCCCGCCTGGGCTCATCCGGTGGGGGTCCCCGCCCCGTCAGCGCATCTTCGCCTGGCCCTTCCGGGCTGTCGTGGGGCAGATGCGTTCGTCGCCCGCTCCAGCCCCCCATTTTCTTCCCCCGTTGCCGCCTGCCGTGGATGAGGGCTGCCAGGTGTCGGTGCGCCCAGGCTGCGGCAAAGTGGTATCGTCCCCCCATCCGTCGTGACCGAGTGTCCGGGCCGAGGCCGTCTGGCCGGGCCTGGTCGTGCCTGCCCATGAAGATCCTGCTGGTCGAAGATGAAGCCGAGCTGGCCCACTGGCTGTCGCGCGCGCTGGCGCGACAGGCGGGTTTCGTCGTCGAGTGGGCCGATGATGGGCTGCTGGCCGACCGGCGGCTGGTGCAGGAGGAGTTTGATGCCGTGGTGCTGGACCTGGGGGTGCCGGGGATGGACGGGCAGGCGCTGCTGGCGCGGATGCGCGCGCGCGATGACCGCACGCCGGTGCTGGTGCTGACGGCGCGCGATTCGCTGGCCAGCAGGGTCGAGCTCCTGCATGACGGGGCGGATGACTTCTTGCCCAAGCCCTTTGTGCTGGCCGAGCTGGAGGCACGGTTGCTCGCGCTGATCCGTCGCAGCCGTGGCCGCGAGTTCCAGCGCATGAGCTGTGGCGTGCTGAGTTACGACCTGGCTGCCCAGCGTTTTCTGGTGGCTGGCGAGCCGCTGGCGCTGACACCGCGTGAACAGGCGGTGCTGCGCACGCTGATCCAGCGCAGCGGCGAGCCGCTGAGCAAGCAGGCGATCCTGGATCGCATCCTGCCGGGCAACGACGATCTGAGCCTCGATGCCATCGAGGTGATCGTGCACCGGTTGCGCAAGAAATTGCAGGATACTGGCGTGCAGATCGTGACGATGCGCGGGCTGGGCTATTGTCTGGATGCGCAGGAATGAGCCTGCCGGCCGATGTGCGTGCCCGTCTGGGGCAGGGCGAGGTCGGGAGCCGGCCGGGCCAGAGCCTGACGCGCAGCCTGTTGTGGTGGATGTTGCCGGTGCTGCTGGCCGGCATGGTGGTGGGCAGCTGGCGCTCCAGCACCCTGTTGCGCCAGCAGGCCGAAGAGGCGCACGACCGGGCGTTGGCGGCGGTGGTGCGTGCCATCGACCTGAACATTTCGACGGCCGGTGGCAACCTGTCGCTGGCACAACCCTATCCGCTGCTGGAGTTCTTCAGGCTGACGGTGAGCGGTCGCGTTTATTACCGGGTGTCGACCGAAGACGGGCTGGCCGAGATCGGCTATGCGGCATTGCCGATGCCGTCCCAGCCCTTGCCTTCGGGCGAGCTGCATTTCTTCTACGGTACCTATCTGGATGGCGAACCGATCCGGGTGGCGGTGCTGGCCCGGCCGCTGGAGCGCCCCCTGACGGGGGGTGGGCCGGATGAGCGCGTCATCGTCCAGGTGGCCGAGAGCCTGGATGCGCGTGAGCGCTACGGGCGTGCGCTGCTGGCCGACGTCATCACCCGGGATGTGGTCTTGCTGGTGCTGCTGGTGGCGGTGCTGTGGGCCGGTATCGTCATTGCCCTGCGTCCGCTGGGGCGCTTGCGCGACGAGCTGGGCCGGCGAGCGCGGGATGATCTGAAACCGGTTCCGCTCGATGGCATTCCGGCCGAGGTGGTGCCGCTGGTGCAGGCGATCAACGGCCACATGGCACGTTTCGAGGCGCACGCCGGGCGGCAGCGGCAGTTTCTGGACGATGCCTCGCACCAGCTGCGCACGCCGCTGGCGATGCTGCGCACCAAGGTCGAATACGCGCTGCGTGAATCAGACCCGCACGAGGTGCGCACCGCGCTGGTGGCGATGCGCAGTGGCCTCGACCGGGCCGAGCGCGTGACCAACCAGATGCTGGCCCTGGCCCGCGCCCATGATGCCAGCCTCGATGCCCAGGCGCAGGAGCGGATCGAGCTGGGCGAGCTGCTGGAGGAGACGGTGCGGCTGCTGTTGCCGGCGGCACGCCAGAAAAGGCTCGATTACGGCCTGGAGCGCCCGGCCCAGCCGCTGCAGGTGATGGGCATGCGCCTGCTGCTGCAGGAGGCGATCCTGAACCTGCTGGACAATGCCATCCAGTACAGCGGCGCGGGCGATACGGTGCTGGCCAGCCTGCAACAGCAGGGCGATCGGGCGCTGCTGAGCGTGCAGGACAGCGGCCCGGGCATGCGTGCGGACGAGATTGCCCAGGCGGGCCAGCGCTTCCGTCGGGGAGCGGCGGGGCGGGGCACGACAGGGGCGGGGCTGGGGCTGGCCATTGTCCAGGCCATCGTGCAGGCGCACCGGGGGCAGATGCAGCTGCATGACAGCGGGAACGGCCGTGGCCTGCGGGTGACGCTGGTGCTGCCGCTGGAGCGGCACTGAACAGGCCCTGGCGGCGCCTGCATCCGGTCCGGGGCCCGACCCGCCTGATGCCGAACGGCGGGGTGAACGCCGTGTGGCCGGTGTCTGTGCTGCATGTCGGGGCATGGAAAACCCTGAAAACACGCTTCGGCTGGCTGCTTTGAAAGCTTTTTGAAAGGCAGGCTGCGCTAAGGTGGCTGCCAACGGGATGCACGCAGTCCGTCACCGGCGCTCTGACCGTCCGTGCGGGCACCGGCGGGCACGCCCCGACCCTGCCTGCATGGTCGGCCTGATGGCGTGAGGGCTGTCTGGGCACGTCCACGGGCGGCGCGACCCCGCGTCCCGCAACCTTCAAGACAGGAGACTCACCATGCCGAATCATCCGGCCCATGACCGTCGATCCCTTTTCCGTCTGGCTGGCCAGGCCTCGCTGGCTGCCGTGCTGGCCACGGCCACGGTGGCTGCGCTGCCGGGTGTGGCCGGTGCGGCCGAGCCACGCCGCCCTGAATGCGTGGCGCCTGCCCAGCCCGGTGGCGGCTTTGACCTTACCTGTCGTCTGACACAAAGTGCCCTGAAGGAAAGCGGGGCGCTCAAGCGCCCGCTGCGCATCGTCTACATGCCCGGTGGGGTGGGGGCGGTGGCCTACAACAACATCGTCGCCCAGCGGCCGGCCGAGGGCGGTGCCATCGTGGCCTTTTCGGGTGGGTCGCTGCTGAACCTGGCACAGGGCAAGTTTGGCCGCTACACCGCCGATGACGTGCGCTGGCTGGCAGCCATCGGGGCCGATTACGGCGTGGCGATGGTGCGCGAAGACTCGCCGTTCAAGACGCTGGACGAGCTGATGGCCGCACTGAAGAAAGACCCGGCGTCGGTGGTCTTCGGCACCGGCGGCACGGTGGGCAGCCAGGACTGGATGAAGGCGGCGCTGACGGCCAAGGCGGCCGGTGTCGATTACAAGCGCATCCGCTTCGTGGCTTTCGAGGGGGGCGGCGAAGGTGTGACGGCGCTGCGTGGCAACCACATCCAGGCCTACATGGGGGATGCGGCCGAAGCCGCGACGATGCTGGAAGGGGGCGCCCCGATCCGTCTGCTGGCGGTTTACCACAACGAGCGCCTGCCGGGCCGCCTGAAGGACGTGCCGACGGCCAGGGAGCAGGGCTACGACATCCAGTGGCCGATCATCCGCGGCTTCTATGTGGGGCCGAAGGTGAGCGATGCCGACTACCAGTGGTGGGTGGATGCCTTCGACAAGACGATGGCCACCGACGCCTTTGCCCAGCTGCGTGAGAAGCAGGGCCTGTTCCCGTTCTCGATGACGGGCAAGGAGCTGGATGCCTACGTCAAGGCCCGCGTGAAGGAATATGGCGAGCTGGCGAAATCCTTCGGCCTGATCCAGCAGAAGTAAGTCACCCTGTCCGTCAGACGGGCTGGGGCCGTCCGGCGTCCACGCGCACCCATCCGGGGGCCTGTGGCCCCGGCGCAGCCCGGCCCGGGAGTTTCCTGCATGAACAACCGAATCCTTGGTGTGGCTGCCCTGCTGGTGGCTGCGTTCATGGCCTGGCACGCGCACGACCTGCAGGCGCCGGTTTCCTACGAGCCGATCGGCCCGCGTGCCTTTCCGCTCATCATCGCCGCGGTGATGGCACTGTGCGGGCTGCGACTGGTGCTTCAGGGCGGCGGGCAGGCCGAATCCAATCCGCCGGGCGCCAACCTGCGGATCGCCGCCTTCTTTCTGGTGCTGGTCGGCTATGCGCTGATCTTCGACGGCGCCGGTTTCATCGTGGCCACCACGCTGATGTCGGCCCTGGTGGGGCGATTGTTCGGTGGCCGGTGGCTGCCATCGGTGCTGGGGGGGCTGGTGCTGGGGGTTACCCTGTATTTCCTGTTTGACCGGGTGCTGGATGTGGTGCTGCCCGCCGGCCTGCTGGAGGATTACCTGCCATGAACGGCGTACTCGAACATCTGGGGCAGGGCTTCGGGGTGGCCTTCACACCGCTGAACCTGTCGGTGGCGGCCATCGGTTCCTTCTTCGGCACCATCGTCGGCGTGCTGCCCGGCCTGGGGCCGATCAATGGCGTGGCGATGCTGATCCCGATCGCCTTTGCCATGAACCTGCCGCCCGAAACCGCCCTGATCCTGCTGGCGGCGGTCTACGTGGGCGCCGAATATGGCGGCCGGATCACCTCGATCCTCATCAATGTGCCCGGCGAGGCCGCGTCGGTGATGACGGCGCTGGATGGTTATCCGCTGGCCCGCAAGGGGCTGGGCAGCGTCGCGCTGTCGCTGTCGGCCTGGGCATCGTTCGTCGGCTCACTGGTGGCCTTTCTGGGTATCGTCATCTTTGCACCGATGCTGGCCAGCTGGGCCCTGGCCTTCGGCCCGGCCGAATACTTCGTGCTGATGGTCTTTGCCTTTTGCTGCCTGACCGGCCTGCTGGGTGAAGATCCCGTCAAGGGGGTGCTGGCCACCACCATCGGCCTGGCCATCTCCACGGTGGGTGTCGACTCCAATTCGGGCGTCTACCGCTTCACCTTCGATGCGCCCAACCTGCTCGACGGCATCGATTTCGTGGTGGTGGTGATCGGCCTGTTTGCCGTCAGCGAGATGGCGCAGATGCTGGAACAGGTGGTGGGTGGCATGTCGGTGTCGGTGCCCCGCAGTGGACGCAAGCTGTTCAATGGGGCCGAGCTGAAGTTCACGCTGCCGGCCGTGGTGCGCAGCAGCCTCAGCGGTTTTGGCCTGGGCGTGCTGCCCGGCGCGGGCGCCAGCGTGGCGGCTGCCATCGCCTACGCCAATGAAAAACGCATCAATGAGCAGAAAGACCCCGAGGCCTGTTTTGGCCAGGGCGACCTGCGCGGCCTGGCTGCGCCCGAATCGGCCAACAACGCGGCGGCCATCGGTTCGTTCATCCCGATGCTGACGCTGGGTGTGCCCGGCTCGGGCACCACGGCGGTGATGATGGGCGCGCTGACGCTCTACAACATCACCCCCGGCCCCGTGCTGTTCGATGCCCAGCCGGCACTGGTCTGGGGGCTGATTGCCTCGCTGGCCGTGGCCAACATCATGCTGTTCATCATGAACGTGCCGATGGTGCGCGTCTTTGCCAGCATCCTGGCGATTCCGCCGTGGTTGCTGGTGCCCATCATCCTCTGTGTCAGTGTCATCGGTGTGTATTCGGTCAATGCCACCGCCTTCGATCTGCTGATGATGATCGGCATCGGCCTGCTCGGCTATTTCCTGCGCAAGGCGGGCCTGCCGCTGGCGCCGCTGATCCTGGGCGTGGTGCTGGGCGGCATGATGGAGCAGAACCTGCGCCGTGCGCTGTCGATCTCCAATGGTGACCCTGCCATCCTCTACAACAGCCCGGTGACGGTCAGTTTCTGGGTGCTGTCGGTGGCGGTGTTCGTCGGGCCGATGCTGTATCGGCGCCTGCGGGGGCGCCGTGGGCAGGATGACGGCACGGCGGCTGGCTGAATGGTACTGAGCACTCCCACCGGCCAGCTCCGCCGGCCGGCTGTGGCGGTGCTGCTGGGCCTGACGCTGGCCTTGCTGGGGGCGGGCCTGGCCCTGGGGATGGGTCTGCCGCTGCCCTGGCTGCTCGGGCCGTTGCTGGTCACGGCCGGCACCCGCATCGCCGGTGTGCCCAGCCGCTGTCCGCCTGCGGTGAACAGGGCGGGGCGCTGGGTGATCGGCATGTCGCTGGGGCTTTACTTCACGCCCGAGGTGGGCGCCAGCGTGTTGCAACACTGGCCGCTGATCCTGTTCGGGATGGTCCACGCGCTGCTGCTGGCGGCCGTGGGGTGCGTGGTCTATCACCGCCTGGGCGGGCTGGACCTGGCCACGGCCTGGTTTGCGGCAGCCATTGGCAGTGCCAGCGAGATCGCCAACATGGCGCAGCGGGCCGGCGCCCGGGTGGATCAGGTGGTGTCGGCACACAGCCTGCGCGTGCTGCTGATCGTGCTGCTGGTGCCCTTCGGCTTTCAGTGGGTGCTGGGCGATCTGCCCGCCTCCGCCGATGTGCGTGATGTGCGCTGGCCGGGGCTGGCCGTGCTGCTGTCTGTCAGCCTGGTGGCGGTCTGGGTAGGGGGGCGCCTTCGCCTGCCCAACCCCTGGATCCTGGGGCCGTTGCTGCTGGTGATGGGGCTGAGCCTGGCGGATGTGCGGCTGTCGGCCTTGCCCTCCTGGCTGTCCTGGGCCGGGCAGCTGTGCATCGGCTGGTCGCTGGGGGACCGGTACCGGCCCGACTTCCTGCGATCGGCGCCACGGCTGCTGTCGGTGGTGGGGGTGATGAGCCTGAGTTTTCTGGGGCTGACACTGCTGCTGAGCCAGGGGCTGTCGTGGCTGACCGGCCTGCCGGTGTCGACGCTGGTCCTGGGGCTGGTGCCGGGCGGCATTGCCGAGATGACCATCACCGCCAAGGTGCTGGGGCTGGGGGTGCCGGTGGTCACGGCCATGCAGGTATTGCGGATGTTGTGCGTGGTCTTTGCCACGCCGCCGCTCTACCGCTGGCTGATCCAGCCCCGGTGCCGCGAGGGTGGGGCGGCCGATCAGCATTCAGGCCGGTGAGTGCATAGAATCGGGGGCTGCCGTTGGGGGCACCGTGTCGGGTGGCCCGGCCGGCTTGTCACCGGACCATCGGCCCCGATCACGGACATGCGCATGACCGAGCTCTTTGTTGCCATCCTCTTTGCGATCAACGTCACCTTGCCCAGCGTGCTGATGCTGGCCTTCGGGGTGCTCTTGCGGCGTACCGGCCAGGTGGATGCCGCCTTTGCGGCCAGGGCGTCGCGGCTGGTCTTCAACTACGGCCTGCCGTGCCTGCTGTTTTCCAAGCTGGTGGCCAGCGACATCCAGTACGAGGAGCAGGCCCGCCTGCTGGCGGCCGGCATCACCACCACCTTCATCCTCTATCTGGCGGCCGAGCTGTATGCCTGGCGCCTGGTATCCGACGCACGAGACAAGGGCGTGTTCGTGCAGGGCGTCTTCCGCAGCAACATGGCCATCATGGGGCTGGCTTTCGTGCTCAATGCTTATGGCGAAGCCGGCCTGGCGGCAGGCGCCGTGTATGTGGGCGTGGTCACGCTGCTTTATAACGTGCTGTCGGTCATCACGCTCAGCCGTTCGGGCGAGGGCAGCTGGCACTCGCGCCTGGCGGTGGTGGGGCGCAACCTGGTGCGCAATCCGCTGATCGTCGCGATCGTGCTGGCGCTGGTGTTGCAGCGGATGCAGGTGTCGGTGCCGGCAGCCATCATGCAGACGGCTACCTACATGGCCAATATTGCGCTGCCGGTGGCGCTGATCTGCGCCGGTGCCACCTTCGATGCCCGCGCCATTCTCAGGACATCCGACATTTCGTTGCAGGCCAGCATCGGCCGCCTGGTGGTGGCCCCCCTGGTGGCGGTGGCCGTGGGGCTGCTTTTTGGGCTGCGCGGCATCCCGATGGGGGTGCTGTTCCTGATGTCGGCCATGCCGGTGGCGGCCGCCAGCTATGTGATGGCCAAGAGCATGGGCGGCAACGAGGTGGCGGCGGCCAACATCATCGGCATCACCACCTTTGGGGCGATGTTCTCGGCCGCCATCGGCATCACGGCGCTGCGCAGCACCGGGCTGATGTGAGCGGTGGGCGGCAGCCCGTGCACGGACCGGATCGCCGCGATCACTTCATGTACGAACGCAGCGCGGTGATGACCACCTCCAGGTCGTCCTGACGCTGCTGGGGTGTGCTGTCGGCGGCGCCCAGATGCTCGCGGATATGACCTTCGAGCACGTGCGCCATCAGGCCGTTGACGGCCCCGCGGATGGCGGCAATCTGCTGCAGCACCGAGGCACATGCCACGTCCTGTTCCAGTGCCTTTTCCAGCGCATGGGCCTGGCCGGCAATGCGCCGCACCCGCGTCAGCAGGGTTTTCTTGTCCTTGATGGTATGGGCCATGATGGGTTGGATGGGGTGGGTGGTTG
>JAUNLD010000069.1:0-678 GCA_030532425.1 Lautropia sp. | reverse complement strand
CCCACCCCATACAGATGGTTTTTATGTACCTTCATGTTTGGGCCAATTATGGGTTGTTTGGGTTGGTTGTTGGCATGGGGTGGGTGGTTGGATGGACCGGATGGCGATAGCGCGAGTAGGGGTATCTATACTGGGGTATAGTATCCTTCATCCTTCCGATGCCATGAGGTTACAACAAGATGGGGGCTGCACACATCGCTGATACGGCAGGGCATTGCCGTCATGCCGGGGTGTTCGGGCAGGGCAATCCGGCGGCCGAGCGCCGGACGCGCTGGGTGATGGGCCTGACGCTGGCGGTGATGATGGCCGAGATCGGCGTGGGCTGGCTGTTCAATTCGATGGCGCTGCTGGCCGATGGCTGGCACATGAGTTCGCATGCGCTGGCACTGGGGCTGGCGGTGTTTGCCTACCGGATGGCAGCGCGCTATCGCCACGATGGCCGTTTCAGCTTCGGAACCTGGAAGATCGAGATTCTGGGGGGCTATACCAGCGCTCTGCTGCTGGTGGCGGTGGCGGCACTGATGCTGTGGCGTTCGGTCGAGCGCCTGCTGTACCCACTGCCGATTGGCCATGACCCGGCCATTGGCACGGCCATGCTGGGGCTGCTGGTGAACCTGCTCAGCGCCTGGTTGCTGAAGGATGGCGATCAGCCTCATCATGGCCACAGCCACAGCCACA